>JBOGJG010000171.1:0-5952 GCA_050747825.1 Acidobacteriota bacterium | reverse complement strand
GTGTCAGTGCGATTGAGAATGAAGGCTTAGCGCTAAAGATAGATTCAACGACCGGGAGGTTCCAAGGGATGAAAGCTTTTGCAAGAACGATGTCTGCCGCCGCAATTCTGATGGCCGCCCACCAGCTATCCTGTTCCGGCCATGCGAGTGCCTCTACGCCGGGGCAAGAAGCTCAAAGAGCTGAAAAACAGTTCCTGAACCTGGAGTACCGTCCGAAGCCCAACGGCTACACCCACGTGGTCAGTTCGCCGCCGGGACGGATGATCTTTGTCTCTGGTCAAGGGGGAGCTTCGACTCAAGGGGAAATGCCCGATGACTTCGCATCACAGGCGGAGAACACCTTTAAGAACATCCCGGAGCCGCGGCAGGCGGCGCACTCTCCGGCCGGAGAGGCCTTTACTCCCTTCCGGTCCATATCACTTCCTCAGCCCCTCCGGACAGATTCTCATAGCGGGCCAGCACAAAAAGCAAATCCGAGAGCCGATTCAGGTAAATCAGAACCTCCCGATTCACATCCGCGTCCTCGCGCATCAGGCCGACCAGCCGCCTCTCTGCTCGGCGGCAGACCGTACGCGCAAAATGCAGGATGGCTCCGCCCGGAGCGCCCCCAGGGAGTATGAAATTCTTCAGTCGGGGGAGGTCTTTGTCGAGGTCGTCAATGATCTTTTCCAGTTCCCGCCAGTTTCCCTCCTGCATGCGTTTGACTTCCCGGCGGCTCTCGGCTGTGGTGGCCAGATCCGCTCCGGCTTCGAACAGACCGAGCTGAAGGGACTGGATAATCTGCTTCACCTTCACGTTCTGGGAGAAAACCAGCGCCATCCCCAGGATCGAGTCCAGTTCATCGACCGTTCCGTACACCTCGATCCGCAGCGAGTGCTTATCCACTCGTTCACCGCTGAACAGCGAAGTCTTCCCGTCGTCTCCTCTGCGGGTGTAGATTCTCATAGCAACTGCTTCTTAAAAAAGGCACGATAACATGGAACGGGGTAATCGTCACTTGTGATTTGTCGTGGTGAATGTCACTCGCACCAGTCACAATTTACAGATCGGCTGCTCGACAAGAAAGCCGGTGGATGAGCAGCAGAAGCAGATTTTGTCTCCTGTATTTGCAGCATCAAGGCTATAAAGAACATGGACTATAATCAGGCCCGACAATGTGCAGCAAAAGCGAGAGGACCTATGAGGCAAACAATTCAGCAGGCAGCCTTTTTCATTCTCACAATCCTCCTGAGTGCGCCGACTCTGTGGGCTCAGCAGTACGATATCCTGATCAATGACGGCCACGTCATTGATCCCCGGAACAATATCGACGGAGTGATGGACGTCGCCATCTCGGGAGACAAGATTGCCCGGGTGGCCTCCGATATACCCACCGGCCAGGCGGAGACGGTTGTCGAGGCCAGGGGGCTGTACGTAGTCCCCGGACTGATCGACATTCATGCCCACGTGTTCTACGGCACTCAGGACGACTCCTATCTCAGTAACGGCTACTCGGCCGTTCCTCCGGACGGCTTCACGCTGCGAGCAGGCGTTACTACGGTCGTGGACGCGGGCGGCGCCGGTTGGAGGAACTTCCATCAGTTCAAGGACCAGGTCATTGATCGTTCAAAAACCCGTGTGCTGTCCCTGCTGAACATCGTCGGCTCAGGCATGAAGGGCGGGGCTGTAGAACAGAATCTGGCCGACATGGACGCCAAGCTGACGGCGATGCGGGTGAAGGATTTTCCGGGGGTTATCGTCGGGATCAAAACCGCCCATTATCGCGGTCCGGAGTGGGACCCGGTGGATCGCGCGGTCGAGGCGGGCCGCCTGGCCGATGTCCCCGTGATGGTGGACTTCGGGGATTTTCGTCCCGAGCGGCCTTTTCAGGAGCTCGTCCTCGAGCACCTGCGCCCAGGCGACATATACACTCACACCTACCTGATCCGGGTGCCCATGCTGGATGCGCAGGGGAAAGTGCTCCCTTATCTTTTTGAAACCCAGAAGCGAGGCATCATTTTCGACGTGGGCCACGGCAGCGGAAGCTTCTGGTACCGGCAGGCCGTGCCGGCCACCCGGCAGGGCTTCTGGCCCGATTCGATCAGCACGGACCTGCACACCAGCAGCATGATCGGCGGCATGAAGGATATGGTCAACGTCATGTCGAAGTTCCTGAATCTGGGAATGCCCCTGCAGGAGGTCATCCTCAAGTCAACCTGGAATCCCGCCCGCTTCATCAAGCGCACCGATCTCGGACACCTGAGCGAGGGCGCGGCGGCGGACCTCACAGTGCTCAGCCTGCGGACAGGCAACTTCGGCTACCTGGACGTGCGGCTCGGAAAATATCCAGGCGACCAGAAACTCGAATGCGAGCTTACCATCCGCGAGGGTAAAGCGCTGTGGGACCTGAACGGGATCTCCAGGCCCATGTGGCAAGACCTGAACATCAGCCGCTAAATCGAATTATTCGAAGATATCGGCCTTACTCGGGCCACGGCCCTAGCGGTAGGCGATCACGTCGATCTCAACGAGAGAGTCTCCGGGCACGCCGCCGTAACATGCAATGGTGGTTCGCACGGGCGGCTCGGCCCCGAAGCGGCCGCGGAAGACCTCGTTCATGGCCTGATAGTCTTTCAGGTCATGCAGGTAAACGTTGCATTTGAGAACTTTGTCCATCGAAGAGCCGACGCTCTCCAGCTCTTCCTGAATCGTCTTCAGGACATGATCGGTATGGGCGCTGATGTCTCCCTCGAAGTGCGCGCCCTTTCCGGAGATGAAGACCAGGTTTCCGTAGGTAATGGCGGGAGAAAAGAGCGGGTTTTCCGGTCTCCTGCCGTCCCTGTAATGAACTTCCTTCTTGAGCTCGGCTGAGGGCTGCTGGGCCCTTACGATGTGGTTTGCTCCCACCATGGCCCCCGCGCTTGCCAGCACCGCCCTCATGATGCCCCTTCGTGATTTCTGCATTTCAACCCTCCTTTTCCAAAGTTAATTTTTTCACCTTATTCCATTACAGATTCCGAGGTGACCTGGCGGAAGACTCTCAGCAGGTTCCCACCCAGGAACTTGCGGATTCGTTCTTCCGAATAACCCCTGCGCAGCATGGCCTCAGTAATGAGCCACAGGTCGCGGATATCCCGTATCCCTTTCGGAGGTGTGGGTCCCCCATCGAAGTCGCTCCCCAGCGCCACATGATCCTCCCCGACCAGTTGTATAGCCCGATCGACAACTCCCACCCACTCGTCAACCGTCATGACCAAGTCATCCGGGGCGATGGGCCCTACCATGGGAAAACGAGAGGCGATTCGGCGATCGATGGCTTCGATTGAGATTTCAATTTTACGGGCGGCGATCTCGGAGGTATCCCAGAAGGGCTTGCCGGCCTTCCGGGTGCGCCACTCGAAATACCGCCGGTTGTGGAAAGAATTCCCGATATGAAAGCCGATGACTCCGCCTTTGGCGGCCAATTTTTTCAGCAGGTCATCGGGCATGGTCCGAGGGATATTGTTGAAGCTGCGCAGACCATGGTGCGTAGCCACCAGCGGGTCTGAGCTGACCTCAATGGCCTGTTCCAGCGTCTCATCAGAAGAGTGGGAGACGTTGATGACCATCCCCAGGCGGTTGGCCTCGCGGACGACCTCACGCCCTCGCGCATTCAGGCCGTTCCACTTTGGAGGAGCGCAGCAGGAGTCCGCGAAGTTGTTCGTCCAGTTGTGCGCGGGGAGCTGGACGACCCGCAGGCCCAGCCGGTAAAGGCTGCGCAGTACGGCGGGATCGCCGTCCAGGTTGAACCCTCCCTCCAGGTCCAGGACGGCGGCGATCTTTCCCTGCCGGTTGATTCGCTCAATCTCGGAGGCATTTCGGGCCAGCTCTACGACCTCCCGGTTCTGCTCGATCTGGCGCAGTGCCAGGTCGAGCAGCCTCAGGGTCTGCCTGGTTTCATAACGCGGCGGGTAGTACTCTTCGGTCACGAAAAGAGTCATGAAGAGAGCGTCGATTCCTCCCTCCCGCGCCCGGGGCAGGTCTACCTGGCCGTCGGCGTACCGCTCGCCGATATTGCCCCCCTGATAGAACTGCCGGTTGATCATGTGGACGTGGCCGTCGAAGACGAAGGCTTCCTCGTGGAGCTTTCGGGCTCTCTCGGAACCGGGCTGCGGCAGTGACCAGAGGCACTGATCAACAGACATGGAAGCAGTGGCGATGAATGATGCGACGATAACCAGTCTTTTCACGGCTTTTCCTCCGCCTTGAGATCGGGACCAGACCGGGTACTCCGGCTCGTAAAAATACGCAGGCATGCACTCTTCCAAAAATGTCAGCCGACTCTGCGGTTGTGCAATCGCCTGCAAACTTGAAATGTACGCGATTAAACCTTAAATTCGAATGGGTTTTCAATCATTAGAGGGTAAAATGTACCGCTTGCGGCCGATGTCCTTCCTCTTATTCTTATTCACGGCTGTTCTGTTTTCGGGGCAGGTGGATGCCCAGTCGCCTCCCCGTGTTGCCATCGCAGGAATCAGCCACGAATCCAATTCCTTCAATCCGGATAAAACCCGGCTGTCCGACTTCATCAAGAGGGAAAGGAGCAGTATCCCCGAAACACTCGAGCTCTGGTCGCGGAGCAACGATACCGTGAGCGGCTTCATAGAGGAGGGCCTAAAACAGGGTCTGGAGCTCTATCCGGCGCTGCTCGCCTCAGCCACGCCTAAGGGCCCCGTCACCGACCATGCTTTCGTCAGCCTGATGGAGGAGATGCTTCAACTTCTCAAAAGGGCTCCACGGTTGGATGGAGTCTACCTGTCCCTCCACGGGGCGATGGTGGTTGAAAGCTACCCGCACGGGGACGCGGAGATCGTCAGGCGAGTGCGCGAGCTCTTTGGCTCTGACTTTCCTATCGTGGTGACGCATGATTTCCACGCCAACGTTTCTGCGGAGATTGTCGAGCACGCCACAGCCCTGATTACTTACAAGGAGAATCCTCACCTGGATACGAAGGAGCGCGGGAAGCAGGCGGCTGAAATTATGGCCGCCGCCGTCGCCGGGGAAGTCAAGCCTGTGATGGCCCTGGTCAAGCCTCCGATGCTTTACAATATCCTTTATCAGAACACCTTCGCGCAGCCGCTCGCCCCTATTGTGGCCGAGAGCCGGAAACTGGAGCAGCAAAACCCGAAAATTTTGGGAGTGAGCGTTTCGGGTGGCTACCAGTACGCCGACGTGCCCGCTATGGGGCCGAGTGTAATCGTGATTACGGATAACGATCCCGAATTGGCCAGGCGGGAAGCCCAGCGTCTCTCCGACATGCTGTGGGCCACTCGTGACCGGCTGGTGCTGAACCTGCCGGATGCCGCGGAGGCGGTGCGCCTGGCCATGGCCTCTGACAAGTCTCCCGTAGTCCTCGTAGACATGGGAGACAACATCGGCGGCGGCTCGGCAGGAGACAGCACTTTCCTCCTGGAGCAGCTGGTCAGGCAGAAAGCCCGGGGATGGGTGATGAGCATAGCTGACCCTGAAGCCGTTCAGGTCGCCGCCAGGTCCGGAGTGGGCGGGGACTTCGATTTTGAGACTGGCGGGAAAACTGATCAATTTCACGGCCGGCCGGTGCGAATCCGAGGCAGGGTGAAGCTTCTGAATGATGGGAAGTACTTCGAACCGGAGGTGCGACACGGCGGAGAGCAGTACTTTGACCAGGGTTTGACGGCGGTCATCGAAGTAGAAGGCTCGACCCGCGATCTGCCCAGTTTGCTCATGTTAACCAGCGAGCGCCAGAATCCCAACAGCCTGCACCAGTTGATCTCAAACGGCATTTACCCCGAGCGACAGAGAATTCTGGTGGTCAAAGCCGCCATCGCCTACCGTGCAGCCTACGAGCCGGTGGCCGGGCGCATAATCGAAGTAGACACTCCCGGCCTGACCGCCGTCAATCCGGACCGCTTCACCTTCAAAAATATCAAGCGCCCCATGTACGGCGTGAACTGA
>JBOGJG010000170.1:0-6044 GCA_050747825.1 Acidobacteriota bacterium | reverse complement strand
CCAGTGGGATGAAGCTTCTCCTGGATTTGTCGAGGTAGATTTAGTCGCTCACGAAGGGGGCAATAGCCGGGGAGATTACGCTCAAACGCTGGATCTGACCGATGTCTGCAGCGGATGGACAGAACTCACGGCGGTGAAAAACAAGGCTCAAGTGTGGGTCTTTGAGGCGCTGGAACAGATCCGCTCCCGGCTGCCCTTCCCGCTGCTAGGGGGCAAGAAAAAAATGGAGTTGCGGGTGGGACTGGCCCTGATGGTCATGCTGGCATTAGCCGTGGGTCACATCAAAGCCGGCCAAAAAGAGAAGATGCGCTCGCTGGTTCAACGGGCTGCCTAAAGTCCCACTCTCCAGCAACCAATTAAAGGAACCTGGGCAGAGGTGTCTTTTTAAGGCGGCTCAGAACTTGAAAAAGGAGAAGCCTTGGGCTGCCCAGCGGGTATTAGATCGGCCTTCTCAGCTTTTTGGCCGAAATTCTCCCGTTCAAAATTTGAACTCGGCCCGAACGCGGTTACAGCGCGAATGCCTCCTGTCCTCAAATGTCTGGAATTTCCTGAGGTTTTTGGGGGTATGTCAGGAGTTCTGAAGGTAGTGAGGCAAATACGGTGTACGAGTAAAACGTTCCCGATTGAAGCGGCAATTGACTGATTGGTGCCAGACTGAAGACTTCTTGCAGAATTGACGCGGCTTTCAGAGGCAATTACGTGCGTGTCACCTTTCCGCCTTTCCGTGAAGGTGATGTTCACGGCGTCTACCAGGTAGGTCCGGCTGACTTCGTAGGTTCCCCAGACGCCGATGGCTACGTAAATCAGGCCTTCGGGGCTTGATTCGACCGTGAAGGTGTAGCTTTTATCCAGCCATGCAAATCCGGGCTCGCCGGTACCGTTTGAAGTGGATTCCTGGAAATCCAGATCGTCCCATGTTTCTGGCGGACCCGGAGAAGCGCCTGTGATAATCATAAAAGCGTTGATATCACCGTCTCCGGTCCCGAAATCGTATTCGACCTGAACTTCATAAGTGGTTTCCGGTTCCAGGGAAAAGTTGCGCTGCACCCAGATCTTTCCGGCGTCGTTGAGGTTTTCCAGGAAAAATTGCAGCGATCTGGATCCGTGCGTAGCCATTTCCTCAGTCGGCTCGATTGACCACTCGAGGGTGCCGCCGGCGTGCTCGAGATCTGTTCCCGTGGGATACCACCCCTGCATGCTCTCCTCGAAGGAGAAGAAGAAGTTGGTGGATTCGCCTGCCTCCGGGCTGCCGGAAACTACGGGAAACGTGGTCAGGAGCAGCGTCTCCTCGTCCTGGCGCAGCGTCACCGGCGCCAGCGGACGATCGCTGGTGATCGTCACGAGACCCAGCATATCCCTGACTCTGGAGATGACCTCCGAGTCTTCCAGGAACTGCCAGATGAACTGGGCTAAGTGGTGGCCCGAGGCCAGTTCCATTTGGGCAGTGGCAATCAGGGTGAAGTTCGTGTCATAGATCTTAATCGTGATCTGAACGGGCGGCTCTTCTTCACCATCCACTTGCTCTTGGCCAACCTGAGAAGCGTGCACGAAGGCCAGACCGGTATCATGACTGCCGATCGAATCCAGGAAAATGGTGAACTCCGACTCCGTTGTGGTGGCCGGCACACCCGCCTCGAAGAGTACCCGCTCTGTTTCGATTTCGGTTCCTGTAAAAATCGCATTAGCGCCAATCTGGGCGTCTGCCGTGACTCGAGCATACCCTGACTTTAAGCTTTCAGTCCCGGCCGTCTGAACTAAAACCACCTCTCCTCGTCCCAGCGAGAGCTCGATCACCGAGCCAGCCGGCCGGTCATCCGCGAACGCCATCTGAAGACGCTGCCCTTCGGAATCGAAGAACTCGACCGTCACTGCAGCGCTTTCAAGGCCTGTGAATACCAGATTTGTCTGAAGCCTCACTCCGTTTTGAACTCCATCTCCGATTTGTGGGAAGTAAAAGAGGGTGGCGGCCATGCCGTAGTTGAACAGCGGAAAACTGAACAAAAGAAATAGTAAGTACTTGTGCATTCTTAAGAGCTCCTTTTCAAGAGTTAAACAGATATGAGCGCTTTTTTTAAGGCTGCCAGCGCGAGTTCCGCGCCGTGAATCTTGTGGGAAGGCAGTCCCTGAAGGAAGTCCAGCAGCGACTCGATTGTCAGTTGCCGGCATTCGGTCGTCGTCTTTCCCTTGCAGAGCAGCGTAATGGCGGCGGCGGCGGCGATTGCTCCCGGACAGCCATGGGTCTGAAAACGGCAGTCCTGAACAAGGTCGCCTTCGATTTTCAAATAAAGGTGCGTGATATCGCCGCAAACCGGATTTTCAGATCGAGAGCGGTGAGTGGCTTCTGCCAGAGTTCCGCGGTTGGGAAGAGTGGAGATGAGTTCCCTGACTCTCTCGCTGTACAAGAAGGTCTACCCTTCCCGATACAGCGGCGACATTTCCCGCATCCGCTCTACGGTGGCAGGCAGCGTCTCCAGGACGTAATCGATATCTTCCTCAGTGGTCATCCGGCTGAGGCTGAATCGAATGGAGCCGTGGGCCAGTACGGAGCTGAGGCCAATAGCCGTCAGCACGTGCGAGGGCTCCAGTGACCCGGATGAACAGGCAGCGCCGGTTGAGACGGCGATTCCGCTGAAGTCCAGGGAAATCAGCAGGGCTTCCCCTTCCAGATAGCGGAAGCTGATGTTGGTGACATGGGGCATCCGCTGCTCCCGGTTTCCGTTGACATAGGTCTCGGGAATCCTGCTCAGGATGCCATTTTCCAGACGGTCCCGGAGCTCGCGCATCCGGGTGCCGAAGTCGTCCAGACCATGGCGCGCCACATCGCAGGCTTTTCCCAGTCCCACGATTCCGGGAACGTTTTCCGTTCCCGCCCGGCGGTGGCGCTCATGCGAGCCTCCGAAGAGAAGCGGGTTCATCCGTACTCCGCGGCGCACGTAGAGAGCGCCCGTACCCTTAGGTCCGTGAATCTTGTGGCCGGAGAGGGTCAGGAGGTCGATGCCGAGCTCTTCCACGTCCAATGGAATCTTGCCCGTGGATTGGACCGCATCGGTGTGGAAGGCGATCTTCCGTTCCTGGGCCAGAGCGGCGATTTCCTGAATCGGCTGAATGGTTCCAACCTCATTGTTGGCATGCATAATCGAGATGAGAATGGTCTGGTCATCAAGGGCATCCTTCAGTTGATCCAGGCGAATCACGCCGTCCTTCTGCACGGGAATGTACGTGACCCGGAAGCCTTCCTTTTCAAGTTGTTCGCAAGTGCGGAGGATTGCCGGGTGTTCCACGGTTGACGTGATGATGTGGTTTCCCCGCGACCGGTTGTGAGTGGCCACTCCGCGAATAGCCATGTTGTCCGATTCGGTTCCGCCGCTGGTGAAAACGATCTCCCTGGGCTGAGCCCCGATCAAATCGGCAACCTGGCGGCGGGCTTCCTCGACGGCGGCCCTGGCCTTCTGGCCCAGCGTATGGATGGACGAAGCATTCCCGAAGTCCTCCAGATAGAAAGGCTTCATCGCCTCCAAAACCTGAGGGTCCAAGCGGGTTGTCGCATTATTGTCCAGGTAGACCTGCCGAATCATGCGTCCAAATATACCACCCGGCAGTTGAGGGCTTCAAATGGGCGCTACGGTGACTATTCGAGAGCAATCACCTCAACTTCCACGTCAATCCGCTTGGGCAGCGCGCCTGCCTGAATGGTCGTGCGGGCAGGCTTATGATCGCCGAAATAGGCGGAATAAGCCTCATTCATGATCTCGAAATTCGAGATGTCCGCCAGGTAGACATTACTCTTGACGATCTTATCCATGGACGACCCTGCCGCCTCCAAAATGGCCTTGATGTTGTCCAGGGTCTGGCGGACTTGGTCAGGAATGGGGCCGCGGTTGATCTCGCTCGTCCGGGGATCGATAGGCCCCTGTCCGGAGACGAAGATGAAACCGTTGGCCCGGATGGCTGGAGAATAAGGGCCGACTGGCTTGGGACCATCTTTGGCATAGATCTTCTCTAGCATTCTCGTCCTCCTCTAAAAGGTTTCTTTATCACAGCTAGTGGCGCGGCTATACTACTGTGGCATGTTTAAGGGTGTCCAGCGTAATGGAACATTTAGCTGAGCGTATCGAAGACCTCGGTATCGTTCCGGTTGTCGTAATCGATGATGCCGCGCACTCGGTGTCTCTTGGACAGGTTCTGGTAAAAGAGGGACTTCCCTGCGCTGAAATCACTTTCCGGACCGCTGCGGGACAGGAGGCGATCCGCCGACTGGCCGCTGAACTGCCCGACCTCCTGGTAGGAGCCGGAACTGTTCTGAAGGTCGAACAAGCCAGGCAGGCGATTGAGGCCGGAGCGCGCTTTATCGTGGCGCCGGGCTTCAATCCCGGCGTGGTGGATTACTGTCTCGAACAGGGAATCGAAGTGTTTCCGGGAATTTGCACGCCCACTGATATAGAAGCGGCTCTGGAGAAGGGACTCAGTATACTGAAATTCTTTCCAGCCGAGCCGATGGGTGGACTCGATTTTATGAAGGCTATCTCCGCCCCCTATGGGATGGTCCGATTCATTCCGACCGGGGGGATCGGCCCGGGCAATCTGAAACAGTACCTGGCCTTTGAGAAGACACTGGCTTGCGGCGGGAGCTGGATGGTCCACACGGATTGGATCTCCAAAGGACAATTTGATCTGGTTTCCCGTCATGTGCGCGAAGCGGTGCGACTGGTTTCTGAAGTGAGAGGAGCTCCTGCATCATGGCAAAGCGAGTAGTCACCTTTGGGGAAATAATGTTGCGACTGAATCCACCCGGGCATGAGCGGCTGCTTCAGTCTCCGTTCTTCGAAGCTACCTTCGGGGGCGGAGAGGCCAACGTGGCTGTCTCGCTGGCGCAGTATGGGCTGGAGGTTTCGTATGTCACGGCCTTACCGGCCAATCCCATCGCAGATGCCTGCGTGGCCGGGTTGCGCAGCTTTGGAATCGACACCTCCCAGATCCGCCGGCAGGGTTCGCGCATCGGCATTTACTACCTGGAGGCGGGCGCCAACCAACGCCCGTCCAAGGTGATTTACGATCGCGTGGGTTCCTCTATCGCTCAGGCTGAACCGGGTGATTTCGATTGGGACGCCGTCCTGGACGGAGCTGACTGGTTTCACGTCACGGGCATTACGCCAGCGTTGGGCGAGAACGCTGCCAACCTGTGCCTGGAAGCCGTCAAGGCGGCACAGCGAAAGTCGGTCATGGTGTCTTGTGATTACAACTACCGCAAGAAGCTCTGGAATTACGGCAAGTCAGCTCCTGAAGTGATGCGTGAGGTAGTCCAGTATGTGGACGTGGGCATTGCCAATGAAGAAGATTGTCAGAAGTCACTGGGAGTGGATATCGATGTGGACGTCCACGCCGGGCGACTGGAATCAGAAAAATACAAGGCGATCGCCGAGCGGGTCCTGGGGGAGTTCCCCAATCTGAAGAAGCAGGCCATCACGATGCGCGAGAGCCACAGCGCCAACTACAATAGCTGGTCGGCCGTGCTGCACAATGGCGAGCAGTTTCACACCAGCCTCAAATACGAGATCAGCGACATCATCGACCGCGTGGGCGGTGGCGACGCCTTCGCCGGCGGACTGATTTACGGCCTGCTCAGCTATGAAGATGAAGCCTGCGCTCTGGAGTTCGCCGTCGCCGCCTCCTGCCTGAAGCACTCCATCGCCGGCGATTTCAACCGCGTGAACGCCTCCGAAGTGGAAGCCCTCATGAAAGGCGACGCCAGCGGCCGCGTCCAGCGCTGACGATCTGACTCCCCTAATCGTGGGACAGCGTCCCTTTCTGGTAGAATACCTTTTTTCCTTCGCTGCCGGGGTAGCTCAGTCGGTAGAGCAGCGGACTGAAAATCCGCGTGTCGGCGGTTCAATTCCGTCCCCCGGCACCAGTAAATCAATCACTTACAGCCAGAGGATTCGGGGGCGTGTTCGCAACTGTGCCCGAAACTGTGCCCGTCAGCTTCGTCCAGGCGTCTTGCGTGTGCTTTGCCAAAAGGTCATCCGGATGAAGGATTGGTACCGGTG
>JBOGJG010000169.1:0-35085 GCA_050747825.1 Acidobacteriota bacterium | reverse complement strand
CTTTTGGGCACCGAAAAGAGGTGACCGTCCCCGGTTTTCCCGACTCCGCCGATGGTAGCAAAGGGTATCCCTGGCAATCCACTTTCTGTTAGAATCCGGCCGTACGAATTGCAGGAGGAGGATGACTCATAAGGATTTAAATGCAGTAACGGGAGGAGCCGGATTCATTGGCTCTCACCTGGCCACAGCCCTTCTCCAGCGCGGAAGCCGCGTCCGAATAATCGATAACTTCTCAACCGGACATCGCGAGAACACCCAGGACCTGGCTGAGGAGTTTGCCGATCACCTGGAGGTCATCGATGCGGACATTCGGGACCTGGACGCCCTGAGAGATCTTTTCAGCGGGGCCGGCGTCGTTTACCATCAGGCCGCTATAGCCTCGGTCCAGCGCTCGGTAAGGGATCCGCTGGAGAGCAATTCGGCCAATGTGGAAGGAACTCTGAAAGTGCTCCTGGCCGCTCGCGATGCCGGCGTGCGCAAAGTGGTCTTTGCCGCCAGCTCTTCGGTGTACGGAGATTCGGAAGTTCTTCCCAAGCACGAGGAGATGAAGCCGAATCCGATTTCCCCCTACGCTTTGACCAAATACGTAGGAGAGCTGTACTGCCAGGTCTTTTCGGATATCTATGAGCTTCCCGCGATAGGTTTAAGGTATTTTAATGTTTTCGGACCGCGCCAGGACCCGAAGTCGGAATATGCAGCGGTCATTCCGCGTTTCATCACGCGCATGCTTCGGGGTGAGAGGCCCATCATTTTTGGGGATGGAGAGCAGAGCCGGGATTTTACTTACATCGATAATGTGGTTTCTGCCAATCTCATTGCAGCCAGCTCAGAGGTCCGGGGTCTCAGCCTGAATGTAGCCTGCGGAGAGCGATTCAGCCTGAATCAGGTGGTGTCCATGCTCAATGAGATCCTGGGGACCCGGCTGCAGCCCCTGTACCAGGCGGCCCGACTCGGCGACGTGCGCCACTCGCAGGCCGATATCCGTTTGGCCGTGGAAAAGATGGGCTTCAAGCCACTGATTTTGTTTCGCGAAGGTCTGCGCCGCACGGCCGAGTGGTTCGCCCGTCGCGAGAAGCGGGCAATGGCAGGAGAACCGGTTCAGAGACTATATGGATCTAAAGAACAAGATTAAGGATAAGAAGGCCGAACTGGGTATCGTTGGTCTGGGATATGTGGGTCTGCCTCTGGCTATGGAGTTTGTCCGCAGTGGTTTTAACGTCCACGGCATCGATGCTGACGCGCAGAGAGTCGCGCGGCTGAACCAGGGCGAATCCCACGTTCTGGACCTCAAACCCTCAATTCTGCAAAGCGCTCTCGAGTCCGGCCGATTCAAAGCGCATAGCTGCTACGAAATAGTTTCCCGATTAGACTGCGTCAGCATCTGTGTGCCCACTCCATTGCGCAAGACCAAGGATCCGGATATCAGCTTTATTCTCAGCGCCGCCCAGAGTATACGGAAGCACATTCATTCGAACATGCTGATTGTCCTGGAGAGCACGACCTACCCGGGTACGACCGAGGAGGTGCTCTTGCCTGAATTGGCCGATGGGGAATTTGTCGTTGGGGAGAATCTCTTCCTGGCCTTTTCTCCCGAGCGCGTGGACCCTGGAAATGCCTTTTATAATACCCGCAATACTCCCAAGATCGTGGGCGGGATAACCCCCGCCTGTTCGGAAATGGCCACGACGCTCTACGAGCAGGCCATCAAGCAGGTGATCCCTGTCTCTTCGGCCGCCGCCGCCGAGATGGTCAAGCTGCTGGAGAACACGTTCAGGGCGGTCAATATCGGTCTGGTGAACGAGATCGCCATTATGTGCGACAAGTTGGGAGTGCCTGTCTGGGAAGTGATCGAGGCGGCGGCCACTAAGCCGTTCGGCTTCATGCCCTTTTTCCCGGGTCCCGGTCTGGGAGGCCACTGCATTCCCATCGACCCCATATATCTCTCCTGGAAGCTCAAGATGCTCAACTACAACGCGCGCTTTATCGAACTGGCCAGTGAAGTGAACACGCACATGCCCGAGTATTGCGTCCAGAAGATTGCCAGGGCGCTGAACCAGAAGCGAAAGTGTGTCAACGGCTCGAGAATTCTGATAATGGGAGTGGCTTACAAGAAAAACATCAGCGATTTCAGAGAGTCGCCGGCGCTGGACATTATCCGGCTCTTGGAAAATGAAGGAGCCCGGATCGATTACAGCGACCCCTTTGTGCCGATACTTTCAGTGGATGGAATCTCGAAGAAGTCGGTAGCAATCGATCCGGAGAAACTTCGGGACTACGATCTGATTGTTCTCACTACCGATCACTCCTGCTTCGATTATGAGACGATTCAGAAATCCGCTCAACTGATCTTCGACAGCCGCAATGTGTATAAGGCCGGAGCCGCCAACGTCGTGAAGCTGTAAGCTGTGCGTGTGAGATGGATTGCATCAGTAATTGGGCTTGGGACGATGGTTTCGGTGGTCTCGGTATTCCTGTCTCAGTTGATGTTTGCGGTCGTCATCCTGATGTGGGCTGGGCAGGCCTGGAGCCGCCGCAGACTAGGCCTTAAAGCCCCTCCTTTTTTTCCCGTGCTCCTCGTGTTTGTTGCGGCCGTCCTCATTGCCGTGATTAGCTCGACCGACGTGGTCCAGAGCTCGGTCTACCTGAAAAAGCTGCTGAAGCTCTTTTATGCCCTCTTCTTTTTTACCTTTCTGACCCGGGAGGACATAGAATGGACGCTCAAAGGGATTTTCATCCTTCTGGGAGCCAGCGCCCTGCTCGGGGTCCTTCAGTACTACTGGCTGATGGACGTTACACTGCTCAACAGAATCGAGGGATTTATGAGCCACTGGATGACTTTTTCGGGCCAACTCATGCTGGTCTCCGTGGCGCTGTCCGGCTATATTCTGCTTCAGGCAAGGTTCGGCTGGTGTCGAGCTTTTCCCTGGAGCTTGCTGCTGGGGCTGCTGCTGTTCGCGCTGGTTCTCACTCTGACCCGCAGCGCTCTGGTAGGCGCTGTTGTGGGTTTGCTCGTCATTGCGGCGTTTTACCGGCCCAAATGGCTGTTCCCGGCCGGTGCGGCCCTTGTCATGATCTTTCTCGTGCTGCCTGCTTCCTTTAAGGAGCGTTTCTACTCCAGTTTCGATTTGAAGGATGTGACTACCCAGGGGCGTCTCGAGTACGTTTATACCGGGACCAGGGTCATTTCGGAGCATCCGATCACCGGGCTGGGGCCGCGAATGTTCTCTCGTCTTTATGATGAGTATCGCGCCAGTTCTGATTTGCCAGACTGGGCTTACCAGCATCTGCACAATAACTTCATCCAGATTGCCGCTGAAATGGGGCTCCTGGCTTTCTTTGCCTGGGCGGCTCTTTGGGGCCGAATCTATTGGGATCTGTTTCGTTTTGCCCGCTCGGCCGAAGACCCGTTTGCTATTTATCTTTCGGTGAATGGCATGGGCGTGCTGACTGCCTTTTTATTTGCCGGGCTCTTCGAGTACAATTTCGGGGATTCGGAACTCTTGATCCTGCTTCTCTTTTTTGTGACCGTGCCTTATGCTGTCAACCTCCGCCAAACAACGCCCGCTTAAGATCGCCATTGTTGGCACTCGTGGAATTCCGGCCAATTACGGAGGCTTTGAAACCTTTGCTGAAGAGCTGTCCGTCCGGCTGGCCCGGCGCGGGCACGATGTTACGGTCTACGGGCGCTCGCATTTTATCGATCCGCAATTGAATCTCTATCGGGGCGTCAACGTCCGGGTGCTTCCCAGCATCCGCCGCAAGTACCTGGAAACGGTGACGCATACGGCTGTTTCTGTCCTGTGGTCACTGTTCCAGCGATATGACATCATTCTGACCTGCAATGGAGCCAATGCGTTCCTGTGCTGGATTCCCAGACTGGTGGGACAGAAGACGGTCCTGAACGTAGACGGACTCGACCGCCTGCGCAAGAAATGGAACCGCCTGGGAAAGAGCTTTTACCGCCTCGGAGAGATCTTAGCCACGCGCCTGCCTCATGAAGTAGTGACCGACGCCAGAGCGGTCGAGCAGTACTACGTGGACCAGTATGGTTTCCGTTCGCGGTTTATTCCCTACGGGGCGACTGTCCAGCCGGAGGCCACAGTGGAAACACTGGAGAAGCTGGGCCTGCAGCCTCAGCGCTACCTGCTTTACGTGGGACGTCTGGAACCGGAGAATAATGCCCATCGGGTGATTCAGGCCTATGTCCAGTCTAAAACGGCTCTGCCTCTGGTTGTGGTTGGTGACGCTCCTTACGGCCGGAGATATATCCGCCGGCTCAAGGCAATGGCTGAGGGGCACAACGTGCTTCTCCCAGGCGCTATTTATGGACACGGCTACCGCGAGCTGATCTCGCATTCGTTTTGTTGCATCCACGCAACTGAGACCGGGGGAACCCACCCTGCGCTGATCGAGGCGATGGGAGTTGGCAATATCGTTCTGGTCAATGATACGCCCGAGAACAGGGAAGTGGTGGGGCAAAGCGCTTTACTGTATCCTTTCAACGATACTGAAGCCTTGGCAGACCTCATGCGCAGGGTTTGCCATCAGCCGGATGACTACGAGCCGCTTCGGCAAAGAGCTCGGCAGCGGGTGATTGAGGCCTACGACTGGGAAAAAGTCACCGATCAATACGAGGATTTGTTTTATGAGCTCGCCAGGTCACCCCTCCAGAGCCGTGCTCGCAAGCGCGCGGCCCAGGAGGTTTGAATTTAAGCCTGCGGTCGTCCTCACCAGCTTTGCCCGGAAGATTCTCCTGCAGCGACACCTGATCTTCAACTTCGTAGTTCGCGACTTGAAGAGCCGGTATGTGGGCTCCCTGATGGGGATCTTCTGGTCGCTGATTCATCCTCTGGTGTTGCTGGCCAGCTACACCTTCGTGTTCTCCGTTGTTTTTGATATGACGCGCTTTGCCGCCACCGATCACTTTGCCCTGTTTCTCTTTTGCGGGATACTTCCCTGGCTCTATTTTCAAGACACGGTGATCCGCTCCTGCACGTCGGTGGTGGATCAAAATCATTTGATTCGAAAAACCCTTTTTCCCTCTGAGATTCTGCCTGTTACGATCGTTCTGTCCAATCTGGTCACGCACCTGATTGGTCTGACTATCCTGCTGCTGGCCTTGTTTTACTACGGACTGCTCGGTCCCAGCGCTTTAATGATTCCCATTTACTGGCTTCTTCTGATGCTGTTCTCATTGGGCCTGGGGTGGCTGGCGGCAGCTCTTCAGGTATTCCTGCGGGATACGGCCCATGTCCTTTCGGTTCTGATGGTCTTCTGGTTCTGGTTCACGCCAATCTTTTACAAAATTGAAGCCGTTCCCGACCGATTTCGCTTCTGGATTGAGTTGAATCCGCTGGGGCATGTTGTAGAGGGGTATCGGCGCCTTCTCTTGGAAAACCAGATATTTCAGCCGCTTTCATTGGCTCTGCTTGCCTTTATCAGTGTCCTCGTTTTTCTCGTTGGAGGCTGGGTATTCCGACGGACGAAAAGGGAATTTGTCGATGTCCTCTGAGCCGGCTGTCTTACTCCGCCAGGTTTCCAAGAAGTATCCGATCTACGATTCACCGGGACGAAAATTCCTCGAATTGCTGACCCTGGGAAAGAAGCAGTTTCATCGCGAATTCTGGGCTCTCTCGGATATCGACCTGGAGATCCCGCGAGCTAGCACCTTGGGGATACTGGGACAGAACGGCTCCGGCAAAAGCACTCTGCTTCAAATTGTGGCCGGAATTCTGAGGCAGACGCGCGGAGACTGTTTTGTCAGAGGGAACGTGGCTGCGCTCCTGGAACTGGGTTCGGGTTTTAATCCTGAGTTTAGCGGCCGGGATAACGTGTTCATGAACGGCGCCATCATGGGGCTGACCCGCCGTCAGATGGAGCAGCGTCTGGATCAGATCCTGGATTTTGCTGAAATCGGGGAGTTCATCGACCAGCCCGTCAAGACTTATTCGAGCGGAATGTTCATGAGGCTGGCTTTCGCAGTCGCCATTCACGTGGATCCCGATATTCTCCTGGTCGATGAAGCCCTGGCTGTAGGAGATCTGGTCTTTCAGCACCGCTGCGCCAATCGGATCAGGCGACTTCGCCACCAGGGAAAAACCATCCTTTTTGTGACCCATGACCTGCAGGCGGTCACCCGCTTTTGCGACCGTGCTATTCTCCTCGATCAGGGACGCAAGCTAGAGGATGGCAGCCCTGACCAGGTGGTTCAGGCTTACCAGGCGCTCATTTTCAAGCGAGAGCGCAGGACTGCAGGCGACGGTGAAATGTTTTCTCAACTGCCTGAGGAGGAAGGCCTCGAGATGGTGGATTCCATCCCTTACATTCACAATCGCTATGGCAATGGAGGAGCAGAGCTAGTAGGGGTTCTCCTCTGCTCTGCGGATCGACGCGCTTTGAACGAAGCTCGGGCCGGAGAGGAAGTGCGGCTGCTGATTTCCGCCCGGTTTCACCAGTCAATCCAGCATCCCATTATCGGCTTTACCATTCGCGACCGTCTGGGAGTGGAGATTACATCCTCAAATACCTCCTACGAAGAGCGCTACCTGCCGCCGGTGGGAAGTGGAGACGTGGTCACGGTCGGCTTTCTGATCCGGATCCCCTCGGTAAGGCCGGGCAGCTACTCTATTTCTCCTGCTGTGGCAGCCGGAAATGTGTGGGAGCACACCATTGAGGATTGGATCGACAATGCCTATATCTTCGAGGTGGCCGACAGCGGCCTCGTCTATGGCTTGATGCGCTGGCCGGTTGAAGTCAGTTTTCGGAAGGCCCCTTCGAGAAGAGTTTGACCCTGTTTAAGGGGTCCCTCAGGGCCGTAAAGGTTCAGGAGCTTTCCGAGGCGCCGCTGCCTGCGCGGCGGAAGTTTGAGGGCCCGCAAGTACTCGTGCATGAATTGGTCCCGGACATGCGAGTAATCAGCCGGCAATGAGGCGAAGAGTTGGACCAGATCGCGCACGATCAGGATATCCTTGAAAACAGCGGGAATGCGTGGCAGGTAGTGGCATTTTTCGAGGTCCACGAAGTAAAACTCGAGTCCCGGATTCTGGCGCGGATAAACCAGGATATGACGGGTCTTCAAGTCGCCATGGAAAAAACCCTCGCGGTGAAACTCGGCAAGCTCGCTGGCCAGCGCGGAAGCGACGGCTGGAGAGAACTCGATGACAGGGTGAGTGTTAAAGGCATGATTCTCGGCCGAAGGCATCTCATAAACGGCCTTGATCTCGCGGGCCACCACAAAACTATGCCAGTTCAGCCATTCATCCCTCCTTTTCAGGGCCGCCAAAATCTCGAAGCTTCCGATTCCACGCTGAATAAGTTTTGAAGAGAGCCTCAAGCTTCGAAAGGCGTAATTCTGGCGCAGGCTGCGGCTGAACGAGCTGTTTTTAAAATAGTAGGCAAAGCAGGACTCAATGCTTCCGTTTACCCGAAGCGGCAGGCGTACGATGCGACGCCCTTCAGATTCCAGGAGGCATTGAGCTCCTTCGGCATCCTTAGCTAACTCCGGGTCCTCCAACAGCTCAAAAGGGGGAGAAAATTCGGGATGAATCCACCCGTGAAAAAGCTTTCCGCGAAAACGCTGAAGTCTCACTGTCCTGTCACTTTCTGTTTGACACCCCATTTACATCATACTCAATCGAGTATGATTTAGCCATGGATCTGACGGTTGTGATCATAAACTGGAACAGCGGTTCCTGTCTTGCACAACTGATTGATTCGCTTGCCGATATTAAAGATGAACTTAGAGGTATCCTGGTGGCAGACAATGCTTCCTCCGACGCCAGCCTTGATTCAGTCCAAGGCGAGTCTCGCCTTGAACTGATTCGCTTTGAGAGAAATCTAGGATTCGCCGAAGCGGCCAATCGGGGAATTTCCCAGGCAGATTCCGAATTTATATTGCTCCTGAACCCGGATGTTATTGTCCACGCGCATAGCATCCGCAATCTCTATCGCAGCCTGATGAAAAGACCAAAAGCGGCGATAGCCTGCGGCCTGCTGTTCGACAGCCATCGCCGTCCTCAAAACAGCTTTCAGTTCCGGCGTTTACCTACCGCCTGGAGCGTCGTCAGGGACGCCTTGTTTCTTGACGAAATTGGATCGATGTTTAGAACAAAGCGCTGCTCTTTGGATTTTCATGAAGAGGGGGCAGAACCAATGGCTGGGATCGCCATTGGGCAACAACCCGCCGCCGCCTACTGGCTGCTTCGCAAAAAGGCGTGGGAATCGGTGGGGGGCTTCGACCCTCGTTTTTACCCCGCCTGGTTTGAAGACGTGGACTTTTGCAAACGGATCATGTCGGACGGATGGGAGGTCATTTATGTTCCCGATTCTCCCGCCATTCACCAGGGAGGCTTTAGCGTAGAGCAGTTGGGATATCCCGCCTTTGTAACGACCTACTACACTAATCTGCTGAAATACTTGAACAAACACCACCCGCTATCTTATCCACTGCTGTGGCTGCCCGTTAACCTGGGAATTCTGGCCAGGAGATGCTGCGGGAGCCGCTGGGCTGAGAGGGTGAGAGAGTGAGAGAGCGGGTTGTGGTGAGTATTGTGACGCATGATGATGCGTCTTTTCTGGAGCGCTGTGTGAATTCGCTGCTGGCTCAGAGCGTGCCCCTGCGTATTAAGATTTTTGATAACCATTCTCAGGACGGCACGGCGGCTGTGGCCAGGCGCTTCGGAATGGAGATCTTTGAGTCTCAGCAAAACCTGGGTTATAGCCGGGGGCATAACTTCAATCTTGCTGGGGAGGACTTTGAGTTCGGCTTGCTGTTGAATGCGGACGTGATTCTCCAGCCCGATTATGTGGAGAGGCTGCTGTGGCTTTGTGAACGCGTGGAGGCCGCCGGCATGGCCGGCGGAAAGCTCTATCGTATGGGCGACGAAGGCCAACCCTTGAAGAAAGGCGGTCTCCCCGTAATCGATAGCACGGGCATGTTCTTTACTCCGGCCCTGCGCCATTTCGATCGGGGAAGCGAGGAAGAAGACAGGGGGCAGTACGACCGGCTGCAGTCGGTCTTCGGGATTAGCGGGGCGGCGCTCTTTTGCAAGAAGAAGATGCTGGATGACCTGTGTTGGAGAGGGGAGTACCTGGATGAGGATTTCTTTGCCTACCGTGAGGACGCCGACCTGGCCTGGAGGGCGAAGCTCAGGGGATGGAAGGCGATTTACGATCCTGGAGCCGTAGGCTGGCATCGCCGCCACGCGACTCCTGCGCGCCGGCGGCAGCTCTCACCCGCTATCAATTATCATTCATTGAAAAACCGCTACCTGATGCGCCGCAAGAACATCGACACAGGCGTCACCAAGAAATGTTTTCCCTATATGTGGCTTCGCGATCTGGGCATCATGCTCTACGCCGTTGTGTTGGAACAAAGCTCATTGCCGGCCTTGGCGGAAGCGTGGAGGCTGCGGCCCAAATTCCAGGAGAAAAGAAATCACGTTCAAAGCTCACGCCGGATTCCTTCCACCGAGATGGCGCGCTGGTTTTTCTTCCAGCCCGTCGCCGACGATATTACAGTGCCAGATTGGGATCGGCAGGGAGACTCCAGGGGTCCTGAGATCCAGCCTGCAGGCGTAAAGTCGCGGCAGCCGCAATCATGACGGCGTTGTCTGTGGTCAAGGCGGGCCGGGGGTAATAAACCGGTAACCCCTTACCCTTAAAGAATTCCGTGCTTCTGCGGCGCAGTTCACTGTTGCAGGAGACTCCTCCTGAAATGTGGATTGACCTGACCTCCCGGCCCTCCAGTGCCTTCTCCAGGCGGTCCAGGATCTGGTCGATAATCGACTTCTGGTAGCTGGCCAGTAGGTCCAGGATCTCAGAGGAGGGGTTTTCTGCTCCCGGGCGAATCGGCTTTAATTCCTTTTGCTGGACATGGCGCAGCGCGGCTGTCTTGAGTCCACTAAAGCTGAAATCGAGACTCTGATCGCTGATCTTGGGAAGTGAGAAGCGGATGGCGTCGGACCTTCCCAGGGGCGCGAGACGGTCGATGATCGGTCCTCCCGGATAGCCAAGTCCCAGCAACTTGGCGAGCTTGTCCAGTGCCTCCCCGGCAGCATCGTCTCGAGTCCTGGCAATCAGCTCGTATTCGGTCATCTGAGTCATGTAAAAGAGGCTGGTATGTCCTCCCGACACGACCAGAGAGAGGGCCGGCAACTCGGCCTGAGAATGATCCAGAAAAATTGAGTAGATGTGTCCCTGCAGGTGATTGACACCCAGGAACGGAATTCCAAGGCTGTAAGCCAGCGCCTTGGCATAAGCCATTCCCACCAAAAGAGCGCCCATCAGTCCAGGCCCGCGGGTCACCGCCACCGCCTGAACATCCTTCCAATCCAAAGTCCGGCCCTTTCGGCTCGCCTCTTCAAAACAGGCTTCAACTACATAGCAGATATTGTCGAGATGCTCACGGCTGGCAAGCTCTGGAACCACTCCCCCGAATTCCGAATGGGTTGCCACCTGCGAAGCAATCACGCTGGCCAGTATGTGATCCGGAGTTTCGAATAAGGCTGCTGCCGTCTCGTCGCAACTGGATTCAATGCCGAGGATGATCATGATTCTTTGGTTCTTTGGTTCAACTGCTTCCTTGGTTGCTCCGACTGTAATGACCAAGGAACAAGGATCACCCGAAAAGCGCCGGAACGGATTGCTCGAAGGGAGATCTCGCAATCCCCGCCTCCGTGATGATAGCTGAAATCAGGCGATTCGGAGTCACATCGAAGGCGGGGTTGGCCACGCCGACGGATGCCGGAGCCAGTAACTGGTCGTTGATCCGGGTGACTTCCTGAATATCGCGCTGCTCGATCGGGATCCCGTCGCCGCTGGGGGTCTCGAGGTCGATGGTGGAGAGGGGAGCGGCGACGTAGAAAGGAATGCCGTGTTCCCGGGCGAGAACCGCCACTGAATATGTCCCGATCTTGTTAGCCGTATCACCATTGCGGGCAATCCGGTCGGCTCCGACAATTACGGCCTGAATCTGCCCCGACTTCATGAAGTAGCCAGCCATGTTATCGGTGATCAGAGTGCAGGGGATTTCTTCTTTCATCATCTCCCAGGCGGTCAGGCGCGACCCCTGTAGGAAAGGCCTGGTCTCGTCGGCAAAGACCTGGATATTTTTGCCGCTTTCCACGGCGGCGCGGATAACCCCCAGCGCGGTCCCGTAGCCGGCTGTGGCCAGGGCGCCCGCGTTGCAATGGGTAAGGACGGTCATCTTCTCCGACAGCAGTTGCTGGCCGTGCTTGCCGATTTTTCTGTTGATCTCGATGTCCTCCCGATGAATCTCGACGGCTTCGTCCTCTAGGGCCTTCTGAACTTGCTCCAGAGCAGCCTCGCGATGAGCATTAAAGACTGCGGTCATGCGCTCAATGGCCCAAAACAAATTGCGGGCCGTGGGGCGGGTTTCGTGGATGATCCGGCAAATGCAGCCGAAAGCCACATCCAGCCCCTCCTTGGAAGAGAGATTCTTAACTCCCAGGGCAATCCCCATGGCAGCCGCCACTCCAATGGCCGGCGCTCCCCGAATGACCATAGTCTTAATGGCCTCAGCTACTTCCTCCACGCTCTTGTAAAGGTTGTAAACCTCCTGCGTGGGGAGCAACCGCTGATCGATCATGACGACGCCCTGCTCGGTCCATTCGATGGTCTTGATCATGGGCTGTTAATTTACACTCTTTAGATGGTGGTGAACAGGGAGTGCCTTTTGGGCCACGGATTACACGGATTACCACGGATAAAAAACCTCAAGAAACTGCTACAATGACCCGAATGTCGGAACTCAGACGGCTCTTTCCGTACATCCGCCCCAATCTACATTTGTTGATCCTTGCCCTCGTCCTGATGGTTATCAGCGGCGCATTGGAGGCGTTTATCGTGATGCTGCTGGCGCCGATTTTCAATCACCTGACTCCATCCGGCGGCGCTGCTGAGGACAAGTTTGCCTTCATTCAAGAATATCTCGGCCTGAATCAGGACAGTTTTACTCAGATTGCCTTTTTCCTGGTGGTTTTTTCCTTCTGCAAAGGCGTCTTTCTCTACTTTGCGGAATACTCGATGAGCTTTACTGGACAGCAGATTGTGGGGGCTTTGAGAAAAAGCCTTTATTCACATTTGCTCAATCAGTCCCTGGCCTTTTACGCGCGCAACGCCACTGGCAAGCTCATGGCCCGCATCATCGCCGATACCGAGCGGCTTCAGGAAACCGTGAGTCGAACGCTGACTGATTTCCTGCGTCAGGTCGTGCTGATGGTTCTCTTTCTGGGTGTTGTCTTTTACACGGACTGGAAGCTGGCTCTGCTTTCCTTTCTCATCGCCCCGTTAGTGCTCTTCATTTCCACTAATCTGGGTCGCCGAATCCGCAAGGTGAGCCGTCGCAGCCAGGAAAACCTGGAGGAAATTTCCCACAATCTCCAGGAAACCATTGCCGGGCAGCGGATCGTGAAAGCTTTTGGCATGGAGGAGTATGAGCGGCGGCGTTTTAACGATTCGACCGACCAGCTTATTCATGTCAATTTGAGAGCCGGGCGCATTGCAGCCATCAACTCGCCGCTGATTGAATTCATCGGCTATGTGTCCTTTGTGCCCTTTTTGATCTATGCCAATTACGAGATGGGCAGGGGCTTGACCATCGGGGGTTTTGTTGTGTTTATTGCGGCGCTCTTCCGGCTTTACGAGCCGGTTCGAAAGCTCTCTCGAGCCCACCTGCACTTCCAGCAAGCCTTTGCTTCCTCGCAGCGCATTTTTCAGCTTCTGGACACTCACGTCGAAATCACGGACCAGCCCCATGTCCGGGAACTTCCGCCCGTCGAAAAGGAAATTGCCTTCGAAGGTGTGTCGTTCCATTACCAGGGAGATGACACGGCCGCCTCACCCAAAGGATATCCGGGCGGCATGCTGGTACTCAATCAGGTGGACCTGTGTATTCGCAAGCGGGAGATCGTCGCCCTGGTGGGACCAAGTGGCGCCGGAAAGACCAGCCTGGCGAGCTTGATTCCTCGCTTCTACGATGTCAATGAGGGCCGGATCAGCATCGATGGAATCGATATCCGGAATGTGGCTCTGCGATCTTTGCGCCGCCAGATAGCGGTAGTGACTCAGGAGACCTTCCTTTTTGACGACAGTGTGAAGAACAATATTGCTTATGGCAGAGAGGATTGCACTCTGGACGAGATAGTCGAGGCGGCCCAGGCAGCTTTCATTCACGACTTTATTCTGAGTCTTTCACACGGCTACGATACCCGGATCGGCGAGCGCGGGCAGCGCCTCTCAGGCGGTCAAAGACAGCGGATTGCCATCGCCCGGGCAATCCTCAAGAAAGCCCCTATTCTGATTCTCGACGAAGCCACCTCGGCTCTCGATACAGAATCGGAGCGCCTGGTTCAGGAGGCTCTCTACAATCTCATGCAGAATTGCACGACACTGGTGATTGCACATCGGCTTTCGACCGTGCGTCTGGCCGACCGCATCGTTGTCATGGACCGGGGCCGGATCGTCGAAATTGGCGGCCATGAGGCTCTATTGGAACAATCCGGAGTGTATCGCAAGCTTTACGATCTCCAGTTTGCGGATGGGGTCAGAGCTTAAATGAGAAGCATGACTGGTTTTGGACAGGCTGAGAGGTCGCTCGAGGATGTGGATATTGGCATCGAAATCAAAACCGTGAATGGCCGCTATCTTGATGTGGTCACACGGCTGCCCAAGGAACTGAGCGCGCTCGAACCTGACCTGCGCAAAGCAGTGCAATCCCGGCTCAGCCGGGGAAGGGCCGAGGTTTATATCAACGTCACTTTTAAGTCGAGCAGTCAATCCGAGCTCAATGAAGCTCTCGTTGAAAACTATCTCTCCCTGGCGGAGCGGATACGCGCCCGCGGAGTCGGCGGAGAGCTGAATGTGGCCGCTCTTTTGAATCTGCCCGGGGTCATCGGTCCGCGCCAGCTCGACTGGACGTCACGCAAAGTCCCGGAGACGATTCTCGAAATGACCCAGGAGGCTCTAGACGAAGTGGTAGCCACTCGCATTGCCGAGGGAGCAGCTCTGAAAGCTGATTTACAGGATCGTCTTCTGCTCTTAGATAAGTACCTGTCTCAAATCCAAGGACAGGCAAGCGCCATGATCAGCCATGTCCGGGAAAAATTGAATCAGAGACTGGCTGAAATGGGTCAGGACGCCCGAGTGGACCAGACGCGCCTGGCTCAAGAAGTCGTGTTTTACTCGGATCGGGCCAGCATCACGGAGGAAATCACTCGTCTTAAGAGCCATATCGAACGTTTTAGCCAATATCTTGCTGAATCGGATCAAAAGAGGATTGGAAAGAATCTGGACTTCCTTTGCCAGGAGATGAATCGGGAGATGAATACGATTCTTTCCAAGGCGGTACTGCCGGAGATATCGGATATCGCCGTGGAAGGGAAGGCTGAAATCGAGAAGATGCGCGAGCAGGTTCAAAATGTCGAGTAAGGGCGGCTTGATCGTCATCAGCGCTCCATCAGGGTCGGGCAAGACAAGCCTGGCCCGCCGCGTTTTGGAGGAGGTCCCGCAACTCAAATTCTCGGTGAGCCACACTACCCGCAAGCAGCGCAAGGGAGAGCAGGACGGCGTGGAGTATTACTTCGTGTCGAAAGCTGAGTTTGAAAAAATGATCGAGCAGGATGCTTTTCTGGAATATGCCCACGTTTACGGCAATTGCTATGCGACCAGCCGGGCCTTCGTGGAATCCGAACTGAGCTGTGGGAATGACGTCCTGCTCGAGATCGACGTGCAGGGCGCCCTCAAAGTCAAACGTCTGGTGCCCGAGGCCACCATGGTCTTCGTCTTTCCGCCTTCATTTGAGATTCTAAAGGAGCGGCTGGAAGGCCGGGGCCTGGACGATGAAGCCATTATCGGCAGGCGCCTGCGAATCGCCCGCAATGAAATCGAATATTACAGGCATTATCAGTATGTGATCGTGAACGAAAATATCGAACGATCCGTGGAAGATCTCAAATCAATCATCCTGGCCAAGCGCTGCGGTCTGTCCCGCCGCACGTTCCAAGCTGAGCAGATCCTGCAAACGTTTAAAGACTAGTGCTGCTGCGGCGAGCTTTAGCAGCCTGTATCTGGACTCCTCCTGTCAAGATACAGGCTGTTAGGGCATGAATTTTTAATCGGGGCGCAAAAGAGCATATAATTCGGGCCTTGGTTAGTTGCATAAAACGAGGTGAAAACAAATGATCTATAAAATTCCGAAGGAATTTGACAGCAAGTTTCGATTTATTCTGGTGGCCGCCGAGCGTGCCAAGCAAATTCAGAACGGCGCTCCGCTTTACGTCAACGTTCATTCCAGGAAAGCGGCCTTCATCGCCATAAACGAAGTCCAACGCGGACTGGTTGAATACGAGATCCTCGAAGAAGACGAAGAAGAAGAAGAGGAAGAATGAAGTTGTGAGAATCATCCTGGGGGTGACTGGTTGTATCGGGGCTTATAAATCGGCCCTGGTACTGCGCCTGTTGCAAAAGCAAGGCTTTGAAGTCTTGCCCGTCATGACGCGCAGCTCCCGGGAGTTCATCACGCCGCTGACCCTCGAGAAACTCTCGGGAAACCGGGTGATCTCGGAACTTTTTGAGGACCAATCCACCCGAATCGAGCACATTCGAGTGGCGCGGGAAAGTGCTCTCCTTCTCGTGGCCCCTGCCACAGCCAATGTCATCGGCAAATTTGCGCAGGGCATCGCCGATGATTTTCTGAGCACGCTTTATCTTTCCACGGTAACCCCCGTGGTTGTAGCCCCGGCGATGAACGTTGAAATGTGGCGGCATCCCGCCACCCTGGAGAATCTGAGAATTCTCCAGGAGCGGGGGGTGACGGTCGTGGAGCCGGGATCCGGCTATCTGGCCTGCGGGGAAGAAGGAGAGGGTCGGCTGGCGGAGCCCGAAGATATTCTACAGGCCGTTTTGACCGCCATCCGGCGTGATCAAAGCCTGTCAGGTCAGAGGATTCTGGTGACAGCAGGACCGACCATCGAGGACATCGACCCGGTGCGCTACATTTCCAACCGATCCTCAGGGAAGATGGGCTACGCTTTGGCTGAGGAGGCGGCCAGGCGCGGCGGCCTGGTAACCCTGGTGTCCGGCCCCACTCACCTCAAAGCGCCATCCGGAGTTCGGCTGGTAGGGGTCCGGTCCGCATTCGAGATGGCGTCAGTCGTGTTCGAGCATTTCGGAGAGACCGATATCGTGGTGATGGCGGCCGCGGTTTCCGACTTCACGCCGGCCGAGGTCGCCCGTCAGAAAGTCAAGAAAGGCGAGGCTCCCACCACGCTCCGCCTGGAGCGTACAACGGACATTCTGAAGGAATTGGGCAGGCGCAAGCAAAGCCAGTTTCTGGTGGGATTTGCCGCCGAATCCCAGGACGTGCGGCAGTATGCTCGAAAGAAAATCCAGGAAAAGAACCTGGATCTGATTGTTGCCAATGACATTTCTTCCAGAGAACAGGGATTTGAAGCCGACGTCAATCAGGTCTCCATCCAGGATTTCGAGGGAGGGGAAGAATCGCTTCCTTTAATGTCCAAAGTTGAGCTGGCCAGGCTGCTCTGGGACCGGATTGAACTAGCTCTGCGCCACCGGGAAGAGCACACCGTACCCGGGGCATCGGGCGCCTCATGACTAAATCCGGATTCGTCGCCCTTATTGGCCGTCCTAATTCCGGAAAATCAACCCTGCTCAACCGGCTGATCGGGCAGAAGGTTTCAATCGTCAGTGACAAGCCCCAAACGACGCGCAGCCGTGCTCTGGGAATCCGAACCACTGCTGATTCGCAGATGGCGTTTGTGGATACTCCAGGGATTCACCGACCCGGTTATCGATTGAACGAGCGGATGATGGAGATTGTCTATGAGGTTCTTCGGGACGTCGATTTGGTGGTTCACCTGGTGGATTCCTCCGAAAGCTACGGCAAGGGAGAAGAGTACGCCACTGATCTGGTCAAACAGGCGGAGAAACCGGCCATCCTGGTTCTTAACAAAGTGGATCTTGTAAATAAGGGTAAGTTGCTTCCAATTATTGATTTTTATAACCAGCAGTACAGATACGCGGAGATTATTCCCCTGTCAGCCGAGAGAGGAGACAACGTCGGTGTGCTGATCGAGAAGATTGCCGAACATCTGCCTGAAGGGCCCTTCCTGTACCCGGCGGAGTACGTGACCGACCAGCAGGAGCGTTTTATCGCTTCGGAAATTATTCGTGAGAAGGTCCTGTCGCACACGCGCGAAGAACTCCCCTACTCGACCGCCGTTCAGATCGAGGAATTCGACGAGACGGAGCGGGAGGGGGGATTTGTCCGCATTGCGGCGTCCATTATCGTGGAGAAGGACGGGCAGAAGAAGATCGTCATCGGCCGTGGGGGCAAGATGATCAAAATGATCGGCACCGAAGCGCGCAAAGAAATTCAGGGCTTCCTGGACGTTCGCAAAGTCTACCTCGACCTGAAGGTAAAGGTCGTCACCGGCTGGCGAAATATCGAATACCTGCTCAATGAATTCGCGTTTACGAACTGAATTCCGACGGGACGGTCTCAAAGGGCAACGCCATAATCGACTTTTATCCGGGGCGGGGTGGAGATGGGCCGCGACCGTCAGGGAGCGGCCAGCGCTCCCATTCCTGAGACGCTCTATATAGAAACTTCAGCCTTCACGGCTCGTCAGAGAAAGGTGATAAGGTTTTCTAACGCATGGAAGAGATCATCAAGCACCTGAAGTTTTTTTCTGAATTGGGCGTCACGCATCTAAACCTGCTCAGCCCGCCGCCGGCGGCCAGCGCTCAGCGGTCAGCGCTCAGCGGTCAGCCGCCGGCGGTCAGTGGTCAGCGGTCAGCGGTCAGTGGTCAGCGCTCAGCGGTCAGCGCTCAGCGGTCTTCCCTGCACTCTCTTCGCGACGAAATCGGCGACTGCACGCGCTGTAAATTGAGCCAGGGGCGGACTAACATCGTTTTTGGAGTTGGAGATCCTGAAGCCGACCTGATGTTCGTAGGCGAGGCGCCGGGAGAGGACGAAGACCTGCAAGGCATTCCCTTCGTGGGCCGGGCCGGGCAGTTGCTGACGAACATCATCAAAGCCATCGGTCTGCGGCGCGAGCAGGTCTACATCGCCAACATCCTGAAATGCCGGCCACCCAAGAACCGCAATCCCGAACCGGATGAGGTGGCCGCCTGCTCCGGCTTTCTCATGAAGCAGATCGATCTCATTCAACCGAAAATCATCGTCGCTCTGGGCAAGTACGCCGCTCAAACGTTGCTCAGGGACGAGACCCCGATTTCCCGAATGCGCGGAAAGTTCTTCGATTACAAAGGAACGCTGCTGGTCCCCACCTTTCATCCCTCCTACCTCCTGCGCAATCCGAGCGCCAAGAAGGAAGTATGGATAGATATGCAGGCCGTGCGGGATCGGCTGAAGGAGTTGGGAAGCCGGTATTATCAGTGAGTTCCAAGTTCCAGGTTCCCAGTCAAGCTCCAATTTAAGAAATTTCTTGCCTGGGAACTCGAAACTTGAAACTCGGAACTTGGAACTTGGAACTTTGCAAGTAGACGTCGCCCTTCCCCTGCCTATTTTCCAGACCTTCACCTACCGCCTTCCCGACGGCCTGCGGCCTCGGCCCGGGACGCGTGTCATCGTTCCTCTGGGGAAGAGGCGGGTTACGGGCATTATTGTCCGATCTCTGAGCGCACCGGACCAGAGCGCCGAAATCAAGCCTATTTACGAAGTGCTTGATGAAGAGCCGCTGCTGTCGGAATCTTTGCTGGAACTGGGATCCTGGATATCCAGCTATTATTTTGCTCCGCCTGGCGAGGCTCTGCGGGTGATGCTGCCGCCCGGACTGCTCAGCCGGACCACAGCCGCCAACGGCCAACAGCGCCGCAGCGCTGGCTGGCCGGTCAGGACGCAGATGGCCGTAGTCGAGTTGGCGCCCGAGGACGAGGCTGAGGCGGCAAAACTGACGGAGCGGCAGAGGGATACGCTGGCAGGGCTTCGGAACCTCGAATTACCTATCCTGCTTGAGCCATTTATTCGGGAACAGGGCGGCAGCCGGGCCCTCTTCAAGGCATTGAGTTCGAGGCAACTGGTGTGCATCAAGCCCATTGAGGTCTTCCGTTCTTCCTGGTCAGCCGAGTACACAAGAGAGGTGAAAAAGCACTCGCTGACTGGTGACCAAAGGACGGTTTTCAAGCACATTGAATCCAAGCTCGAGCAGGCACGGTTCCACACTCTTCTTCTGCACGGGATTACTGGAAGCGGTAAAACTGAGGTCTACCTCAACGCTATAGCGGTCACACTGGAGCGTGGCAAATCGGCCTTGATGCTGGTCCCGGAAATCGGATTGACTCCACAAACGGCGGACTATTTCCGGCTCTGGTTTGCCGATAAAGTAGCGATTCTGCACAGTGCCCTGTCCGATGGCCAGCGTTTTGACCAGTGGAAGCGTATCAGGGAGGGGACAGCCTGCGTGGTCGTCGGAACACGTTCGGCCCTGTTTGCTCCGCTGCAGAAGCTGGGCATCATCATCGTGGATGAGGAGCACGACGCCTCCTATAAGCAAGAGGAGCTTCCTCGCTACCACGCGCGGGACACTGCGGTAAAGCGCGGGCAGCTTGAAGACGTGCTGGTGGTGCTGGGAAGCGCCACGCCGCAACTGGAGACATTTCACCGTGCCACTAGCAGTGAGCGTATGAGTTGCCTCACTCTGTCCTCACGAGTCCTGCAGCGCTCTCTTCCCACGGTCCACATCGTGGACATGCGAATCGAGTTCCAGAAGAAGGGCAAAGCTGCCGTCCTTTCAGATCTGCTCAGAGATGCCATTCAGGACCGTCTGGACCGCAAGGAACAGGTGCTGATCCTCTTGAACCGCCGCGGCTACTCGACAGCGCTTTTGTGCCGCAGTTGCGGGCACACGGAGTCCTGCCGGAACTGCAGCATCAGCCTGACTTTTCACCAGGAGACAAATCGCCTCTCCTGCCACTATTGCGGCTACTCTCGACCGGTTCCGGAAAAGTGCCGCGAGTGCGAGAAGCGATTCATCTACTTCATCGGGGAGGGGACTGAGAAAATCCAGGAGCTTCTAAGGGAGCTTTACCCGCAAGCCGTCGTAGACCGTCTGGACCGGGATGCCGTCCAGCGGAAGGGGAGCTTCGAGAGAATTCTGGGCGCATTTGCTCGGGGCCGGACCGATGTTTTGATCGGAACGCAAATGGTTGCGAAAGGGCATGACTTTCCCAGCGTGACCCTGGTGGGAGTGCTGTCGGCTGATCAGTCTCTGCGGCTCCCCGACTTTCGTTCGGCGGAGCGCACGTTTCAGCTTCTGACTCAGGTAGCCGGGCGCTCGGGAAGGGGTGAACGGCCGGGGGAAGTGATCGTGCAGACTTACTTTCCGAACCATTACAGTTTGAAACATGCGCGTGCCCAGGATTACCGGCTCTTTTACGAACAGGAGATACGATTTAGACGCAACTTTCACTATCCTCCCTTTACAGCACTGGCCAATCTTCTGGTCCAGGGAGATAATCGGGAGAAGACGCACCGGGCGGCCGAGGCCGTGACGGAAAGCCTGCTTAAGAATCGGGCGCGATACTCGAATGAACGGCGCATGCGCGTTCTCGGGCCGGCGCCGGCGGCGATCGAAAGGATCAAAAGGCGATACCGGTTTCAGGTCCTGATCAAGACCGTCAGCCGGCAGGAATTACACCAGGTGATAGAAAAGAGCGTTGACGATCTGCAAGCTTCGAAAGTAGATCTGAAGAAGATCACCATTGACATCGATCCCGTTAACCTGCTTTAGTCACCCGTGGAAATCCACCGTCTGTGACGGTGGTAATGTGCCGTCGGCTCTGCCCCTACAAGCTGACCGCTGACCTCGGCTCGCTGCGCTCGCCTACCGACCACTGACCGGCTCGAAGCCGGTCAGCAGCAGCCGATCAGCGACCCGCGTTAAAGCCACGGCCTTTGGCGGTGGTCGTTTATGGTTTCTTGGTTTCTTAGTTTCTTTGACTAACAACCAAAAAACCAAGAAACTCGCATATGCCCTTGCACATTCATTCCCGTGTTCTTGACCAAATGATCAGGCACTCCCGGCGGGAGCTTCCGCTGGAATGTTGCGGACTCTTGACGGGAGTGCGAGAATTAATTGACGGTGTTGTCCCAACCACGAATGAAAGGCGTAGTCCCACGGAATTTTCAATTCCACCGCGACAATTATTTGCTTTCTTCAAGAAGCTGCGCAAGGAGTCCAGGGAGTTTCAGGGGATTTACCACTCCCACCCTCGGACCGAAGCTCGTCCTTCGCAGCGCGATTGTGAGGAGTTCTACTATCCGGAGGTCAGTTACTGGATCGTTTCTCTGAAGGACGACCGGCCCGATATACGCTGCTTTCGATGGAGTAAAATGGGATTTTGTGAGATCCGGTATGAAGTAGGGAACTATGCCCATGAGCAGCGTTGATGTTTTCGCCAATATCCGCCACACGACCTCCCGGGAAGCTCTGGATTTTCTGGATCAGCTTCTGCGTCTCGTTCCCGAAGAGTTGAAGTATGGGCTGAAGCAGGTCATTGATTCGCTTCCGGCGGAAGGTGACAACATGCACAAGGTCCTGGAGTTGGTCCGCGTACAGTGGAAAGATATCAGGTCCGAAGACTCGGTCAAAATTGCTATCGTGGGGACCGCCAGGACGGGTAAAGCCTCTCTTATGCAGTCTTTTGTTCGCAAGCAGGTCGCGCCGGCTATGCCGATCTTCACGGTGGTGGATGTGCAGGGACTCGAGGAGTTTCTTGGTTTCGGCAGGGATCAGATACCGCGAGAGTTGGAGCATGCGGACGTCATTTTGCTCGTGCTGGATGCCAGGTATGGCATCAACGACTCCACGGTGGAGATGTACAAACGCTTGCAGAGCCTGGGGAAACAGCTACTAGTCATTTTAAACAAGATGGATCTCGTGGAATCACGTCCGGGAGATACCATCCGGCAAGCCAGGCAGACGCTCAAGACGAACGTCTTTTCCGCTTCAATTGTTCAGCCGGAAAGCGTGGACACTATCCTGAAAGCGATTGTCGCTGCCAATTCCAAAGCGCTTTATCCTCTGATTCAGAATTTCCCTGCATTCCGGCGCACCATCTGCAACGGAATTGTGACCCAGTCGGCCTTTGCTTCAGGACTGGTAGGCGCCGTGAAGATTCCGGTGAGCGATCTTTTACCTCTTACGGCGATCCAGACGGCCATGATCCTGAAGACCGCCAGGGCTTTCGGCTTTGCGCTCAACCGCGAGCGTATACGAGAGCTGCTTCCCGCTTTTCTAATCGGTCTGGGAGTACGCGAGGCCACTCACAGGCTGCGCCTGCGCTTTCCGGATCAGCGCAAGCTGATCGCCGTAGTAGCCGGCGGCGTCTGGACTTTCGTACTCGGGAATGCCGCCATTCGTTACTTTGAAAGCATATCGGACCTCTTTCACACTCAAGAGGCTCGGAAATTCGGATGACAGGCGAGCAGCACAGCGGGCCCTCACACCCTTTCCTGCAGAATCGATTATTTGAGGATGGTCAGGGGCGGGGGATCCGCGCCCTGAAGCTGGCCCTGGCGATTACGGTTGTCTTCATGGTAACCGAGTTTGTGGGGGGGCTGTGGACCAACAGCTTGGCTCTGCTGGCCGACGCCGGCCACATGTTGACGGATGCGGGAGCTCTGGCGCTGAGCCTTTTTGCGGCCTGGTTTATCCGTCGCCCGGCCACTCCGGAGAAAACCTACGGATACTTCAGAGTGGAGATCCTGGCAGCCCTTATCAATGGAGCTACGCTGATAGTCATTGCTCTGTTGATTCTTTATGATTCGTGGGGCCGGTTTATTGAGCCGGAATACGTCAGAAGCCGCGAGATGCTGGTCATTGCGACTTTAGGATTGGGCTCTAACCTGGTCTGCGCCAAGATCTTGCATGGCAGTTACGAGGAGAGCCTGAATCTTCGCGGAGCCTTTGTGCACGTGGTGGGGGATATTCTGGGATCGTTAGGAGCGATCAGCGCCGGCATTATGATGCTGGTTTGGGGGGCGTACTGGGCCGATCCGCTGATCAGCGTTTTCGTGAGCGGCCTCATTCTGGTGAGCGCCTGGAGACTGGTCCGAGATTCGGTATCCGTGCTCCTGGAAGGCACTCCCGCTCACATTAATGTAGCGGTCATGGAGAAAGAACTTTGCACGGTCCCCGGCGTAGAGTCTGTGCACGACCTGCATGTGTGGACCCTCACCTCGGGAGTCCACGCCATGACCTGCCATGCAGTCGTCGAAAGCGCCACCAGTCACCATAGCGTCCTGGAACAACTCAGCACCATTTCGCGCAAGAGATTTGACATTCATCACACGACAATTCAGATTGAAGAGGAGGATATCTGCGGGCATGATGGCCGTTTTTGTCACTAAAGGATGTTGTGAATGAGAGAAGACTTTGAAGAAAAATCGTCCCCTTCGAAGCGCTACGCGGAAGAGGATGCGTATTCCGAGGAGCCTTCCGTTGAGATCCCGCTGAGTCAGAGCCTCGAGACCCTCAGACAGAATTACAGTTGGATCAACCATTTCCACGGCCAACACCCGGGATACCCGTTCCGCCAATACCCGGATATCCCATGGAGCGACTTCGAAGGCGGGCTTCTGGACGCGCGCGTGGCTCTGGTTTCAACGGCGGGCGTGTTCGCTAAAGGCCAGAAGCCGTTCAGCATCTCGCCCGAAGAGGTCACCAATGAGTTGCAGCGGTATCGGTTCAAGGAGAAAGGGGACCCGAGCTTTCGGGTGATCCCCAATTTGATCGATCATCAGAAGCTGTGGATCGCCCATCCGTATCTGGATGTGCGTGGGGCCGAAGCCGATATTAACGTGGTTTTCCCTGTTAACCGGCTTCAGGAATTGGAGGAAGAGAGCTTCATAGGCGCCGTAGCCGACCACCACCTGTCTTTCATGGGCTACCTGCCCAATCCCAACGATATTGAGGAGTACGTTGATGAAGCAATCGCGCAATTGAAGGGCGATCAGGTCAATGTGGTCGTGCTCACGGCGGGTGAGGTTCTCAGCCATCAGAGCATGGTCGTATTACAGCGAGCGATCGAATCCAGTGGCATCGCAACCGTCAGCATAGGCTTATGCCGCGATGTCATCGAGTACGTGGGGGCGCCGCGAGCCGTACACTACCGTTTTCCGTTTGGCTTTACGCTGGGCGATGTAAACGACGCGGCCCTGCAGTTGAGGATTCTCAAAGATGCCCTCAGGCTGATTGAGGATGCGGACCAGCCGGGGGCAACGGTTGAGCTGCCCTATGAATGGGTGGAAGCATAGGGGTATAAACGTGCAGGAAGGAAAAGTCCAGAAATGGCACGACGCAGTCGATAGCGAGCTGTACGAAGAATTATTGAATCGTTATGAGCGGATTCTTGTCTACGCTGGGCAGCTTCAGGAAAAACTGAGGCAGCAGGCTCTCTTGGCTGAAAAGAACGAATCGGTGGAAAAAGAGAAGGACCGTCTGAAACGTCTGCTGGCCAATGAAGAATCTTACGTCCTCCTGTTGGAGAACTCTTTGCGGGCTCTGGGAGTCATGCCTGAAGACAAGGCCTGAGGCGTGAGGGCCGGAGGCCTGAGGGACGCAAGCCTTTCTCCTTGCACGAGCAAAGAACTGCCGCAAAATTCCTAAATTTAAGATCTAATGGCGGGAGATAAAACGAATAGCCGAAGCAGCCTCAGGCCTCACGCCTCAGGCCTCAAGCCTGAAAAAGCAATCGAACTCTTTCTCTTCTTTTGTGCTGCCCTGTCGATTTTCACGACCCTGGGGATCATCGGTGTTCTTCTATTCGAGACCATCGGTTTCTTTGAGCAGGTCTCGATCTTCGAATTTTTCACCGCGACTCAGTGGACTCCCCTATTTTCCCAGAAGCACTTCGGGATTTTGCCTCTTTTAGGCGGGACCTTTCTGACCACGGCGATTGCCATGGCAGTCGCCCTTCCTGCGGGCCTGCTCATCGCGCTCTATCTAAGTGAATATGCGCCTACCCCAATCCGCAGGAGCATTAAGCCCATACTGGAAATCCTGGCGGGCATCCCGACCGTGGTTTACGGTTACTTCGCGCTCCTTTTTGTCACGCCCGTCCTGCAGACTGTCATACCCGGACTGGCCGGCTTTAATGCTCTCTCTCCGGGAATCGTTATGGGAATCATGATCTTGCCCATGGTCTCCTCCCTCAGCGAGGATGCCATGAGGGCGGTCCCCCGAACTCTGCGTGAAGGCGCTTATGCCCTCGGTTCGACCAATCTTCAGGTTTCCTTTAAGATCGTGATTCCGGCGGCTTTTTCAGGGATTACGGCCTCCTTCATCCTGGCCGTGTCTCGGGCTATCGGCGAGACCATGATTGTCGCCATTGCGGCGGGACAGCAGCCCCGCTTAACTGTAAATCCCCTGGTGCCGGTTGAAACCATGACCGCCTACATTGTTCAGGTGAGCCTGGGAGATACCCCGACGGGAACGCTGGAGTACAAGACGATCTTCGTCGTCGGCATGATGCTTTTCGTGAGCACCCTCATCCTCAACCTGATCAGCCAGCGCCTGCGCTCGCGTTTTCGGGAGGTGTACCGTTGAACGGCGGGCTTTCTCGTCCCTCGCGAAAGGCAAGACTCTGGGAGGAAAGGCTCTTCAAGGGACTCTGCATCCTGATTCTGGTCGTTGTCTTGCTCGTACTGGCCACTTTGCTGATCCAGGTTTTTTACCAGGGACTTAGACGGATCGATTGGCAATTCCTGACCAGTGCCCCATCCAGATTTCCTGAGCGGGCTGGAGTTTTTCCCGCCCTGGCGGGAACCATTTATGTCATGTTTCTAACCGCGCTAATGGCATTTCCAATCGGAGTGGCGGCGGCCATTTATCTGGAGGAGTACTCGAGCTCGGAAGGGCGGTTGGCGACCTCGTTCTATAATCTGATTGACGTGAACATTGCCAACCTGGCTGGAGTGCCGTCGATCATCTACGGGCTGCTGGGATTGGCCATCTTTGCCCGAATGTTCGGGTTGGGTCGGAGTTTAATGACTGGCGCGCTGACGCTTGCTCTCCTGATCCTGCCCATCGTGATCATCGCCTCTCGAGAGGCGTTGAGAACGGTGCCGTTCTCTATTCGAGAGGCTTCCTATGCTCTCGGCGCTACACGCTGGCAGACCATTCGTTTTCAGGTCCTGCCAGGGGCCTTCTCGGGTATCCTGACCGGAACCATTCTGGCGCTCTCCAGGGCGATCGGAGAAACGGCTCCTCTGATTACCATCGGCGCCCTGACTTACGTTGCCTTTGTCCCGGAGAATATCCTATCTCCTTTTACGGTTCTGCCGATCCAGATCTTCAACTGGGTATCGAGGCCCCAGGCCGGCTTTCATGTCAACGCGGCTGCTGCCATTTCGGTGCTCTTACCGTTGCTGCTTTTGATGAATGCAATTGCGATCTGGCTGCGCAGCCGTTTTCAGAAGGGGCAGAGCTGATGGCCATCGAAAATCAGGAAATCAAGATCGAAGTTCGGGAGCTTGATTTCTACTACGGCGCCGCTCAGGCCTTGAAGAAGATCACGCTTTCAATCGCCACGCGCCGGGTGACGGGATTGATCGGTCCATCCGGATGCGGAAAATCGACATTTCTGAGGTGTCTGAATCGCATGAACGACATCATTCCGGGGACGCGTGTTCAGGGGAGTATTCTGCTGGACAGTCAGGATATCTACGATCCGAAGATGGATGTTGTCGCCTTGCGCTGCCAGGTGGGTATGGTTTTTCAAAAGTCCAATCCCTTTCCAAAATCCATTTTTGACAATATCGCCTACGGGCTGAGAATCAACGGGTGGAAGAATAAAAGGTCGATTGAGGAGCGAGTTGAAAAGAGCCTGCAAGACGCCGCTCTTTGGGATGAGGTTAAGGACGCGCTGCACCGCTCGGCGCTGGATCTCTCCGGCGGACAGCAGCAGCGCCTCTGCATTGCCCGCGCTCTGGCTATCGAGCCACAGGTCCTGCTCATGGACGAGCCGGCCAGCGCGCTTGACCCCATTGCCACGGCCCGCATCGAAGAGTTGATCAACGGTTTGAAGAACGAGTATACGATCGTCATTGTCACCCACAACATGCAGCAGGCGGCGCGAGTCAGTGACTATACGGCTTTCTTCTATATCGGAGAATTGGTAGAATTCGGAGAAACGCAGGTGATCTTTACGAATCCAACTCGGAAAAAAACGGAAGATTACATTACCGGCAGGTTCGGATAATTCCATGGAACGTCGATTCGAAGAGGAGTTGAATCGCTTAAAGAAACAACTCCTGGAGATGGGTGCCAAGGTTGAGCGGAATATTGGAGACGCCATTCTCTCCCTCAATAATCAGGATCGCAAGCTGGCCCAGGACGTAATGGGCCGGGATGCTGAAATCGACCTGACGGAGATTCAGATCGACGGCCTTTGCTTTTACGTTCTGGCGCTGCGCCAGCCGGTGGCGCGTGATCTGCGCTTCATTACCACTGCTTTGAAGATCGTCAAAGACCTGGAAAGGATCGGCGACATGTCTGCGGACATTTCCGAGCATGGGCTGGCCATCATGGATGGTCCCAGTCTCAGTCCCGTTCAGCATTTGTCCGCCATGGGAAGTGCCGCTCAGAAGATGCTGACGAGTGCCCTGAATGCCTTTGTGGATCAGGATGTCGTCTTGGCCCGGCAGGTGATCGACGATGACGATCTGGTGGATGATCACCACGATCAAATTCTCAATGAGCTTATCGAGTTGATGGTGGCGGACAAGAATACCATCACTCGCGCAACTCACCTGGTCTATATCATCAAGTACCTGGAGCGCATCGGAGACCACAGTTCAAATATCGCCGAGATGGTCGTCTTCATGGTGGAAGGTAAGGACATCCGTCACTTGGAGAAACTGAAGGACTACCGGTAAAAGCTAATCCGGAGGCGGCGGCGGAGTCGGTGGCGTGGGCGGCTGCGGCGGCACAATCTCCTGCGTCGGTAACTGCGGAGGCCGGCGCCTCTGGAAAAGAGCCACCCCCAGGATGCTACCCAGCGTGGCAAAGATGATCGAGATGATGAAGGTTGAGAACAGCATGGTGATCACGAACAAGAAATTGAACCCGTCTCCACCCATCATCCTCTCGAGCACCTCACGCACGATGGGCGGTATCTCAGGGTCGCTCAGGGCTTCTTCCACCTCAGACCATTGCTGCATCGTTATGCCTAACTGGACCTGAATGTATTGCAGGACAGTGGCTACGAAGGTCCAGGTAAGGCTTCCGATAACTCCAGTCAGAAACCCCAGCAGCGCCCCTTCTCCGTAATCCGCAGAGGGTAAATGGGCTGGCCGGTCTTTGAGATAGAGATAAGAGGCCAGCAGGCCGCCGCCGATGACAACTCCGCAGCAGGCACAGTTGAGGTAGTAGACGATGGGTAAGGCCGAGCCGACCCCCAGGAGGACTCCCCCAATCAGCGCCGGAACCCACATTTTTTCCAGTTTGTCCATCATAGCGTCTCGAGATCTGACCCCGCCTCCCAAAGTAGAACCGATACCGGCAAGCCGGCCAGAAGCCCTGTCAGAGAGCGGCTAAATGCCGTTCCGCCGGTCGCCCAGTCGATTCCCAGCGGCACAAAAAAGTAGGCCACGCAGCGCGGGTTCTTTAATAGCCATTTCACCGGAGCAGTCAGAAGCGGGATGCAGATCAGTCCTATCCAGAATCCCAGGTATAGGCCCAGGCAGCGCTGGCAAACCGCCAGACTGTGACCGGCCCAGAAAAAACTTCGCTCCGGAATCTGATGACAGATCTGGTGAAAGAAGTAATAAATGAACGGAGCGGCCCAATGCCCCTGCTCACGGGCATAAGGCGCCGCAAAGATCGCTCCCAGCCACACAGTCGCGGCTGCCGGCAGCAAAAAATGTGGGCTCAGCAAAAAATGTGGGCTCCGATCGCAATACACGCACATCCAGCATAGCCGCTGGATCTGACACACGCCGGCCTTCAGTCATCACCCGCCACCCACCCTTTGAACTTTGGGCGCCTTTCGTGTACTCTTGGTCATGCGCTATACTGGCGTCATTCCGGCCCGCTACGCGTCCTTGCGACTCCCAGGCAAAGCTCTCATCGAAATGGCAGGTAAACCGATGATCCAATGGGTCTATGAACGCGCCTGTCTGGCCAAACGCCTGAACCAGGTGGTGGTTGCCACCGACGATCGCCGCATTTATGAGACCGTCCAGAGCTTTGGAGGGAAAGTGATGATGACCAGTCCGGAGCATCGCAGCGGAACGGACCGGGTCGCGGAAGTAGCGCAGTCACTCCCGGCCGAGATCTTCATCAACATCCAGGGAGACGAACCTCTCATTTCTCCCGAAACCATCGACCAGGTGTGCACTCCTTTTGAAGAGGACGAACAGGTTCAGGTAACGACCGCCCGCGTGGAAATCGCAGACCGTGCGGAAATCGAGAGTCCGGACGTCGTGAAAGTGGTCGTAAACCAAGAAGGCGACGCGCTTTATTTCTCGCGCCATGCGATTCCCTTTGCCAGGAGGCAGCCGGCTGTCTTCTTTAAGCATCTGGGAATCTACGGGTATCGTCGCCAGTTTCTGGCCAATCTGCCTGGCTTGAGACCCTCCTCACTGGAGATGACGGAAAGCCTGGAGCAGTTGAGATTTCTGGAAAACGGGTTCGCCATCCGAGTTGTTACGGCCCAGGTGGACAGCCTGGGAGTGGACACCGCCAGCGACGTCGATCGTGTCAGACTGCTGTTGGAGAATATGCCCAAGGAGAGAGAATGCCGACCAAATTTATTTTCGTAACCGGCGGAGTGCTCAGTTCATTAGGGAAAGGGCTGGCCTCGGCCTCGATCGCATGCCTGCTGGAGTCTCGGGGTCTGACAGTAACCTTGTTGAAGCTGGACCCCTATATCAATGTGGATCCGGGAACCATGAGTCCCTTTCAGCACGGCGAGGTGTTTGTCACCGATGACGGCGCCGAAACCGATCTGGACCTAGGCCACTATGAGCGATTCACCACCGTCAGGCTGAACCGTGACAACAACTCGACCACCGGCAAGATCTATCAAACCGTGATCGAGAAAGAACGCCGTGGTGACTACCTCGGTAAGACGGTTCAAGTGATCCCCCATATTACCAACGAAATCAAAGCTACGATCAAGAGGCTGGGCGACGAAGTCGATGTGGTCCTGGTCGAGATCGGAGGCACGGTCGGGGACATCGAAAGCCTGCCTTTCCTGGAAGCCATCCGACAGATGAAACTTGAGCTGGGGAGGGGAAATTCGATCTTTATTCACTTGACCCTGGTTCCTTATATTGAAGCGGCCGGCGAGCTCAAGACCAAGCCCACCCAGCATTCGGTCAAGGAACTGCGGGAAATCGGTATTCAGCCGGACATCCTCCTGTGTCGGACCGACCGCTTTCTTCCCAAGGAGATTAAAGACAAGATCGCGCTGTTCTGCAACCTGCCGGCTGAGGCGGTTATCACGGCCAAGGACGTGGAAAACATCTATGAAGTGCCCCTTGTCCTGCATGCCCAGGACCTGGACTTGCTTATTTGCAATCTTCTAAACCTTCCTGAAAACTCCTGCGAGTTGTCTCAATGGGAGCAACTGGTCGAAACGATTAAGAATCCGGAGCGCGAGGTTACCGTCGGTATTATCGGAAAGTATGTGGAATACGAGGACTCCTATAAGAGCCTGAGCGAGGCTCTGCTCCATGGTGGCCTGGCACATCGGGCTCGGACCAGGCTCAGGTGGATCGAATCGGAGGCGCTCGTGGGTGAGGAGTGGGAAGAGCGCTTAAAGGATCTCGATTGCATTCTCGTGCCCGGAGGTTTTGGCACGCGGGGTATAGAGGGGATGCTTCGGGCCATCCAGTATGCTCGCGTGAATAAGGTCCCTTACTTCGGCATCTGCCTGGGAATGCAGTGCGCGGTCATTGAGTTTGCCCGCAACGTGTGCGATCTCAATGCCCACAGCTCTGAGTTTGATCCGGCCAGCCCGCACCGGGTTATTTACAAACTGCGCGAGCTGCTGGGAGTAGAGGAACTGGGTGGCACCATGCGACTCGGGGCTTATCCTTGCCTGCTCGAAGAAGACTCAATGGCTTTTCAAACCTACCAGGAGCGGGAGATCTCAGAACGCCACCGCCATCGCTATGAATTCAATCGGGAGTATGAGGAGATCCTCACCAGCTATGGATTGAAAATCTCCGGCAACTCGCCGGATAAGAACTTTGTGGAAATTATCGAGCTTCCCGAACATCCCTGGTTTCTGGGGTGTCAGTTTCATCCCGAGTTTAAATCCAAGCCGCTGAAGCCGCATCCGCTGTTTGTCAGCTTTATCGGAGCCGCGCTGGAATATCGGAAAGACCTCACTCGTGAGTCGTCGCTCGTCACTCGTGACCGGTCAGCGACGGTGGGCAGGTAGCTAACACACGAGTGACGAATGACTTTTTCCAGCACTCGTACGATCACCCTCCGCCAATGGACTCTCGGCGGAAATCAAACCTTCTTTCTGATCGCCGGCCCCTGTGTCATTGAAAGTCGGCAGCACTGCCTTGAGCTCGCTCACCGTCTCAAGGAGGTCGCCTCTGACGTGGGCGTGACACTTGTATTCAAGGCCTCTTATGACAAAGCGAACCGGACCGCAATCCAGTCCTTTCGTGGTCCTGGATTGGAAGAGGGTCTGCAAGTTCTGCAGCAGGTCCGCGACGACTACGATCTTCCGGTTCTTTCAGACGTGCACGGGATCGAGCAGGTGGCGTCGGCTGCGCAGGTATTGGATGTTCTCCAGATCCCCGCCTTTCTCTGCCGCCAGACAGACCTGGTGGTCGCTGCCGCACGTACGGGGAAGGTTGTGAATATCAAGAAGGGACAGTTTCTGGCGCCCTGGGACGCGAGAAACATTATCGAGAAAGTCACGGAAGCCGGCGGGGACCGTCTTTTGCTCACCGAACGCGGAGTTTCCTTTGGGTACAACAATCTGGTAGTTGATTTTAAATCCCTGCCCATCCTTCGATCGTTGGGATTTCCAGTCGTTTTCGATGCCACTCACAGCGTGCAGCTCCCCGGAGGAGCCGGCAGTTCGACGGGAGGCCAGTCACAGTTCATCCCTTTTCTGGCCCGCGCTGCTGTCGCCGTCGGGGTGGACGGGCTTTTTATGGAAGTGCATGATCGGCCCGAAAAGGCGCTCAGTGACGGCCCCAATGCGCTTCAAATCGATCTGCTGAAGCCGCTGTTGCTCGAGCTGCAGGAGATCGACCAGGTGGTAAAGCGGGCCTGATGAGGGCATTGCTCTTATGAAAGATATCGCTCGTAAGGTCTTGCAAATTGAGTCTGAGGCGATTTCCGCCTTGATCTCCCGCCTGGACGATGGTTTCGACAGGGCTGTTGATCTGCTCGCAAACTGCCGGGGACGGGTAGTGACTACCGGCATGGGAAAGTCGGGCCTGATCTGCCGCAAGATCGCTGCCACAATGGCCAGCACCGGAACTCCTGCTCTTTTTCTGCACCCGGCCGAAGCGCTGCATGGGGACCTCGGCATGCTGGCCCAGGGAGATGTTGTTTTGGCCCTCTCCAACGGTGGAGAAACTGAAGAGCTGGTAAAGCTTCTGGGGACGCTCAAGCGGCTGGGCATACCGCTCATTTCAATGGTGGGTGATAAGGATTCCACGCTGGGCCGGGGTTCCGAGGTGGCCCTGGATGTCAGCGTGGACCAGGAAGCCTGCCCTTTCGGTCTGGCGCCCACGGCTTCGACCACCGCCGCCCTGGCGCTGGGAGACGCGCTGGCAATTGTGCTCTCAGGAAAGAAAGGCTTTCGCCTGGAGGATTTTGCCCGCCTCCATCCGGGAGGCCAACTGGGTAAGCGCCTGTGCCGGGTCAGCGAGTTAATGCATAGCGGCGATCGAGTTCCCGCTGTGACCGCCGATGCATCGATGGACGACGTGATTTACGAGATGTCCCGCAAGGGTCTTGGCGTTACCAGTGTCCTGGATCAAGAGGGCCGCTTGCTCGGTGTTATTTCGGATGGCGACCTGAGACGGCTGCTGCAGCGCGACCGCGATCGAATCCTCTCCCGGAGCGCCGGGGAATGTATGACTAAAAATCCGATGACCATCAGCGAAAACGAATTGGCCACAGCCGCTCTTAACCTTCTCGAGCAGCGCAAGATCACTTCACTGATGGTCACCGACTCCGCAGGAAGACTCACGGGCGTCATCCACCTGCATGATCTATGGGGCACGCAGATGTTCTGAGCACGCCTGGAGCAGCCGCTGGGTTCCTTCTCGAAACGCTTTCTCTGGAGGGATCAGACTGGCCACGACGAAAGCTTCCCGGGAGAAATCATAGAAATAACCCGGATGCAGGAGAAGGTCGTACTGCTCCAGCAGGTGAAGCACCCATTCTTCCTCCGTTCGTGTTTGAGCAAGGCGGATGATGGCGTACCATCCACCCTCGACCTTCAAAACGGTCGCGGTAGACCCTTCCAGAATTTCCTGCAGGAACTCGAGATTCGAGCTTGTTCTCTGACGCACTTGTTGCTGAAATATTCGTCTTAGCGGCAATAGTTTAGCGGTCGCATGCTGAATTAAAGTATTAACTGACAGGAAAGTGTCGGAGATGACTTCAAGTCTTCTTAAAGCATCCTGAGTTTTTGCCGCAGGCCCTTTGGGAACCAACCAGGACAGCTTCATCTGCGGAAGACCCACGATTTTCGACAGTCCATTCAGGACGAAAATGAGAACTCCGGAATCGAATAATGGAGAATGGCAGAGGGGATCGACGGGATTGAGGCTGCTCTCCAGCGGGAAGTCGAAAAAAACCTCATCGCAGATGATGGACAGATTATGACGAGCACAGAGATTTTGAATGACAGTCCATTCCTCGGCCTTTACAAAGGAGCCGGTTGGATTATTGGGATGGATTAAGACCAGCGCACGGCTTCTCGGGCTGATTTGCCGGGATAAGGATTCGATGTCGATCTGCCAGCCGTCCTGGTAAAGAAGCCGATAGGGAAGAGCCTCAACCGACTCTCCGCGGGCCAGGAACTCGAAAAGTGGGTAGCCGGGCTGCGGCACGAGAACCTGATCTCCGGGATCGGCGAGGATCTTAAAAAGATAGGAGTAGGCTTCACTGGTGCTGGCGGTCAGCAGGATATGCTCGGGATTTACGGTGCTGCGTTGCTGTTGTCCTCCTCGTTGTGCGTAGTAGTCGGCGATAGCTTCCCGAGCCTTCAGCAGCCCGAGGGGAGCCGGCTGGTACAGAAGTGAGGCCGGCTCAGCCAGAGCAGCCAGGATCTCTTGATCCGGGTAGCTGAAGTCCGCGCGGGTCGGATTCGATTCCGTGAGATCCAGGATCTGGCATCCCCGTCCCCTTTGTTCGTGCAGCAAACGGCTCAGCCGATTGTTGCTCTCAGCATACTCGGACCTTCTCGAGAACATCCCCCCAGTATAGCCGCCGCGCCAAAATTAAATTCGAAGATGCCACTCCTCTAATGCTAAAATACAGCCTCCGAGCGGGAGTAATTCAGCGGTAGAATGCCAGCTTCCCAAGCTGGACGTCGCGGGTTCGATTCCCGTCTCCCGCTCTTAATTTTCCAGAGCTTCCAGCCTTCCAAAATTCGCGGGCCCCAAATGTGCCCCATTAAGGGCTAGTTAGCTTCGGGCGGGGGACGCCGGCGCCCATCGACGCTCCGAAGAGATTGGTTGTTCGCGGGCTGTATCGGTACACGAGAAACCCGATGTATGTCGGGGTGGTCACCGTCATCTTGGGTTGGACAGCACTCTTCCAGGCCTACTCGCTTGTGTTGTATGCGCTCGCCGCCGGTGCGGTCTTTCATCTAGCTACTGCTCGCGCGTTGGCCCTTGGCTCTCGGTCGTGTCCTCCGGCTCCGCGGCCGAGGTGGATCGGCAGCGCAGCGGTGACGCCCAACCCGTCGATGCACCGGACCGTCTACCGGCGGGCTCGCGCCCGCCGGCAGACGACCGGTGATCTCTATAAAACTTGCGCTGAGTGTTAGCCCGGGTATCTCCCCAAGTGATTCGGAACAACCTAAAGA
>JBOGJG010000168.1:0-5569 GCA_050747825.1 Acidobacteriota bacterium | reverse complement strand
TGGGGTCGTAGAGGGAAACGGACTCCAGTCTCTTGCGGATGAGCCGAAAATAGGCAGCGAAGTCATTGATCCTGAATGTGTGAACGACCGGTCCGAGCGGACCGGGTGTCACTACGTCAAAATGCTCGGGGATGATTCCTTGGATTTGATCCAACAGCTCAGAGTAAAGCGAGAGCTGTAGGACCGAGCCGGCGCGCGTTTCCTTCGCCAGCTTGGTGTCAACGACACGATAGGACCATTCACCGAGAGTGCTAGGCTGCTCGAAGCGCCTAAGAACATCAGGTCGACCGAACCAGCGGTCGTTGCGCAGGCCGGGCTGCACGATCACATCGACGCCTGTTCGCATCGCATCGACAGAAGCGGCAACAACCTGCTCATTAGTGTGATGGGAGAGATCCTCAAATGTGAGGCCCTGAGCAATAATCTGCTCAACGTATCGGCGCTCATGGTCGAGACCGCGTTCCCGAAGCGCAATGACCGAAGGATCGACCCAAGTGGTCGGTCCCCGCAACCCTTTGGCAACGGCTAGGTCTAGTGCTGTAAGATGGGTGCAACTCAAGAAGCCAGAGAGGTCGGAAGCCGAAAGCTCAACCCTGTCCCCCGACAAACGCATTGAGGTGACCTTCAGCCAAGATTGCTCAGTAGAAGATACTCTCGATTTTCCTCACCGGGGGAGTTTTATGACCACTCTCTATAGTGACGCTGAAACCGCCGTTGTAGCCATAACGCCGGGCGCCCAAATGCTTGGCATCATTGTCCCCGACAGGGGGAATGCGGGCTGCCACAAGCACGATGTGGGGCACGACGAAGAGACGGGGCGAAAAACGATATCGGATTGGGAGCCCGAGCTCTTGAATGACTCTTAAGAATTCCCGGACGGATGCTCAAATAACCTCCGGGCATGGAGGGTCGTGAAACAGCTAAGCGGCACCTGTGGTGGCGAGCTTTGGTTCATGAGGACGTTCATACGGTAGGCCCTTCAACATCCTTTCCACCTCGTCTGTCTTGGGTCGACTCCACACGTCAAAAATTTCAGAGAGCTGACTAAGTTCATCACCATTCAAAGAACGGATTCCACCGGGCCTTGTGATCACGCGCATCTCCGTAGCTGTGCCCACTCCCGGCGCGTATTCAGCAATCCGTTTTGCACAATAAACGTTGAACACTGTTTCGTTGAGGCCTACTGCGTTGTTTTGATGCTGTCGGATCAGAGTAATCGTTGCGTGGTGCGCGCCGCTACCGATGGCTTCATATCCTATCCGATCACATCGCGCCAAAAGGCCTGGGTTCTCGATTGTGTATATGTGCGCCCCTTCGGAGTCTATGCCCGCAAGAAGGATGTCCGTCTGTAGGTCTAGCTCACGAGCTTGGTCGTCGAGAGACATTGCTAACTCAGGCGGCAAGCCTTGCATGCCTCCAGCTTTGTAAAACTCATCGAAAGTGGTGCCTCGCGGTTCGAGGAGCCACTCTGTCACAATGCGGCGGCGGGTTGATACGAATCGCTCCCGAAGATGTTCGGCACAGTGATCAATCAAAGCAAATTGGCCTATAGTTAGCTCACCCGAAAGAATCGCATCTGCTATAATTGCATTGCCCGCACTGAGCGCGACGCATGTATCGCTTAACACATCTATTTTTGGTTCGCAGTGATCGAACTCAACGGTCATACGACCAAAGGTCACCATCCGGTCCGAGGCGACCACAACGCAAGTGGACTTCACGCAATTAGCAGCAATACACACAGTCATCGAAAAACCCTCCACCAAAGTGCTGTGCGCGGCACATCGATGATAGCACGGTCGCTCCGAAGGCTCACCCCCGCATAGGCGCGACCTCACCACGCTTGCCCTCTCGGCTTGAACAGTATCTCGCCTATTCAGCCATCAATCGGCGTCACGACGAAAATTAGTTAGATCTTGAGCCTCACTCGGCTCCATACAGCGCTGCCAAGACTCTCAGCCGAGAACTGGCGCCCGCTCAGAGACAGTGTGACCTCACCAGGGCGATGAGCGCTCGAAAGTGTCTCGACAGGCCGACCCTCCACGTCAAAGTGCACTGCGTGGTCCGGAGTGTAATTCACGATAAATCCGGTCGTCGGGCCGAAGAACTCCACCTCCGGCGTTCTCCGAACCACTGACAGAGCTTGCTCGGCGTATGTTTCCGGCGGCTGTGAGAGATCGAGAGGGATCTTCAGCCATCTATCGGCGCCACCGGTGATACCAAAATCAAAGATGCGAGATGGGCGCTGCGATGTTCCAAGCAGATAGGCCGCTGGCCGGAAGGAGGCACGCCAACGAGCATCGGCCTCTGCGGCCATCTGTTGAATTGTTTCATCAATCGCCTGTTGAACAGTCTCCGGCGGGAGAATCAGCGCCTTGGGCAATCCGCGGAGGAGCCCGCGCGCCTTCTCCAGGTCTCCCATGTAGAGCTGCTCGAGCCGGCGTAGACCTTTTGAGATGTTATTGTACCCGCAGCGAAGCACGAGCTCGCTTCTGGTGAGGCCGAGCTCTCTGCAACGCTCTGAGATGAGAGCGGGCAGGGGTAAGTCTAATCGAAACATGACAAAACCTCCTTCGGCTAAGCACCGAGGAGGCTTCTCTACGGACCCGTTTCGTTGCCGAACTGGCCGCATCCCCTTTCGGGAAACCACCTTGCCCGGGTGAGCAGGTTGGCGAGGGCAGAGCCCTTCTCTTGATGCTGTGTTCAAAATCTAAGGTGCGGATTGCATAATTACAATGGCTCAGTCGCAAAGCGGTTCAGAGCGTCATTCACCTTCTCTCGGAAACTCCGGTTTGGTTGACTCGGACGTGTGCGCATCTCTGTGCCGGGGATGAGGTACTGAAGGCCCGACAGGGTACGCTCGCTTGGATAATCCTGCGGCTGCCATGGGCAAGCTCCACTCGTTAATCGCCTCCCCAAGGCTAGGAAAGTCAGGAGCAGGAAGCGAGCCTGCTCCGGCACCGCCGCAGCGGAAAGAGCAAGGTAGCCAGCTTTCTGAAGCAACACGAACTACCGCAGGCTCCCTCGCCGAGAAATGTCACGTTACGATGGCCGGCGTCGACTTGACAAAGACGAGCGAAAGATTGTTCGCCGGCATCTTCACGATCTCGCGCAGTTCCAGCCCACGGAGCGCGCCCTCCCTGACGAGGTCGTCTACGTCGCGCACGCCCCAGCGCGGGTCACGCCTCTTTAGGTCTGCGTCGAAGGCGGCATTGGACGCCGCCGTGTGTGTCCCGCCCAGCATGAAGGGGCCGTAGAAGACGAGGACCCCGTCCGGCCTCAAGAGCCGCCCCGCACCGGCAAGGAGCCCGAGCGCTGACTCCCAAGGCGCGATGTGGACCATATTCAAGGAGATCATCGCGTCAAATGGTGCGTCGTCCTCCACGCCCCATACCCCTTCGCGCACGTCGATGGCGACCGGCGCACGCACATTGGCGAGCCCTGCGGTGGCACTCCACGCCTTAATGCTGGCGCGCGAGGCCGAGTCTGGATCGCTTGGCAGCCAGACGAGCCCGGGCAGGGCCTTCGCGAAGCAGATGATGTGTTCCCCGGTACCGGATCCAATTTCGAGCGCGATGCCCTTCTTCGGCAGAACCCGAGTAAGCACCTCTCGGATTGGCCCACAATTGCGTGCAGCTGACGGGGAGAACTGTCGCGCGTCGCCGGCCCGGCTGCGAACCTCGACCGAGTCAGGGCCATCCTTAGGCATCGTCGGCACCCGGGGTCCAGAAGAATACTTCATCCCCATCCTGGTCCAAAATCCGCAAGCCATCGGGTTTCTGTGGCATGTTCAATGTCTCGAAGAGCGATTGGGCTTTCACTTTCACCCTCTCCAGATCGGTACCGCTTTGCGTAATCCGATCCAGCGTAGCGTGCGCTCCGTCCTCTTCGCGAAGACGGAAAAACTCAATGGTGAATAGCATCACCCAAATCTACAGGATCGGGATTTTTCGATCCAGAGTTGCGGGCACCATGCGAAGGGCGCATCAAGAGCGCGGGTCCGTTGTTGGAGATAGGGTATCGAAGGCCTCAGTCCATAGAGCGCTTGCAGAACCCCGTCTGTGACGCAGCAGCAGCCGGGGCGTAAGGACTGCGCGGAAATCGGTCCCTGCGGAGAAAACCGGCGCCCTACCGGTGGAGTTTCGCCGCGTCGCCGCCGATAGCTTCCAGAGCTTCGGTTGCGCTCAGTCTGCCGCGTTCCATGAGCTTGGCAGCAACGCGCTCGATGGCGCTCCACACAGCGGGCTCGCGCAAGATCGCATAGCACTCTGCCGAATAGTCGGTGTAGCGTTGTGCCAGCTCCTCGTCGGTAGCTGCTGGCGACATCTTGATCATGGCGTCAACGGCGTCCGCATCGTCGCCATCGTAATCGTCCGAGCCTTGCCGACGGTCCTCAAGCACGGCGAAAAGCTCCTCGTCAGGGTAGCCATCGCGGCTCGACCCCTTTCCATGCCATAGGTGCTCTGCGCGCCAGCACGCAAGATCGCATAGCAGCAGGAAGCGTTCCTTCGCCTGCGCATCGGTGCCCGAAAGGAAAGCATAAGCCGCAGTACCGCCGCTCATCAATCTCTACCCCTTCGTCATTGACCCAGCCCCCGAGATAGAACGCCATGACGGCCTGGCCCGCCACGTGATAGGCGGCGGCGTGACGCTGATCTACGTCCTCGTCCTTCATTCGTCGTCTCGGGTAGTGCCTCACTCTTTAATTGTGGCAGCCAGTGGCGCAATGGCGCGCCCCTCATATATGCATAGAGGAAGGCATGAGGAGTGCGCCATGAAATATCCCAAGCATGTAATGGCAATTAAGCCAGGGTACCGCTGGGAACCTGGCAGACATCATGTGGGGTTTCTGCGGGTGGAGACTGACTTACCCCTGCCCGGCAGCCCGGATCATGACAAGAAGGAATTTGCTGCCTTGGTGACATGGGCAGAAGCGTACCGCGACCGCCGCTATCCAAATCATATAGTCGAATGGAAGGCCCTGAATCCCTAAAGGCCCTAAAGGCGAGAGCGCCACCGGGAATAGCGAGCCATTAGTCTCGCAATGCAGCAATCCCCGGCCAGGTGAGCTACGTAACCCCGCGCTCGCGCAATAAATCAGGCTCCCGTCCTCGAGAGCGATACCCTCGGGGCGGTTGGCTATGTCGTCAGCTTTGTCCCAATCGGCCTTTTCCTCGCGTTTAGACCAATACGGCTGTTTCCCGCATCCAAACCGGCGACAACAGGGCGTTAGAGAGATAGCCCTTCACGTTCGGACCAAGCTCTTGCAGCGTCACTTCCCCACCGTTGGCGAAGCGCACTCCATCGTGGTGCGGGCCGTTCTCCAATCGGATGAAGGTAACGTCTTCCTCTGCCGACACGCCGTGGGCTCTTTGGACGCTTTCAGGGATCCCTTCGAGCCTCAGCTTCGTGTCACAGGCCATGCACACGGCTATTGAAGGGTCGCCGGGGGCAATGAAGCCGATGCTGCGGCTCTGGAACTGATGTGTCTCATATCTCTCGCCGAGTTGCGCCGGTCGGCTGCGATACGTTTCCAGTGAATAGTCACACATGATCTCCTCCATACGTT
>JBOGJG010000167.1:0-1295 GCA_050747825.1 Acidobacteriota bacterium | reverse complement strand
GTAAAGAAGAGAAAGAGATCGAACTGGTGACGGCTCTCCTTGATATATTCGATCAGGCCTGGAACAACCGGACCCTGTTTGAGAATCCACCGGTACTCATCAAGGATCGCGTGTCTACCAGTAAAGAGCTTTTGAGATTGCCAACCGAACCGCCTCCAGTGGCGCCGGGATTTGACAGGCCAGCGATTACGCGAGTCCCGCGAATCGATTCTTCGCCCGGAGGGAAATGGTTGGCCCATGTCCTGTAATCGAGGGCACAGGTTGTGAGGACCGTGATTTGATGGCGCTCAGATAACTTCTCGGCCACCAATCGGACAAGCCGCTCTGCCCCTCCGACGACCTCCACTCCGTACCTCTGAACGACCAGGGCGATTTTCAATGTCATGCAAATTGCCAAAATCCATGACAAAATTCAACATTCGCATTCATTAGTGAGGGACGAATACTCGACTTATCGCCCGCGCGAAATCCTCCGCCGTGAATGTAGACGACCAGAGGCGCCGTTTTGCTCGAGCCAGCTTGCCAGAAATCCAGCACGTTTCGCTCGTGCGGTCCATAGGAAACATTAGCTTTATCAGGGGCAGGTTTATCTGGATGTTCGAGGAACCAGGGGCGCCCGGTAGGAGCATTCTTGAGAAAGGCCATAAGCTGAGCCGCCACCTTCTTTCGGCCGGCCGGTGAGGGGTGAGTGCCGTCGGAGGCCAAGTCTTCTCGAAGATACACGAGGCCATCGCTTCGCCCCCTGACGCCATCCGACCAGAGGTAGGGACCCCAGGCCAGCCAGGAGGAGCGCACCGCGCCTTTTGCCGGATCGTAGTTCAGTTCGGGCTTTCCGGCAAGCTGATCAGCGATTAACCACTTCACAGAAAAGCCGCTTTCATAGGCGTGAGGTTCCGGGTTTAAAGGCGTTTCCGCAAATCCTGCGTAGATCCGGCTGGAGAGATAGGTGATCTTCAGGTTCGGAAATCGATCCTTCAGATTATGCAAAGTGGAAATCAAATAACCCTTCAGCCTCCTGGCCTCGGCGGGAAAAGGTCGCAGGGGCATGCGAACGGCCTGTTTGATCCAGGCTGCCTGCACCTGCGCCGGAGTGAGGCCCAAGCTGCTGAGCCGCTCTTCGACCACTTCCCAGTACCTGGCGCCGGGATCAGCAGTCGCATCGGCGGCTTGTCCTCCCTGTGCTCCATCCACAATCGCCAGGCGCGGATTGACCTCAGGATCTTTGGCGGCAATCTGCTGGAATACCTGAAATTCCTGAGTCGTATTGGACATGCCAATCGAGAGCAATACGATCT
>JBOGJG010000166.1:0-35501 GCA_050747825.1 Acidobacteriota bacterium | reverse complement strand
CGACGGCTGCTGTTTCCACGCTCGACCGCCTCCGCCTTATTTGCCGGCCCAACCCGCCAAGCGTCGTTTTCGTCGATGTCCACGCGCACATGGAGTTGTCCGACTGCGCCCATAACAAGCAACGGTTTCGGCGCTTCGATGGCTCGATTCAAGGTGGCGATCACCAGGTATTGGCCCACCGAGAGTTGGGTACGACGTTTGGCTTCGACCGCCGGCACGTGCCGGTCCACCATCTCGGCCAAGCCCAACTTCTGAGCCCAATGCCAGAGCCAGGCGGAAGCCCCGAACTCTTTGACCTGGATTTTTCGCAAGGAAGAGGGTCCGGGCGCTTCGCCCCGGCTGTAGGCGTGTTTGATCTCCTCCAAAACCCGCTCTTTAGGCCCTAAGTAGACCTGCTCCACAATGCGGGGTCTGCCTTCCACTCGGGCCGATCTCACCCAGTACAGGTAGGGCCGTCCCTTTAATTTTCTCGATCAAGCTGGGTATAATAGGGTAATACATATCACACCTATTCAGCAATGTCAACATAAAAATAGAGATTTTACAGGGTAATACCAAGCGGGCGCCCAATCAGCACCCGAGTGCAATGTCTTGGAACTCAGTGGCTTACGAGCTAACGATTGAACGCCTCAAATTACCGCTCCGTAAACTTGCGCTAGATCCCGAATAACTGCCTATCGGGCCACCGTTTCCACCTGGCCGTAAAAGTCCTGCCAGGAGCGCGCGCGCTCCAGCACCTCGTTGAGCGCCTGGATATTCTTCACACCCCGGTCGGATAGCCAGTCCTCGAGCGCCGAAACGCCCTGTCTGGCGTAAACCGGCATTCCCTCCTTCCAGGTGGCCCGGCCGCAAAGCACACCGGCATAATTCACGCCCGCTTCGCCCGCAACTTCCAGACTCTCTCTGAACTGTGCGTCGCTGACGCCGGCGCTCAGATAGATGAAGGGCCGCCCGGCCGCTTCCGCAGCCTGAAGGTAAAGGTCCTTGGCTTCTTCCTTGGAATAGGCCGCGTCGCCTCCTTTGAAGGATTTCGTGCCTGAGGTGTACTGGAGATCCACCGGAATTTCGACTTTGAGAACATCCACATGGTAAATGTCCTTGGAGAACTCCTTCATGCTCTGGGCAACGATTCGCGGTTTCTGGCGGGCGTACTCGACTCCTTTGGAGTCGCCATTGAGACCGTACCCGACAAACTCCAGGAAAAATGGGATGTCGTAATAGGCGCATTCGACTCCGACACGCTCCACAAAAGCCTTCTTCTGGTCGTTAACGGCCTTGTCCTCGTCCGGATGGTAGTAGAGCAGCAGCTTGATGCAGTCGGCGCCCGCTTCAATAGACCGGCGCACAGTCCAGTCCGGCAGCAGCACGGCCATGCGCCCAGGCTGAGTATTGTCATAACCCGACTGCTCGTAGGCCAACAGCAGACCCACACCGGAACTGCGCTGCCGGGCCGCTTCGAGTCCCCACTCAGGGTCCAGGAGGACACCGCTGGCATAAGGCGAGAGAACTTTAATGACGGCTGTCTTGAATTCCGACATCATCCGGTCGGTAATCTCGGACTCCGCCACTCCCTTTTCCTGGGCCAGGGATTTTTGCAGCGAACCCCTCTGGTCCATAGCGGCTGCTCGAATGATGCCCCGTTCGTCGGAGACGGCCTGAATGCCTTTGAATTTTCCTTCACTGATGGTTGCCATAAATATCTCCTTAATTTGTCTCTAGCAAAAGTCACTGTTTTGGCAAAAAAGGGGGAGGATGTCAAGTTCAGGCGGGCCATTAAGGATCCGCGTCATTCGTGTGATTCGTGTGATTCGTTGGCCCCCAGATCTATTCCACTTCAATCTGCGGTACGTAGTCTTTCTGCAAAGGAAAATGAGCGAGATCTTTGGAGATGGCGGCGCGCAGGAAGGAATCAACCCACCAGAAGATGTCCTGATCACGAATAACGGCTCGCAGGATCTCCATGCGCTGCTTACGCTCCTGTTCCGGCATGTAGAAAGCCCGGCGGATGGCTTCAGCCATCCCCTCGATGTGATAAGGGTTGACCAGAATGGCTCCATCCTGGAGTTGGGAAGCCGCACCGGCGAACTCACTGAGGATCAGGATGCCGTTATTATCGACTTTGGAAGCGCAGTACTCCTTGGCGATCAGGTTCATCCCATCCTTCAAAGGAGTCACCAGGGCGATCTCGGCGGTTCGATAATAGGCCAGCAATTCGCGGCGTTCCAGGCTCCGGAAAATGTACTGGACCGGCAGCCAGTCGCCGCGGGTGAACTCACCATTGATCTCACCCACCGACTGTTCGATTTCGGTCTTCAGTTCCTGGTATTCCGGGATGTCCTGCCGGCTGGGTACCACAATCTGAATTAACGAGATCTTCTCATGCAATTCGGGATAGCACTCCAGCGCCCTGCGGTAAGCATCCAGCCGGTAAGGAATACCCTTGGTGTAATCCAGCCTGTCCACGCCCAGGATGATCTTCCGATTGGGAAAATTTTCGTGGATATACCAGGCTTCCTCCCCTACTTCCTGGCTATGCGCCAGGGTGGAAAACTCTTTGAAATCAATGCTGATGGGAAAGCTCCCCACGCGGATCTCACGGCCATCGAAAAGGACAGAGGCTACCTGGCCGTTACCTTCGATACGAGCGTCCGGAATGATTTTCTCAACACACTGAAGCAGATTGCGCAGATCGCGTATCGTCTGCACTCCAATCAAATCGTATTGAAGGAGCGCCCGCAAGATCTCGAGTCTCCAGGGAAGTTTTAGAAACATGTCCAGTGGCGGGAAAGGGATGTGAGTGTAAAAGCCCACCGCAGAGTGAATGCCCAACTCCCGCAGCTCCTGCGCTACATTCATCAAGTGGTAATCATGCACCCAGACATAATCATCCGGCCGGCTGTGGCGGGCGATTTCAGTGGCGAATTTTCGATTGACCTGCTGATAGGCCTTCCAGTAGCCCGGATTGAAGTTGCACATGGTCTGCAGATCGTGAAAGATCGGCCAGATCACCTCATTGGCGAAACCGTAGTAAAAATTGTCCCTTTCCTCGGCAGTCAGGATCACCGGTCGGAGCAGATACCCGGAATCCTGAGTGGCATTGTCCATCAACTGCTCGAGATTGAGATCGGCGTCGCCTTCTACGATCCCCGGCCAGCCGATCCATAGCCCTCCCCGGTCGCGCAGCACAGGAGCCAGAGCGGTTACCAGTCCTCCCGAGCCCTTGCTGACCTGCCAGCTTCCGCCCTCTTGCTTCAGAACGATAGGGAGCCGGTTGGAAACAATGACCAGCCGGTTTCCCGGGACCTCCTGGGCGGTCATGCTTGAAGGCCTCGACCTGAAGCCTGCCCCTCTTCAATGGATTGATGCTCGCCTGAGGGCAGATCAGCCCGGGAGACCAGATTCTGATGGGTCAGATACACCGTCTGAGTGGGATAGGCGAATTCAATGCCTTGCTGCTCGAAGCGACGGTAGATTTCCAGGTTTATCTTTTGTTGGGTGTCCATGTAGACGTTGTAATCGGGCTGTAAAACGTAATACACGATTTCAAATATCAGAGCCGAGTCTCCATATTGCTTAAAGTGGGCGCGGTCGAATCGGACTTGCTCTTGCGCCTCGATAATTTCCTTTACCATCGAGGGTATAGCTTCTACTTTCTCATATGGAGTCTGGTAAGTCACGCCGACTGAAAAGAGGATGCGACGCTCGTACATGCGTTTGAAGTTGCGAATGCGGCTATTAAGGAGGTCGTTGTTGGAAAAGATGAGCTGTTCTCCAGCCAGGCTGCGCACGCGGGTAGTCTTCAAACCGATCCTTTCGACGGTGCCGACGAACTCGCCGACAACGATAAAGTCTCCGATGACGAACGGCTTGTCCAAAAGGATGGAAAGGGAAGCAAACAAATCTCCCAGAATATTCTGGGCGGCTAAAGCTACGGCAATTCCCCCGATTCCCAGTCCGGTTACAAATGTGGTGACTTCGAAACCCAGGTTGTGCAGGGCCAGGACGAAGATGACCGCCCACAAAACCAGCCTGCCCAGAAAAGTCAGAGCCGCGCTCGAAGCAGCACTTTCGGTCCCAGCGCCCACCTCCAGGCGCAGGTAGTGGGAAATTACGAAGCCAATCATTCCGCTGATCCAGATGCCGATCTGGACTAACACAGCCACGGCCACCACGGGATTGATAATGCGTTCGATCTCCGGAGAAATCGTGAGGGGGATGGAAGCGGCCTTGACTGCCAGTATCCCAAAGAACCAGAGCTTGGTCTTGCTGAGCACATCGGTAATCAGGTCATCGAGATTTGAATCGGTGATTTGAGAATAGGCGCGCAGGCGCTGAACAACTACTTGCCTTAAAACCCTGAGGATCACCAGCACCACCACAAAAACAATGAGCGCAGCCAGCCATTGATAAAGACTATTTTCTAAGAATTCTCTTTGCCAAAAAGTCATGATTCACCTCTAGTTGCCTCTATCCACCTATCAAGAAACGTGAATAGTTCTCCGGGTGGCTGCAGCCACAAATCGGCCGCCGTGGGGCGAAAATCTCCCCTGACCAGAACACTCAGCCCTCGTCCCTCGATAGCTCGAAAGGCATCCTCGTCGGTCAGATCGTCCCCCAGATAAGCGGCCGACACCTCCTCTTCAGCCTCCGATAGAATAGTGCTGACAGCATCTCCCTTCTCCTTGCCCGGGACACGCAGTTCGATTCCTCCATCGAAGTCGTGAAGCTCGAGATCGCCCGCGCCGGCGATCTCGGACCACTTTCTCCTTACTTTGCCTGTTAAGCTCGCGCTCGCCTCCGGATCCATGCCGCGAGTGTGAAAGGCAGTCGATCCCGGCTTGCTTTCACAGCGATCGGAAAGCCCTTGATTTTGCACCCATTGGCAGGCCTGTTGCAGAGCCTGCGATTCTTTCTCCGGGATCTGCCCGAGTTGGTAGCTGCCGTCCGCCAGAAGCCGCTCACGGCCGTGAGTTCCCCAAATCTCCGGAAGCGGCTGGATGTTCAAAAGCGGAATCAGATCCGCTGTAGAACGGCCGCTGATTAAAACCAGGCGAGTGGCTCCACTTTGCACGATCTTCTCCACGCGCTCGCGAGCCTCGGGGTAGGGAAAAGCCTGAGATCGATCGACCTGAAAGGGAGCCAACGTTCCGTCGTAGTCGAGCAGCAGCACCGGGCGAGCGACCCGACCCAGATGAGCGAAAAAGGCATCCAGGTCTACACTCGCGTTCAAAACCTGCATTTCGGTTTTAACATAACGACAGCGGAAGGAGAAAGCAAGAAGAGGCCTCAGGCCTCGCGCCTCGTGCTTATTTTAACCGGCTGATCCAGGGAGAACCCGACTGTCTGGACCTGGATGGCCCGTATCAGGTCGGTCTTGCTGATGATGCCGATGAGACGGCCGGAGGAATCGACGACGATCAGTCGTCCGAAGCTATTCTGGTTGATGCGATGAAAGGCTTCCAGGGCAGTGTTTCTCTCGCCGATGGTGTTGAGATCGCTGGACATGATCTGGCTTACGGGCACATTGCCATGGTCCTCGTGAGATTCGCCAAGCTTTTGCACGTCGCTCAGGGTGACGATTCCGGCAAGATTCCCCGACTGATCGACGACAGGGTATCCGAGGTGATGATCCGTGAGCATCTTTTTCATCAGCTCGCTCACGCGCATATCGGGGGGCACGGTTTTGACTCGAGTGGTCATCAGGTCTTTTACGCGGATGCCGTTTAAAGTCTCGGCCACCATGGCCAGTTGGGACTCTCCGCTCACGGCCATGTAGATGAAAAACGCGATGGCCATGAGGATAATATTGAAACTCATGATGGCGAAGATACCCAGGACGACCGCCAGAAGCTTGCTCACGCCCGCGGAGATCTGGGTCGCCTTGAGATAGGGCATGCGCAGAGCCAGCAGAGAGCGAAGGACGCGGCCTCCGTCCAGGGGAAGGGCCGGAATGAGATTGAAGACCGCCAGAATTACGTTCATCCACATCAGGTAGGCCAACACGAACTGGAGCACGGCCATGCCGGACGGAATGGCCTGAAAAGCCAGCCAGCAGGCGCCCGCGATGAGAAAACTGGTGATTGGACCGGCAATGGCCATCAGGGCCTCACCCCCTGGCTGGTGGGGCATCTTCTCGAACTGGGCCATTCCGCCCAGGATCCAGAGCGTAATGTTCTTGATTTTCAGACCGTAGCTCTTTCCGACAACCGAGTGCCCCAGCTCATGAATGACCACGCTGATGAAGAGACCCAGTGCCGCAATCAGGCCGATCAGATAGGGCATCCAGCCTTCGGTCAAAGGCCCGGGATTTACCGGCAGGTCAAACAACTGGATGTAAAGCGCCACGTTGTTGCCAATCACCCAGGCCAGCAAAGGCAGGATGATCAGGAAGCTGAAATCCAAAAGGACCGGTATTCCCAGCAGCGTGAAAGGCAGGCGGTATACGGTACGGAACACTCTTTTAATCTACCACTTTCGACGCCAAAACGTAATAATTGCAAGCCATGTGCTTACCGCTTCTTCGCCTTTCGAACTTCCTCCAGGCGCGCTTTGATGGCCTTCTCGAAACCTTCCTCCGTGGGCTGGTAATAGCTGCGGCCTTTCAGATTCTCGGGGAGGCACTCCATATCAGCGACACGCTTCTTCTCGTCATGGGCGTAGCGGTAGTCTTTTCCATAGCCCAGCTCCTTCATGAGACCGGTTGGGGCGTTTCTCAAATGCAGCGGAACAGGCTCATTGCGCGTCCGCTCCACATCCTGCCGAGCCCGCGTGTAGGCTTCGTAGACGGCATTGGATTTGGGGGCCTGGGCCAGGTAGACGGCCAGTTGAGCCAGCGCCAGCTTCCCCTCGGGGAGTCCGATAAAATCCACCGCCTGCATGGCCGCCAGGGCATGACTTAGAGCAGCCGGATCGGCTGCTCCCACGTCTTCGGAGGCGAAACGAACCAGGCGGCGCGCGATATAGAGCGGGTCCTCTCCCGCTTCCAGCATGCGGACCAGCCAATAGAGCGCGGCGTCCGCGTCGCTGTTGCGCAGCGATTTGTGGAGCGCTGAGATCAGGTTGTAATGTTCCTCGCCCGCTTTGTCGTAAAGCAGGGATTTCTTCTGCAGCGCCTCTTGGATCGCCGCCAGGCTGATCCGCCGCTCATCCGAGCCTACGGCCAGATGCGCCGCGATCTCCAGAGTGTTGAGAGCCATGCGCGCATCGCCGTTGGCAAAGAGGGAAATGCGGGAGAGGGCTTCCTCCTCCACTTCCAAGTTCCAGTCGCCCAGTCCGTTTTCCTGGTCTGAGAGCGCGCGTTTCAGGATCATCAGGACTTGGTCATCATTGAGCGCGCGCAGCGTAAAGACCCGGCTGCGCGAGAGTAGCGGCGAGATCACCTCAAAGGAGGGATTCTCCGTAGTGGCGCCGATCAGAATGATGGTGCCCTTTTCCACATGCGGCAAAAAAGCATCCTGCTGAGCCTTATTGAAGCGGTGAAGCTCATCCACAAAGAGGATCAGGCGGGAGCCGGAAGTGCGGCGCTGGTATTCCGCCTCCTCAATAACCTTTTTCACCTCCTTGATTCCAGACAAAACCGCGCTAATGGCGACAAAGTGCGACTTGGTGTGGCGCGCAATCACCTCCGCCAACGTGGTCTTACCCACTCCGGGAGGTCCCCAGAAGATCATCGAGGGAATCTCGTCGGAGAGGATGATCTGGCGCAAGATCTTTCCCTCACCCAGCAGGTGATCCTGGCCCACGATGTCCTCCAGACGGCGCGGCCGCATCCGGTCGGCGAGGGGTTCCCGCCGGAGGCCGGAACCAGGCCCGAGGCCCGAGGCCTGAGGCCTGAGGCTTTCGGGCTCGGCTGCCAGAGGGAAAAGAGTCTTCTCGTCTCGTTTCACGTTTCACTTCTCATGTTTCACTTCCCCCATCCACTCCTTCACCTTTGCTTCCAGCACATCCAGCGGTACCGCCCCGTTCCCCAGGACGGTGTCATGAAAGGCGCGGATGTCGAAGCGTTCTCCCAGTTCTTTTTCGGCCAGGGCCCGCAGTTCCTTGAGCTTGAGCTCACCCATCTTATACGCCAGAGCCTGTCCGGGCCAGGCAATGTAACGGTCGATCTCGTTGACAATGTCCTGCTCGCTCTTGGCGGCGTTGCTCTTGAAGAAGTCGATAGACTGTTGGCGTGTCCACTTGAAGTGGTGCATGCCCGTGTCCACCACCAGACGTACGGCCCGCCACATCTCATAGGTGAGCTGTCCGAATTTGGAGTAAGGGTCCTGATAGAGCCCCAATTCCTCCCCCAGGCTTTCCGAGTAAAGTCCCCACCCTTCAACAAAAGCCGTGTAGCCGTCATAGCGGCGGAAATTGGGGAAGTTGCTCAATTCCATAGCCAGCGCGATCTGAAGGTGGTGTCCGGGGACCGCTTCATGGACCGAAAGCGCTTCCATTTCGTACTTGGGCCGGGTCTCGGGCTGGTAGAGATTGACAAAATAAGTGCCCGCCCGCGAACCGTCGGCGGACGGCGGACGGTAGTAAGCCGTGGTGGTATCGGGTGCGATGTTGTCGGGAATCGGTTGGACGCCGTAAGGCATGCGGGGCAGCTTTCCAAAAAGCCTGACCAGCGTCGGGTCGATACGCTTGCTGATGGCTCGATAGGCTTCCAGCAACTCCTCGGGAGTCTCGTAATAAAAGCGCGGATCGGTGCGAAGGAAATGCAGAAATTCGTCAAAGCTTCCCTGAAAGTCGACCTGCCGGATAATCTTCTCCATCTGGCCGCGAATGCGCCGGACCTCGTTTTGCCCAATCTGGTGGATTTGCTCGGGAGTGAGGTCCGTCGTGGTGAAGGCGCGGGTCAGGTAAGCGTACATCTGCCGGCCCTGAGGCCGCTGCCAGGCTCCCACTTGGTCATAAGAAGCAGTTAGATATTCTTCCTGAAAAAATTTCGAGAATTCTTTAAAAGCGGGTACGACCTGTTGCGAAATAGCCTGGCGAGCCTCGGCGATGAGACGGTCTCTCTCGGCTTCAGTGATGTTTGGGATACTCAGGCTCTCAAAGGGCTTGAAGAACGGACTGGCGGTTGGATCTTCCACGATTTGCGAGTCAATCTGATCAGGGACCCGCTCCATGATCACGCTGGGGTGGAGCATCCCCAGGCGGATGCCCTCTTTCATGAGGACGATCGTCTGGTCCATGTAGCCGGGGAACGACTGGAGCCGAGCCACCCAGTCCTCATAATCAGTCACTCGAGAAAAGCTGATGTAATCGGCTACCTCATTGTCCGTCTGAACCCCTCCGCGCTGATCCAGCGGGATCAGGTAGCCGCGATACTGAAAACCTTCCACTTCCATTTCCCGGCTGTCCTGAAAGAGCCGATAATTGAGTTGGTCGGCCGCGGAAAGGCTTTCGTAATCGATCTTTTTCAGCTTTTCCAGAACTTCCCGATCATGCCGATGCCGGCGCTCGAAAGCGGCCAGGCTGATGTCGGGCCAGCGATCGTTGTAACGCTTATCTCCCAGGCTGGAAGCAAAAATGGGGCTTTCCTTCAGCCGGTATTCCCACTCTTCTTCGAAAAGTTTCCATAGCTCTCGGGGGGCTTCGTCTTGGGTTTGGGGGGCCGCCTGCAAGACCAGCGGCAAGGCCAATAGGAGGATTAGTGTTCTCATGAACGGATATTTTACCTGATCCGCCTCAGCTCAGCCGCTGGATGCGGCTTTCGACGTCGTCTTTGAACCGATCGATCAGGCGCAGGGTGAAGTCGCTCAGCGAGAGCTGGTCATCGCGAATCAGCGGAGTCAGGTCGAGGGCAAAGGTGAGCGCTGATTCCTGGTCGGTAGCGTGGGAAGCAAAATAGGTGGCGTTGGCCAGTCGCCGGCCCGAGGTGGCCAAATCATAGCGCTTTCCGCCGCTGATTTGGGAGTCGAAAACCCCCACGAGCGCCGTGGCCATATTGGGATAGGCCGAAACAGGCAGCACTTCTTTGGCTTCATCGACCAGCCAGTCCAGATCCCTCCACACTTCACAGCCGTAAACCTGGCGCGGCCGCTCCTCAGCGGAAAGGCGCCGCAGGGCCGCCAGTGAGCGGGCCAGAACGGCAATATGGGTGTCGTGCTTGTCGGCAGGGTTGTGCAGGTAAAGCACTTCCGGCTTTGCCGTTGCAAGAATTGACAACAAGTCATCCACCACCTGGGTCTGGTTGCTGTCTTTGACGATTGAGCTGGGGTAAGCCAGTTGCACCTGCGCTGCATACTCGCCGATCACGGCCGCCTTGCGTTGCTCCTGCTGCCTGACTTCCTGCATCTGCTCGTCGCTGTAGTTTCCATAGATGCCGGTCCGAGCGCTTCCTGATCCGTCCGTGACGATCACGCCGCTCATCCAGCGATCGGATCGGCGGAAGCACTCGGCAATGCCGTGGTAAGCCATGATCTCGATATCGTCCTGATGGGCGCCGATGCACAGGTGAGTGGTACGCGACAGGGCACTGATCTCTTCCAGTCCGTCGGGGACGAAAAAATCAGCCTTGGAACTTTGAAATTTCATCCTCAATCCTTCATTCGTGTGATTGGTGTGATTCGTTGGCCCAAAACCCCTGCACTTTAAAGTCCGGGTAGCGTCGCTGCCGCCACCGCCTGCCCGAGCCGCTTTTCCTGCTCTCCCGGCATATGCAGCCGGACTTTCTCCGCCACCTCGGGAAATTCCCCAAGAAGAACCTGCCGCGCCGTTGCAACGATGAGCTCGCCTCCGGCGCCGCTCAAAACCCTCCCCAGTACCAGCAGGTGCCGCACTTCATAAAATTCGGCGTAAAGAGCGACGGCATATCCTAAATATACACCGATGGTCTCATAAATCTTGGGCGCGCGATCGGCGCCCGCTTCCACCAATTTCTGGACTTCAATGAGTTTTTCCGGCAGGGGCATCTCTGAAGGAAGCTCGATTCCCGCCACAGGGACAAGCCGGCCCACCGCCTGCTGGGAGAAGTACTGGGCCCCCACTCCTCCGTCCCCGGACCACTCATCGACCGGCGCCTGGGGGTGAAAATCGACGGGCGCAAAAGCCAGCTCATTGAGCCAGTTGGTAATGTGCCCTCGAGAATTGACATAGCCCGCCGCCAGGCTGGTCCCCATGGCCACACCCAGCACGGCATTGTCCTTGATCGACATGGCGCCGGCCAGCGCCGTAACGTCGCCGTCATTGGCCACCACGAAGGGGACATTGCCCCATTTTTTCTGCAGCTCAAGAAAAAGGGGTCGGACGCGCCCTTCGAACAGCTCGGGCGGCACACCGCGAAAAATAGAAGCGACCCTCACCTCGTTATTGACGTAAACGCCGGCTGCGCTTCCGCCGATAGCGTCCACACGAGGCAGCTTGGCAGCCGCTCGTTCCAAAGAATCGTTAATTTCTTTCAGGTGCCACTGCGGGTCTTCTTTAAAGTATGGGTCCCAGACCACTTCCTCGCTGTGCACGACCTCTCCCTCAATCAGCGCGGCACATTTGCGATCACTGCCACCCAGATCGAAGCCGACGCGGCAGCCGTCCAGGTGCCCGCCCAGGGCGCGGGAGATCTCATTCTCCTCAGGCGCCTTATCGAGTGGCACGCTTTGAACCGTCATGGGACGGCTGTAGATCCTTTCGCCCATAATCTGGTGATCGAAGGCGCGTTTGCCTTGTGCCGAGTACATGCCGGCAATAAAGGCGCCGAGCTCGAAATTCCCGGCCACGATGACTTTGTAGCCGCCTCTCTGCCAGAGGAGGAATTTCACCAGGCGTTCGACGTACAACTGGTTGGCAGCGACGGCCTCTCCCTCATGAGGCAAAATTCGCGTGTGCACCACGGAAACCGTGCCGTCTCCCCGCTCTACGGCCACTGCCAGATCGCTGCCCCGCCCATTCTCACCAACGGCTTCCCGGTAGGCACGATTCCACAGAACGGCCGGGACGAACTCGGGGTGGAGAACGGGTCTGAATTTAGGCCTGACGCGGATCAACGGCTCGGTTTTCATTGACGGTCCTATATTGAGCCACGGATTTCACGGATTGATGCCGATCTTGCTGGGTCCTCCGTGTAATCCGTGGCAAAACTTGGGAAGATCTCTCATATCGCTAAACAGATTCCGGCAGCCGGCCCGGCGGAGTTTTTCCGCCAGGGCGGCGTTGCAATGACCGCCGCCTGTGAAACCGATTGCCTGCATTCCCGCAGCCAATGAGGCCTGGATGCCGACCGGGCTGTCTTCGATGACCAGGCAATCCTTGGGGTCCGTGTTCATGTCCTGGGCGGCCTTCAAGAATAAATCGGGATGAGGCTTCCCCCTTGCTACCTGGGAAGCGCTGAAAATATTTCCATTGAAGTAGCGATCCAGTCCAGTCATGCTGAGCACTTGCTTGAGCCGTTCCAGGCGGCTGCTGGAGGCCACGCATTTGGGGAAGGGGAGTAGGCGCAGGCTTTCTTCAACTCCTTCGATTGGACGCAACTCCCGGGCAAAGCACTCGTCCAGCTTGGCTCGCGTTCGAGCCAGAAAATCGGCCGGGAGCGTCACCCCATGAGCGTCGGCCAGAGCCTTGAAAATCCTATCTTCCTCATGCCGGCCCAAGCTGGCATCGAGATATTCCTGCGCGGAGACCTCACAGCCCAGACGATTCAGCTCCTCCACCTCGACTCGAATCGAAATGACCTCGCTGTCCACCAGCACGCCGTCGCAATCAAAAATCAAAAGCTTTTTACTTCCAGCCATAAGTCACTGATTATTCCACAAACTTTTACCAGATTCCCAGCAGCCGGCGAAGGGTGAGGATCTGGCCCAGGTGGTAGGCGTTGTGGTCGGCGATGAGGAGGGCTTCCCGCAAAATGGTTTGTCCCTGCCCGTGGGGAATGGGGCTGTAAAGGTCGTTGGAGGAATCGTTGACCAAATCGACCATGATCTGAAGATCGGAGAGGAAGGCATGCCGGCTGTGGCGCCAGGCGGTTTCGTCAGGCGGGCCGGCGGCGCTAGGCCAGTAGCCGTCAGGGAAATCCGGAGAGACATGCTGGGAGTCGATGCTGAACCGCACGATATCCCACTGGGCGATGCGCAGGTGCTCGACCTGCTGCCAGATGGAAGAGGGAAGTCCGGCGGGTCTGACGCCCAGTTGCTCAAAGGGAATTTCCCTGGTGGCAGCATCAAAATTCACATGGGCGTTTTCGCCGGTGAGAAGATCGGTCAGATGGCGGCGTAGAATGCGCTCAGCATTCATGCGTGCTTTGGAACAGAAAGCTGACTCGACTCGTGTCGCTCCAGGAGCTTCATCACGAATTCCTGCTTGGCGCTTCTCTGATGAACCCCTTTGCGCAGCGCGATCAACTCGGCCATCACGCTGACGGCAATCTCCTCGGGAGTTTCCGAGCCGATCTCAATGCCAATTGGAGCGTAGAGACGGGAAAAGGTCTCCGGCGGAAATCCCTTATCCAATAGATCCTGCACGATCATTTGGATCTTGCGCCGGCTGCCAACCAGTCCGACGTAGCGAGCCGGGGTCTGAATAGCTTTTTCGAGGGCAGTCTGGTCATGGCTGTGGCCGCGCGTGACCACCAGGACAAAGGAATTCTCCGTCACCTGGACCTGCTCCAGGCCTTCCTCAAAGGGAGCGGCGACGATCTCATGGGCATGGGGAAAGCGCTCACGGCAGGCGAAGGTCTCGCGATCGTCCACGACAGCCACCTGAAAGCCCAGGGGGTGAGCGGCCCCGGCCAGGGCCTGGCCGACGTGTCCGGCGCCCATGATGATGAGCTTCGGGTCCGGAAGGATCGGCTCGAGAAAGATTTCCACCGTGCCGCCGCAGACCAGTCCTTCCTGTTCGGCATCTTCCTGGGTCAGCTCATAGCGCAGCAGAGCGCTCTGCCCGCTGTCCATGACCTGCCGGGCCCTTTGCCATACCTCGGCCTCGGTGCATCCGCCGCCCACCGAGCCCAGACTGCTCCCATCGTCATAAATCAGCATCTTGGCGTTGTCCTTGCGCGGAGTGCTCCCGAGACGGCGGATAATCGTGGCCACCGCCGCCTTGCGGCCCGACCGGCGCAATCGTACGATTTCCTGATAAAGGTCCATCGCAAGCATTCTGTCCAAGCGGTCTGGTCAAGTCAAGCCGCGAATAGCGCGAAAGGCACGCGAAATTTCGCGTGCTGTTCGTGTCTTTCGCGCCTCAACTTGGACGTAGGCCCACCCCCTGGTATGATTTCCCGCCATGGACGAACGGCAACGCATGCTCAATGACGGAGACTTTCAAGAACTCACCCGCCGAAAAGACCGGATTTCCTTCATCTTGACTGCTCTGACGATGCTCGTTTACTACGGATTCATTTTCCTGATCGCCTTTGGAAGAGACCTGCTAGCCTACAAGATCACGTCCAGTATCCCGATTGGAATTCCCCTTGGCGTCGGCGTCATTCTGGCCTCCTGGCTCTTTACGGGTATCTACGTGAAATGGGCCAACGACAAATATGACGTGATGGTGGAGAGAGTTAGGGAAAAGGGAGGGGTTAGACATGCCTGAAACCAGCATCGGGCAGACGAACCCCACGGCGATTCTCTTCTTCCTGATCTTCGTGGCCGCCACGCTTGCGATCACCTATTGGGCTGCCAAGCGCTCGCGCACGGCCAGGGAATTTTACGCTGCCGGCAGAAGCATTTCTGGATTTCAGAACGGTCTGGCCCTGGCCGGAGACTACATGAGCGCCGCTTCCTTTCTGGGAATTGCCGGCCTGGTCGCCACCCGCGGATACGACGGCCTGATATATTCGGTGGGATTTCTGGTCGGTTGGCCGGTGGTTCTCTTCCTGATCGCGGAACCCCTACGCAATCTCGGAAAATATACCTTTGCCGATGTGGTGGCTTATCGCTTGCGACAAAGACCGATTAAGACAGCGGCCGCCACCGGAGGCATCGTGACAGTTCTGCTCTACCTGATCGCCCAGATGGTGGGAGCGGGAACGCTGATCAGGCTGATGTTCGGGTTGCCCTACGAGAGCGCCATTGTGATCGTGGGCGCCCTGATGATCGCTTATGTGCTTTTCGGAGGAATGCTGGCCACCACCTGGGTGCAGATCATCAAGGCGGCTCTGCTGCTGGGAGGCGCCACCCTCCTGGTGATTCTGATCCTGGTGGAGTTTGGCTTCGATTACGGTTCGCTTTTCCGGCTGGCTTCCGAACGCTACGGTGAGGAGTTTCTACTGCCGGGCGGACTGGTGAGCGATCCTGTGGACGCCTTTTCGCTGGGACTGGCGCTCATGTTCGGGACGGCCGGACTTCCCCACATTCTCATGCGCTTTTATACCGTTCCCAATGCCAAGGAGGCGCGCAAATCGGTCTTTTACGCCACCGGCTTCATCGGATACTTCTACATACTCACCTTCACGATAGGCTTCGGAGCGGCTGTCCTGGTGGGACAGGAGGCGATTCTGAGCATTGACCTGGGCGGCAATATGGCCGCTCCGCTACTGGCTGAAGTGCTGGGCGGCAACATCTTCCTGGGCTTTCTGGCGGCGGTGGCATTCGCCACGATATTAGCTGTGGTCGCCGGGCTCACGCTGGCCGGGGCTTCCGCCCTCTCTCATGATATTTACGTCGGCGTCATCCGCGCCGGCCGCGTATCCTCCGGGTCGGCTGAGAACGAAGAGGTGAGAGTGGCCAAGCTGGCTACCGTAATACTGGGCACCTCGGCTATCATCCTGGGGATTTTATTCAAGGGCCAAAATGTGGCCTTCATGGTGGGACTGGCCTTCGCCGTGGCCGCCAGCGCCAATTTTCCAGCCTTGCTGCTGTCCATCGTCTGGAGAGGCTTTACCACACGCGGGGCGGTGGCCAGCATTGTCACGGGACTGGCGCTCTCGAGCGTCCTGATCGTCCTGAGTCCGACAGTCTGGGTGGATGTTTTTCAGAAGCCGGCTCCAATTTTTCCTCTCAGCAATCCCGCCTTGATCTCCATGACCGGAGCTTTTCTAGCCGGCATCGGCATTTCGCTGCTCAGCCGCGAGCGCGAGGCACAGGCCAAATTCGACGAAGAGAAATTACGCACCTATCTGGGAATCGGTGCTGAGTGAAAGGCCTCAAGCCTCAGCAGCCTGTGGTAAAAGTCCTGAGGGGCCGTGCGCCAGGGAAGTGGAGTCGTCCGGCCCGGCGAGAGGAGGAAGGCGATGCTACAGCATCGTCGACGACGAACAACGCAGCCGGCGGCGCCGGGCCTTGCATCCGAGCCCTCGGCGCCCCTAACACGACCCCTCAGGACTTTTACCACAGGCTGTCAGGCCTCTTCAAAATGTAGGTCGCCTTGCCCTGCGACTCATGATAGGTGCGCACGATTAGCTCGGCGACCAGGCCGAACAGAATGAACTGGACGCCTACGATGAAACAAAAAATGGAGAGAAGCAGCAGAGGATTTCGATGAGCTTTCACGGCTTCAAAAAACTTCTGATAAAGGGTCAGCGCGCTGAGCAGCCCGCCGGCCACAAAGGAGAGAAATCCCAAGCCGCCGAAGAGGTACATCGGCTTGGTGGAATAGCTTCCCAGGAATTTGATGGTGATCAGATCCAGCAGAACCTTTAGAGTGCGCGAGATTCCGTATTTGGAACGGCCATAGCGGCGCGGGTGGTGGCGCACTGTAATTTCGCCGACCCGGGCTCCGGCCCAGCTTGCAAAGATCGGAATGAAGCGGTGCATCTCACCGTAAAGCCGCACGTGCTGCACCACGTCATGGCGATATCCTTTTAAGGTGCAGCCGTAGTCATGAAGATGGACTCCGCTGATCCAACCGATCAACCCGTTGGCGAGCCGCGAAGGGAAGACGCGGGTCAGCCAGGGGTCCTGGCGTTCCCGGCGCCAGCAACTAACAACATCATAGCCTTCCATCAGCTTCGCAACCACGCGGGGGATATCCCCCGGATCGTTTTGCAAGTCGGCATCCAGGGGGATGATGATTTCTCCCCGGGCGTGCTCGAATCCGGCGGCGATAGCGGCGGTCTGCCCGAAGTTCCTGACGAACTCGAGCAGGCGCACTCGTTCGTCCTGGGCGGCGATCCCTTGCAGGATGCGGGCACTGCCGTCCAGGCTGCCGTCATCGATAAACAGCACCTCGTATGCCAGCTCAGTCCCTTGCATGGCTTCGGTCAACTGCTTGTAAAGCAATTCCAGGCTCTCCCGCTCGTTGAAAACGGGAATCACCAGAGAAACAATCGGCTCGCGCCGCTCCGGCTCTCTCCTCGGCACTGAGCCAGAGCGGGCGATTTCAGATGATTTTCGGGGTGTCGCTTCGGTCAAGCTGGAACGTAGTATACAACAAAAAAATACAGGGACGTCCTACTCATTTACCACCTTCTGGAGTTCAGAATCGGCTTTCTGTTTCGGTAGAGGTCTTCTGATTCGTGATGAGATAGAGCAGCCGGGCCCACTCCACGGGGCCCGTCTGACCGCGCTGCAACGCGGAGATGAGCGTTCGCGCCGTCGTATTCAGCTTCGGGCGGGACTCGATAATCTCGAGCGGCTTCGACACTGCCTCCTGCAGGGCTGGAAAGTCCTCCGCGGGGACGATCAGGAAGACGGGCGTCTCCGAATTGAGAGCTTCGACAGCCTGTTCCTGCCTCTCGAGTGCCAGGATGGGACGGTTCAGATAAAAGGATAGGCTGGGTGCGGCGTACCGGTAGTACCCGGCCCTGCAGGCTTCGTCATGTGCGCTTCTGTCCCGGATGGTGTCGGCAAAGTAGGGGACTGGCTGGTACTGTCTCATGGGCTCCAGATAAAGGTTGAAGGCTGCGAAATAAAGCAAGGCCAGGAGGAGAATGGAAGCTCCAAACCTGCGGCCAAGTAAGAAAACCGGCAGAAAGGCGGCCAACAGCGGGAGAACCCACAGCCCAGCCTCTTCCGGAAATAACTGTCGGGAGATCAGGAAAAACAAAACGGCTGCAGCCGCTGAGCTGGCGCCCGCGAGGGCCAGCAGCCAGGAGGCAGGCCGCGCTTTGCACAGGTAAAGAGCCACCAGCAGGGAAGCGGCCGGATAGACGGGCAATATGTAGTGCTCCTGCTTGTTGAAGGAGAGAGAAAAAACGAGGATGTAGGCGCCGATCCAGATCAGGAGCAGGAGGACAGGATCTTGTGCCGCCTTTTCGGCAGGTCTTTCCCTGCGAAACCACCACACCAGGGCCGCCAGGAAAAGAAACGACCAGGGGAAGAAATCGCCTAGCAATGCTCCGGCGTAGTAAAAGCTGCCGCGGCGGGGGCCGAAGTCGACGGAGGTAAATCGCCCCAGGTTTTCCACCAGAAAGAAATCGGCCACCGGCTGCCAGCCGGCCTGCACTCCCAGTAAAACGAACCAAAAGGAGCTGACAGCCCCAAAGATCAGAAATCCGGCCAGCCAGGGAGCCCGGCGCAAAATTTTTAACCGGCCCGTCAGCGCCAGATACAGACCAAGAAAACCCGGGGCGATCAGAATAACAGGGCCCTTGGCCAGGAAAGCCAGTCCCAAAAACAAAGAACAAAGCAGAAAATCGCCTTTGCGCCCTCGCTTCAGCCAGGCCAGAAAGCAGGCGATCACCGCCAGGATGCAAAAAAGGAGCAGGATCTCGATAAAGTAGCGTCGCGCCAGAATCAGAAAGCGAAAAGTGGTGGCGAAGATCCCGGCGCCCCAGAGCGCCGCCTGCTCGTCGAAAAGAAGTTTACCGATCCGGAAGAGGACCAGGACCGATCCGTACGCCAAGGCTGCCATGGGGAGCCGTTCCCAAAAGATCGAAATAGAAAAAAGCTTATAGAAGGCCGCTACGATCCAGTAGGACAGCGGCGGCTTATTCAGTCGCGGCTCGCCGTTAAAATAGGGCACCACCCACTCCCCCCGCTCCACCATCTCCCGCGGCGTCTGCGCGTAGAAGGCCTCATTGGAATCCCACAGCGCCGACTCATCCAGCGCCACGAAGAAAGGGAGAGCGAGGAGGAAAAGAAAAAGGTAAGAACCCGGCTTCATGCGTCTACTAAGAGCTAACCACTGACTCCGGCTTACTGCGCTCGCCTACTGACCGCTGACTCCTTCGAAGATGGTCAGCCGCCGGCAGGTCAGCGGTCATATAAGGCCCAATCCGCAGTACGGTCGGCACGTCAGAAGAGCGCCTTCTGCAGCTCGTCAACCACCTCTCGGGTGAGGTGAGTGCCGGACCGGCCGGAGAGGGTTATTTGTTTCTTTTCCAGGCGGCTCAAGACTTCGCGGGCGCGCGTCACAACCTCGCTGGGAAGTCCGGCCAGGCGGGCCACTTCGATACCGTAGCTTTTGCTGGCCACGCCGGGCATCACGCGGTGAAAGAAAATGATGTCGTTGCCTGACTCGCGCACGGTGACACAAAAATTCTTAACGCCGGCGTAGAGATCGGCGAGCTTGGTCAGCTCCTGATAATGCGTGGCAAAGAGGGTGCGCGCCTTGCGTGACGGCTCCTCGTGCAGGAATTCCGCCACCGACCAGGCGATAGAGAGCCCATCGAATGTGGCGGTGCCCCGGCCCACCTCATCGAGCAGGATCAGGCTGCGCGAAGTGGCCGTATTTAAGATGTTGGCGGTCTCGACCATCTCCACCATGAACGTGGAGCGTCCCCGGGCCAGATTGTCGCTGGCCCCCACGCGGGTAAAGATGCGATCCACCAACCCGACCCGCGCCTCCTGGGCCGGAACGAAGGAGCCGATCTGAGCCATAATCACAATCAGAGCATTCTGGCGCAGATAGGTCGATTTTCCGCCCATGTTGGGACCCGTGAGGATCAAGAGCTGTTCGCTGCTGCTGTTGCAGTACAGGTCGTTGGGCGTAAACGGCTCCTCATTGCCCTGCAGCTCGAGCACGGGATGGCGCCCCTCGCGGATCAGCAACTCCTCGGAAAGATCCAATTGAGGACGCACGTAGCGATAGCGCTTGGCCGCCTCAGCCAGGGCCAGCAAAACGTCCAATCGAGCCAGAAAACGGGCGACCTCCTGGATGCGGCAAGCTTCTGCGCCGACCCGCCGCCGCACCTCCAGGAAAAGTCCCTTTTCCATCTCGAGCATGCGCTCTTCGGCTCCGAGAACCTTCTCTTCATACTCTTTCAGCTCAGGCGTAATAAAACGCTCCGAGCCAACCAGCGTCTGTTTGCGGATATAGTGCTCCGGAACCGAATTGAGGTTAGCTTTGGTAATTTCAATGAAATAGCCAAAAACTTTGTTGTAGCGGACCTTAAGGCTCTGAATACCGGTCTGCTGCTTTTCCTGGGCCTCCAGTCCGGCGATGAAGGACTTCCCGGACGTGGCAACGGAGCGTAGTTCGTCCAATTCGGAATGGAAGCCGGAGCGGATGACGCCACCGTCGCTCAAGCTCAGCGGCGCATCCGGGCTGATCGATTCTCCCACCACCCCCACCACGTCGCCCAGAATATCGGCAGGAGGTCGCAGCAACGGCGCCTCATACTTCTCCAGGGCGCCCTTGATTTCGGGTAGTAACTCGAGAGAATCTCTAAGGGCTAGAAGATCGCGTGGAGTGGCTGTCTCTAAAATGATGCGACTGAGCAGCCGCTCGACATCGTGAACTCTTTTCAAAAGCCCGCCCAGCCGGTCCATTTCCACCACCGAAGTCTGAAGCGCTTCCAGGGCGCCCAATCGTTGGTCGATTTCCTGAAGCTCAAAGCTCGGTCTGAGAATCCAGGCGCGCAGCAGGCGCGCCCCCATGCCGGTGCGCGTAAAATCAAGAGTCGAAAGAAGCGTCCAGCGCTTGTTGCCGTCTCTTCCACGGACCAACTCCAGGTTCTCCACCGTGGAATCGTCCAGCTTTAGAAACAGACTCGGCTCATAGAAGTTCAGCCGTGTAATGTGCTGCACCTGTGAGCGCTGCGTCTGCTGGGCATAGTTGAGCAGGGCTCCGGCAGCCGAAATAGCGGCCCTGTGCCCGTTCAGCCCCAGGCCGTCCAGCGTGGATAGCTTGAAATGGTTGAGCAGGACGCGCCGGCTGTAATCATAGTTGAAAGTCCAGTCGGATTGAGGCGTGGTGACGGCACGCAGTTCCTGAGGCAGCCGCCTCAGCAAACGAGTCTCGTCCTGTTCCGCTAGTACCAACTCGCTGGGACGAAAATGCAGCAGTTCCTGCTGCATTTGGCCCCAGGCCTCCTCCCCGCTGAACTCAGTCAGCCAGAACTCACCGGTAGAAAGGTCGAGAAAGGCGGCCCCGACGCGCTCCTCATCTTCCAGCAGACTGGCCATGAAGTTGTTTTCTCCGGCACTCAACAGCGCGTCGTCGATGGCTGTCCCGGGCGTGACAATCCGCGTGACCTCCCGGCGAACAATCCCCTTGGCCACCCGAGGATCTTCTACCTGCTCGCAAATGGCGACCTTGAAGCCTTTCTTGATCAGCCGCGACAGATAGCCCTTCATGCTGTGGTGGGGGACACCGCACATGGGAATGGGCTTTCCGCTGCGGTCCGTATTGCGCGAGGTCAGCGTGATCTCCAGTTCTCGGCTGGCCAAAACTGCGTCCTCGTAGAACATTTCGTAAAAGTCTCCCAGTCGGAACAAGAGCAGCAGATCAGGATATTTTTGCTTCATCTCGTGGTACTGGCGCATCATGGGAGTGACGTTTTCCATTACAGCTTAGACTAGCAAAGGAGTATGAAAATAAATGTACATGCTGGCCGTCGATACAGCCACAAACAGCGGGGGAGTGGCGCTAAGCCGCAACAGCGAGGTGGTCGGAACGATCATGCTCAAGACGCCGCTGCGCTATCAGGAAATGCTCATCGAACTGGTGGATTTTCTACTGCGACAGCATCAGATCCGGCTGGCTGATATCGGCTGCCTGTCCGCTGCCACCGGGCCGGGCTCCTTCACCGGGCTGCGCATTGGATTGGCCACTGTCAAGGCTCTCTCTCAGACCCTGGGCCTTCCCTGCGTGGGCATCTCTACCCTCAAGGCCCTGGCCTATCGCTTCAGCCGAATGCATCCCCTGGTCGCGCCCATGATTGACGCGCGCCGCCAGCAGGTCTTCGCCGCTGTTTACAGGGTAGAAGATCACACCCTCCATCCGGAAGTAAATGAGCAGGTCATGCGTCCTCAGGACTGGCTTAAGACTTTAGGCTCCCAGGACTATCTGTTCGTGGGAGATGGAGCCGATCTCTACAAAAGCACAGTGGCGGCAGCTTTTCCCCAGGCTCGAATTCTGGAGACGGACAACCGCATCCTGGATGAGCTGTGCCGGCTGGCTTACCAGGAGTATGCGCAGGGCGCTATGGTGGCGGCCTCCGAGCTGGCTCCCAATTACGTGCGGCCTTCGGATGCGGAGTTGAGTCGAACGTGATCCGGGATGTGCTGCCCGAGGACATTTCCAAAGTTCAGCTTCTGGATCGACTTTGCAACCTGCCGGCCTGGCCGGCCGGAGACTATCAGGGACTCCTCAAGCGCCAGGACATTCATTTTATCGGCTTTGTCCCGGTCTCCTCGGAGAACCGGCAGCTCATTGGATTTTGCCTGACGCTTGTCGCCGAGGATGCCGAGATTTTGAAGATTGCGGTTGATCCCGAGTGGCAGGGCCGGGGCCTCGGGTGCCGGCTGCTGCAGGACGCCGTCGAGAACGCCCGCCGGCGAGGCTGCCGGAGCTGTTTCCTGGAAGTGCGGCCCAGCAACCGGGGCGCCATTGACTTCTATCTCGGAAACAAGTTCGAAATCCTTAGCTGCCGTAAAGGCTATTACTCTCAGCCTCCGGAGGATGCTTTAGTGATGCGCATAAAGCTACAATAGAAAGCTATGAACATTCGCGATTTTTGGAAGATCGTTTTGGTCAGCAGTCTGATCTCAACAGGGCTGGTCATTTTCTCCATTCAGTGGTCTTCTCCTCCTGCCACCCAGGCGGAGTTCACTCAACCTCCGCTGCCGGTCTTTGACAACTCCCTGACACGGGACGAGCAAATGAACATTGAGATTTACCAGGCCTTCAGTCCCGGAGTGGTCAACGTCACCAGCACGACTCTGGACTATAACTTCTTTTTCGAGCCGATTCCGAAAGAGGGAGTCGGCAGCGGCTTCATCGTCGATGACAACGGACATATCGTGACCAACCACCATGTCATCCAGAATGCCGAGAAGATCGAAGTCACCCTTGCCGACAAATCAAGGTATGACGCGGAAATTGTAGGCGCCGATCCCATCAACGATATCGCCGTGCTTAAAATTGAGGTCTCGGATTCAAAGCTGCGTCCCATCAAACTGGGAAACAGCGATGGGTTGAAGGTAGGGCAGAAGGTGCTGGCCATTGGGAATCCGTTTGGCCTGGAGCGGACGCTGACCACGGGGATCATCTCCTCCCTGGGACGGACACTTGAAAGCCGCTATGGGGTCATCGATGGGGTGATTCAAACGGATGCGGCGATCAATCCCGGAAACAGCGGCGGACCTCTCCTCAATACCCGCGGAGAAGTCGTCGGGATCAACACCGCCATATTCTCCCGCACCGGGGAAAGCGCCGGCATCGGCTTTGCCGTTCCGGTCAGTACTCTTTCGAGGGTCATCCCGGATCTGGTGGAGTTTGGCACGGTGCGCCGTCCCTGGCTGGGCGTGCACGGGCGGAGCTTGACGCCTCAACTGGCGCAGGCGCTTGATCTGCCGATCGAACAAGGCTATCTCGTCGAGCAGATCGAGGAAGGAAGCTCAGCCGATCAGGCAGGTCTGCGAGGGGGCAACCGCCGCGTGCGCTATGGCAACTCCATCCTGATCATCGGCGGGGACGTGATCGAGTCGATGGCCGGACAGAAGATCACCTCAGCGGCTGATCTGATCAACATTATCGAAGACAAGCGCCCCGGGCAAAACGTCGAAATCGTCTTCTATCGCCAGGAAGAGCGCATCCAGCAGCAGATGGAATTCGTCGGACAGGAGACGAATCGGAGGGTGTTCCGGTTTTGACGCGTTCGAACTTTTTCAGACCCGGACGTTATAGTAGGTAAAACTTGGAGGTTTAGTTTAAATGGTCAACAAAGTGATTTTGATAGGACGTCTGGGGCGCGACCCCGAAATGCGCTACACCGCCTCTGGAACGCCGGTGGCCAATTTTTCTCTGGCCACGAACGAGTTCTGGAGCGACAACGGTGAGCGAAAGGAAAGGACCGAGTGGCATCAGGTGGTGGCCTGGAGCAAGCTGGGTGAAATATGCACCCAGTACCTGAGCAAGGGACGCCTCGTTTACATCGAGGGCAGGCTGCAAACCCGCGAGTGGGACGACCGTGACGGCAACAAGCGCCGCACGACTGAAGTAGTCGCCTTAAACATGCAAATGCTCAACGGCGGCCGGGGTGATGAATCTGACCGTCCCGGCTCTCCCGCCGGCTCCGCAGAAGAAAGCGGCCAGAAAATGGAAGTGGGAATTACTGACGACGATATTCCGTTTTAAGAAGGCCTCGGGCCTTAACTTCTAAAGCCCGACTCCCAACTTCTGAAGCTCCTGAGTGGCCAGAGCCGCTTCCGGAGCGTCGGGATAAAGAGCCGCCAGCTTCTGAAAGGTCTCAATAGCTTCCTCATGCTTTTGTAGTTCTCCGAGCGCCAGTCCCTTTTTGAAATAGGCGGAGGGAGTTTTGTCTCCCTTGGGATAGAGGTTGATCACCTGATCGAAAGCCTGGATAGCCGTCTCATAACGTCCTCCATCCAGCAGAATAAAACCGAGATAGTAGAGGGCGTTGTCGGCATATTCGCTCTGGGGATACTGAGTCAGAAAATCCTGAAAGCCACGGACCGCCAGTTCATGGTTTCCCATTAAGTAATCGTTGTAGGCCGCCTGATAGACCTGATCCGGTTCGATGACTCCTTCGGAATCCTGCGCCCAGGGGACAGAGCGAAGGGTCCCGACGCGCATCTGGTTTTCCTCCATCTTCTGGTGCAGGCCGGCAATCCGATTATTCGTGTCGTCCAGCTTCAGGCTGAGGTTTTGGATTTCATCCTGAAGCTGGCGCACGGTCGTGTTCACGTCCGCCTTTTGGGTCTGCAGGGACTGGCTGAGCGTCTGCATGGTGGACTGGCTTTGAGCGACCTGATCATTGAGCTGCTCCAGCAGCGACTTGATCACTCCGCTGTTTTCGTCAAAAGTTTTCTGGAGCAGCCGAATTTGGCTTTGAAGCTGAAGGACATCGCTCTGCAACCGTATAATTTCCTCTTTTTGCGCTACAGCCCAGGTGGGGGATAACACAACGACCAATATGACGCTTAGGATAGACTTCTTCATTTTTATCTCCAGCGTAATTAGAACTCCCGCACTGAGAAATGGGCTCTGCGGTTTTGAGCGTAGGCGGCTTCGTCCTGACCGAGCGCAAAAGGCCGCTCTTCGCCGAAAGAGATCGTCTCGAGCTGAGCGCCATCCACGCCGAGCTGAACCAGGTAGTTCCGGGTGGCCTGAGCGCGCCGGTCCCCCAAAGCCAGGTTGTATTCCTCGGTGCCACGCTCGTCGCAGTGTCCTTCCACGATGATTCGGGCACCCGGAAAACGCCGAAAAGTCTGGGCATTTTGTTCCAGCGTGCGCCGGGCTTCGGCAGTCAACTCAGCCTTATCGTAGGCGAAGAAGACAGGCTGAACGAGTCCGCGTTCGACAGCCTGTTTTAGGTTGTAAATGTCGGACTGATCGATCCCCATGTCGGTGGGCGCATCCAGGACAGTTACCCGCGTGCTGGCGCGATTCTCGCCTCCAGGGCCGGTAGCCGTGGCCGTATAAGTGACCGATTCGCGAGGCGACACCACCAGCGATCCGATTTCGGCGACATTGCCGATGCCGTTGTCGATCACCAGGGAACTGGCGTTGCTGGAAGTCCAGTTCAACGTCGTCTGCTGTCCCCGCTCAATCGAAGTTTCCGAAGCGTTCAACTCGACGGTTGGCGCGGGCGTGACCACATCGGCCGGTTCATCAATAGCACTTCCGCCAGGGGCGGGGGCCGTTGCGACCGGCGTTCTTCTACCGCAGGCAGAGAATAGGGCCAATACAGCCAGCAAGGCCAGATTCAGCACAAGAGCACGTTTCATCAAAAGTTCTCCATTGTATTAGGTGACGGGTGGCGGGTGGCGGTCTCAACAACTGCAGACTAAGCCCGCCACCCGTCACCTATTCCGTATAAGACGACCACGAGGGCGCCTCGTTTATACCATAGTTGGTAATCTGTCTTAAGTTTTTTCCGTCGGCATTCATGATGGCTATCTGCTTGGAAGAGGCCCGAGTGCTCTGAAATGCAATGTGCCTTCCGTCCGGAGACCAGTGAGGCTGTTCGTTGCTGCCGCCCCCCGAGGTAACCTGAAAGATCCTCTGGCTGGCTACTTCGATCACATAGATATCGTGCTTCCACTGCCTGGGCGCCTGCCAGGAATAAGCGATCCAGCGGCCATCCGGAGACCAGTTGGGACTGTCGCAGTGTCCTCCCTCGGCGACCAGCCGCTGCAGGTTGGAGCCGTCGGCGTCCATCATCCAAAGCTGTGGTGTTCCCGAGCGATCGGAAATAAAGGCGATCTGCCGCCCGTTGGGACTCCAGGCGGGAGAAGTGTCGATACCGGGATAATTAGTCAAATTGCGCCGGCGGGCGCCGTTCGAGCCGGACACGAAAATATCAGCATCGAGCGCGCCCTGGGCGCGAGTTGAAAAGGCCAGGCGCGCACCGTCCGGGGAAACCGCCGGAGAAGAAACATAGGAAGAGGGAACCTCTATGACCTCGCGGCCGCCTGCCAGTTCCTGAATCCAAAGCTGCCACTGCGCCGATCCCGGCAAATTTGTGATAAAGGTCAGTTTGGAATTATCGGGAAACCACTCCGGAAACTTGTTGAGACCTCCATTGGCCGTGATGGTGCGGCTGTTGGCTCCATCGTAATCCATCACATGAACTTCCTTGCTCTCTCCCTTCCTTGAGGTGTAGGCAAGGCGAGTCCGCGCTATTCCTTTGCTGGCGCCGGCCGAGAGTTGAAAGACCACCTGATCGGCGAACTCGTGAGCCACGCGGCGGATGAGGGAAGCATCAGCGAGGGTATAACGCTTGCCCACTACCTGCTCCTGAGTCTTTACGTCATACAGGTAGGCTTCCACTGTAGTTCCCGTGGCTTCAATCCGGGCGTTACCGAAAGTCAGATACTCGGCGTCAATCGTCGGCCCCGACCAGTTGTCGAAGGTCAGGTCCTGAGGCACACGGACCGGCCTGAGCGGATAAAAGCTTTTGGAAGGCATCTCGAAAAAGGCGGAAAACTTGAGATCCTGCCAGAGAACCTCATTGAAAATCTTGAGAGCCGATTCCGCCATCTGTGTGGAGCTGAGCGGACTGAAATCGGCCACCGCCAGCCGGATTTTTCTTTCCGTGGCCGTCGGGAAGATTTCTACTTGCTGCCCCGAAACAGGGAGAGAGGATAGGATTAGAACGCCAAAAAGCAGCTTAAGCTTCATAATAGTAACGATTCTACCTTTCTTCAGCGCGGTGGATACTGAAAGTGAGCAATAAATTTCACGCGTCGATTGCGAAACTCATAAGGCAAGGGGGGCAGGGGATTGCTGGCCTCAACCGCTCGCTGAGCGGCCCGGTCCACACTGCCGATACCGCTGCTCTTCTCGATCTGAATCCCTTCGATCCTACCGTCGGGGCGAATTTCGAAGCTGATGACGGTTTGAACCGTGCGCTTCAGCTCACCCATGAGTCCTTTCAGCCAGTTCTCTCCAATACGCCGTTCCACCTGCCGGGCATACCAGGAGTCGAAAATGCCCTCTCCGGTTCCAGAGCCCAGTTGGACGCCGCTGCCCGGTCCAAAGCCGCCTCCTGAGCCTGCCGCCCGGCCTCCCGGACCGCCGGCGCCCGGCTCCGGCCGCGTGGGGATCTGTCCCCGGGCAGGCTCGGCCGGCTTCTCCTCGCTTCGAGAAGAAATCTGTGGCGGCTGAGATTTCGGCTTTTCCAGTGGTGTGTTGGCTTCAGTTTTCTCAGGCTTTTTCTCAACCTCTTTTGGGCGGAGCTGTTTGGACTCTTCCAGGAAAACGGTTTTATCCGGTTCGGGCGGAGGCGCGGGCTCCTCCTTTTCCGGCGGCGGCGGAGGAACCACCTTCGGTTGAGGCGTCAGGCTGGGTTTGTACATCCCGGCTCCTGCGCTCAGTTCAGCTGTCAATCCGACGGTCAGGACATCCTCTCCCTGGCCGCCCCCGGCGCCCGTGCCCAGCACAATCGGCTCGCCCTCGGGCAGCAACTCCAAAGCAAAGAAAAAGAAAGCCAGCAGCAGCACATGCCCCAGCAGCGAAAAGAGCAGAGACCCTCTCAGGTTCTCTTTCGAAACATGCGAGGTGAGAATTTCCCTGGGCATGGCTATCTGCTGCGGTCCTGATGAGGTTTGGTAACCAGGCTGATCACCTCATAACCCGAAACCCGAATTTCATCAATCACGGCGGCCATTGTTTTCCAACGCACGTCCTCATCGGCCTGCAAGAAAATCGGGCGGCCGCTGTCGCCGATCTCTTCGCGCAACAGAGCGCCTAACTCATTGAAATTGACGGGGTTGGAGCGGTAATAGAGCACATCATCGCGGCTGATCGTCACGACCGCCCGCTGCTCCGGATTGACGTCGGCCACCGTCCGGGTCTGGGGCAAATTCACTTCGATGCCGGTCTGAAGGATGGGCGCCGTCACCATAAAAATAATCAGAAGAACCAGCACCACGTCCACCAGCGGGGTCACATTGATTTCCGACAAACTGGGTTGCGTCTTGCCCGTATTAAACAGCATAAGCATTGCTGCGGCAGTGTGAGTGAGGTATCAGCTAAAGCTCCGCTCGATTAAGTTTAGCAGTTCGGCCGAGAAATCATCCATCTCAGCGCCGAAGATCTTGAGACGATTGATGAAATGATTGTAAGCGATGACGGCCGGAATCGCGGCGAAAAGTCCGAATGCAGTGGCCACCAATGCTTCGCTGATACCCGGGGCCACGGCCTGAATGGTAGTAGCCGCACCCTGTCCCAGGCCCTGGAAGGCGTTGATGATGCCGACGACTGTGCCAAAAAGGCCAATAAACGGAGTCACGGCGCCCGTGGTAGCCAGCCAGTTGAGCGAGCGCTCCAGGGTCATCATTTCCGACATGGCGGCCTTGTTCAGGGTCCGCTCCAACCCATTCAACCCCTTTCCGATCCCTCCAGGACGCTCCGTGGGAGCCTTCTGTGCGGCCTCCCCGGCTTTAACCCAGTGATTCAATTCCTCATAACCCTTCTTATAGATCCCGGCCAGCGGCGACATGGGGTAATGGTCACAGTCCCGATAAATCTCGGAAAGGCTGGAACCGCGCCGAAAGTCATCGTAAAACTGCTCAGACTGGTTCTCCACTTGGCGGTAAGACCGTACCTTCCTCAAGATGATCGCCCAGGAAAGTATGGAGAAAAATGCCAGGACTACATAAACCGACTGGGCGACGGGTCCACTGTTGGCGATGAGCTGCCAGAAGCTGGCGAATGTGCCCTGGAGTAAAAAAGGATTCATAATTGTTGTCATCGCTCCGCCCTATAATAATTGGCTACCCAGACATCCTGGCGCATATTTGGATGCCGCAAGGGTCAGAAAGTTCATGCTCAAATTTTTATCGATTGAAAACTTCGCCTTGATCGACCGCCTGGAAGTCGAGTTTCAATCGGGCTTGAACCTGATCACAGGGGAGACGGGATCAGGCAAGTCGATTCTGGTGGATGCAGTCGGCCTGCTGGTCGGAAGCAGAGCCTCCCAGGAGACGATCCGCCAGGGATTTGAAAAAGCTCGCGTGGAAGGCATTTTTGAGATCGCCACCAGCCATCCGGCATACATTCGTCTCCTCGAAGGGGGCGTGGATCTCGAGGACAACCAGCTCATCATACGGCGTGAAATCTCAACTGCCGGGTCCAACAAGGTCTTTATCAACGGCACCCTGAGCACGCAGGGCTTCCTTTCCGAAATCGGAGCCCTCCTGGCCGATATTCACGGCCAGTACGATCAGCAGGCGCTCCTTCAGCCTGGCGTTCATCTGGACTTTCTAGACGCTTTTGGCCAAAACCACGATCTCCTCAATAAGATTAAAGAAGTGTTTTTAAAGTGGCGTGAAATAAGAGCTTTACGGCAGCAAATGCAGGCTGCTGAGCGTGAACAGCTTCAACGGCTGGACACGCTGCAATTTCAATTGGAGGATATTGCAAAGCTTCAGCTCAGGCCGGGGCTGGAAGTGGAATTGCAGGAGGAAAAGCAACTGCTGTCCAGCGCCGAACAGCGCTGCCAAAGGGCACAGGAAAGCTATCAACTGCTCTACGAGCAAGAGGGAGCGGCGCTCGGACTTCTGGAGAGAGTTCAGCGCGCCGTGGAGGACCTTTCCGAGCTGGACAACCAGTTCAAACCTGTTTTAGAGAGGTGTGCCGATCTGCGATTTCAGCTGGAAGAAATCGCCTACCAACTCAGAGATTATGGGCAGAACATCGAATTTAGCCCAACCCGCCTGGAAGCTGTCGAAGAGCGCCTGGCGGAAATCCAGCAGGCCTGCCGCAAATATGGAGGCTCGGTGGCTGAGGTGCTGGCCTACTATGAGCGTATCTGTCAGGAGGTGGACAGCCTCTCGGGGCGCGAGCATCAACTTGAAGATATGCACCAGCAGGAGCAGGAGCTTTATCATGAGTATTTGGAGTTGGCTGGAGGGCTGTCTCAAAAGCGGGCGCAATCGGTGGGCGCGCTCTGCCGTCAGGTGGAATTGGCTCTGTCTCAGTTGGCGATGGAAAACTGCGTCTTCAGTGTCGAACTGAAGACCGATCAGGAGCATCCAACCGAGCAGGGGATTGACAGCGCTGAATTTTTAATCAGCCCCAACCCCGGCGAAGCTCCCCGTCCGCTGGCCAGAATCGCCTCGGGAGGCGAGCTGTCGAGGATCATTCTGGCCTTAAAGTCCATTCTTACCCTGGAGGACTATCCGAAAACGCTGGTCTTCGATGAGGTAGACAGCGGCATCGGAGGCCGCGTGGCTTCCAGCGTGGGTGAAAAGCTGGCGCGCCTGGCCGGCCAGCACCAGGTGTTCTGCGTGACTCATCTTCCACAACTGGCGTGCTATGCCAAACATCACTTCCACGTGGACAAGAAAGTTCGCGCAGAGAGAACCGTTATAGAGCTGCGGCTTCTCGAAAACGCGGCCCGCATCGAAGAGATCTCCCGCATGATGGCCGGAGAGCGCGTGACCGCCACGACGAGAAAGCAGGCCCGGGAGTTGCTCAAAGTTCCAAGTTCCAAGTTCGCAGTTCCAAGTGCATAGTGCGTGGCAAATCCAGCTTAGCCTCACCGCGAACCCTTCACCTTGGAACTTGGAACTTGGAACTTGGAACTTGGAACTTTGAACTATCCGGACGCATTCCGCTAGAATGACCGTAGTGGCGAAACGTTTTTTTATCGAGACCTTGGGCTGTCAGATGAACGAACATGACTCCGAGAAAATCGCGGGGCTGCTGGCTCATCGCGGTATGGTCCCCGTTCACAACGCACAAGAAGCCGATCTTTTCATCCTGAACACCTGCAGCGTCCGCGAGAAGGCCGCACAAAAGGTATACAGCCGTCTCGGAGAATTCAAGGCCCGCAAGCAGTCGAGTCCCGAGTTCATGATCGGAGTAGTGGGATGCCTCGCCCAGCAGGAAGGCGAAGAGATGGTGAACAGGGCGCCTCATGTCGATCTGGTGGTAGGCACCCACATGTACCACGCCATTCCCGATCTTCTGGACCATCTGGAGATGCAGCGCGTCCGCTCCTCAGCCCGAGTGGTGACCGAGTTCCTGCAGGACCCGGCGCCCGTGGAAATCGAGCCGGTTCTGCGCCGGAACGGATTTCGAGCTAATATCACCATTATGGAAGGCTGCAATAAACACTGCAGCTTCTGTATCGTCCCCTACACGCGTGGCAAAGAGCGCAACCGTCCGGCAGCGGCTATCGTCGAAGAGGTAAAAAGAGCGGTGGAACGAGGCTTTGTGGAAGTCCTGTTGCTCGGGCAGACGGTCAACAGTTACAAAGACCCCCGTAAGCGGCGCTTCAAATTCGCCGACCTGCTGGCCTGGATCGCTATCACTCCGGGGCTGCGCCGCATTCGATTCACCTCGCCCCATCCGCGCGATTTCGATGATGACACGATCTCAGTGATCGGAGAATTTGACAATATCTGCAATCAAGTCCATCTCCCCGTGCAGTCGGGCTCCGATCCCATCCTGAAAAGGATGCGGCGCCAGTACACGCGCGCGCGCTACCTGGCGCTGGCGGAGAAGTTCGTCAACTGCGGCCGTCCCATCACCTTTTCCACCGACGTAATTGTCGGCTTTCCCGGTGAGAGCGAGGCCGACTTCGAGCAGACGCTCAGCCTGGTCGAGCAAATCGAATTCGAATCGATGTTCTCCTTCAAATACTCGCCACGCCCCTATACGGAATCCCAGCCCTGGGAGGACGACGTCCCCGAAGAGGAAAAAACCCGCCGCCTGATGATGCTGCAGCGATTGCAAAAGGGGATCCAACTCAAACTGCACCGGCAGCGCTATTTGGGCCGGGAATTTGAGGTTCTGGTAGAAGGGACCGCCCGGGACGGCGTGCAACGCTATGGCCGGACCGCGAGCAACAAGATCGTCAATTTTCCAGGCTCAGAATCCGCCGGACAGTTTACACAGGTCGCCATCACCGATGTCGGACCTAACAGCTTGATGGGTAGACGCGTGGAGCAGGCTTCATCCGTTTGCGCCTGAAAGCAGGAGGTTTAATATGGAACGGGAATTCAAGATCAAGGGTCTCATGATGGACCCAATCACCAACTCTCCTATTGTGATTCTGCAAGATGTAGAGAAGAACACGCTGCTGCCCATCTGGGTGGGGATTTTTGAAGCCAACGCAATCGCCCTGCAAATCGAGAGAATCGACACACCCCGTCCCATGACCCACGATCTGCTCAAGAACGTGCTTCTGCAGTTGAATGCCGAGGTGGAGAAGATCGTCGTGGCCGACCTGAAGGAAAATACCTTCTACGCTCTGATTCACGTCCAGCTGGACGGCGAGCAAATCGTCATCGACAGCCGTCCCAGTGACGCCATCGCACTAGCGCTCAGGACCGACTCACCCATCTATGTGACCGAGGACGTCATCAGCAACAGCCGTAATCTCACCTTGGATAAGGAAAACCTGGACCCCGAAGATGTGAAGAAATGGCTGGAGAACCTCAATCCCGAAGATCTCGGGAAGTACAAGATGTGAGGCATTGGGGATTGGTGATTTGGGATTTGGGATTTGTGATTGGTGATTGGGGATTGGTGATTTGGGATTCAGCATAAAAGTTTACATAATATATATTATACGACCTTAAATTCCCCATTCCCCATTCCCCATTCCCCATTCCCCATTCACAAATCACAAATCCCCAATCACAAATCCCCAATCCCCAATCAGATGATCGAACTTCGGCATTATTCCTGCTCCAGGTGACCCCCGGCAATCAGAAACTCTTCCAATTTGGCCAGGTGCTCTTTGAATTCAGCAAAGCGGTCCAAGGTGATGGTGACACCTTTCTTGGTCGGCTTCCATTCCCCTTCATCATCTTCATAGTAAACTCTTATATCTGCATATTTTTTTTCCTTAAATTCACTCAGGCTGAATAGGATCTTCTCGTTGTAGCTCTTTTCCATTTCCGTGACCACTTCGCTCATATTTCTCTTCCTTTCTCACTTGATTGCATCATCGATTGGGCGCGGCGACGCTCCAACTGCTGCCGCGCGTAAACGGCCGCACCCTGACAGACCGCATGTTCTTCCAGTCTGGACAAGGCGAATCTTGTCCTCCCCCGAAATAGAGGGAAAACGTATAACTGAGTTGCAGCGGCAATTGCACTGAGAAACAGCATGTTGGATTTCATGACACCGCCTCCCAGGACGATCACGTCCGGCTGCAACAGGTTAATGACGCTCCCAAAAGCCCGTCCCAGGTAACGAGCCGCGGTTTCAACCACCTCGGTGGCTGTCTTGTCATGATTGCGGTAGTTCTCCATCAACACCGGGGCGTCAATGGCTTCTCCAGTGATCTCCTGGGCCAGGCGCGTCAATCCGGGACCCGAACAAAGCGTCTCCAGACAGCCGCGGTTTCCACAGGGACAACTCGGACCGGTCTCCTCGACCACCAGATGCCCGATCTCGGCCTCGCCCAGACCGCCCGTTTGCAGCAGGCGTCCATTAATGATGATGGCCCCGCCAATACCGGTCCCAAGGGTCGCGTAGAACACCGAACCCGTTTTCTTACCCGCCCCGAAATGGGCCTCTCCCAATCCCGCCAGGTTGCAGTCATTTTCAATGAACACCGGCGCCTGGAAAGCGGACTGCAGGTAGCTGAGTCCATCCACTTCATCCCAGCCTAGTTCGTGAAAGCAGATAAAGGGACGCGAATCCAAACGGCGTACGATACCTCCAAAACCAAAGCCGACCGCCTGGATCGAGTCTGCCAGGCCTGTCAGCTTCTGTCCCATCTCGATCAGTTGGTCCAGCGTATCGGTTGCCCGCTGGTCAGGACGGCGGTAGCTTTGGAGCACCTGGACCAGACTGCCTCCCTCGGACAGAGCGGCCACCAGCTTCGTTCCTCCACTCTCCATGCATAAGATGCCCACTTTATCCTCCGGGACTCGAGGGGGTATTATATATAGCGTATGGAACCGACAACTTACGTGCAAGCTTATAAAAAACGCTTCCTGGGGATCATGGATCAGATTTCAGACGCTGATATGGCCCAACTGATTGAATCGGTCCGGGAGGCGCGCGACGCCAACCGGCAAATCTTCGTGGTGGGAAACGGTGGCAGCGCCTCCACTGCGTCTCACTTCGCCACTGACCTCGGCAAGGGGGCCTCGTTGGGACGTGAAAGGCGCTTTAGGGTTTTGTCTTTGACCGATAACATAGCCTGGATCACGGCCATGGCTAATGATACCGATTACTCGCAGATCTTTGTGGAGCAACTGAAGAACTACGCGCAGCCAGGAGACCTGCTACTGGCTTTTTCCGGCAGCGGCAATTCCCCCAACATCGTACGCACCGTGGAGTGGGCCAACGAAAACGGCCTGCTGACTTACGGAATGACCGGCCGGCCCGGCGGGAAACTGGGTCAAACGGCTCAGCGCACCCTCTTTGTCGAGTCCTCCCACATGGGACACATCGAAGAAGGTCACTTTCTGATACAGCACCTGGTGGGGTATTACTTTATCGAGACGGAGTAGGTTCGTGATAAGGATGCCGCTGACCGCTGACCACTGACCGCTGACCGCTGACCACTGACCACTGACCGCTGACCGCTGACCACTGACCGCTGACCGCTGACCGCTGACCCGCTGACCGCTGACCGCTGACCCGCTGACCACTGACCGCTGACCGGTTCGATCATGGTCAGCCGGTCAGCTCGTGGGGGGAGGGTCCACGGGTGACTAAACAACCACCATGTTGTTCCTGTGAACCACGGCGGGCCCGTAGTGGTATCCCAGGATGCGGGCTATTTCATTGGAGTGATGGCCGAGGATCGATTTCAGGTCAGT
>JBOGJG010000165.1:0-1170 GCA_050747825.1 Acidobacteriota bacterium | reverse complement strand
GATTTCACCCTGGGCGCCAGACAGTTTTTGAAATCAAGGCCTGAGAACCAACCCTTTTGTCTGGCCATCAATTTCAACGTCCCCCACAGTGGAGGAACCCTGAGCATGAAGCAGCTCCCCGGTGATCCGGAACTCTACAAATCGCGCTATCGGGACGTGATGAACGAGTTCCTGCTGCCGGACACCTACATCGCCGCAGAAGATATCCAGACCCCCAAAATCCCGAGAGAAGTTTATAGCGGCAGATATATCCGCAGCTATGACTACGTCAAGACGCCGGACGGGCTCAGAGAGCAGATGGTGCGGGTCTGTCAGACTATTACCGGTGTTGACCGGCTGGTAGGAGAGATCCGTCAGGAGCTGAGAAGGCTCAATCTGGACGACAACACCATCATCATTTTCTCCTCCGACCACGGCATTCAATTGGGCGAACACGGTCTTGGGGGGAAAGTACTGCTTTACGATCAATCTATCCGAATTCCACTGATTATTTACGACCCACGTCTACCCGCTTCCCGGCGGGGTCAGCGTGTCCGGGAGTTTGCCCTGTCAGTCGATGTGGCCCCCACTATCCTGTCCCTCACGGGCGTGGAAGCCCCGTCTTCCATGCAGGGGAAGGATTTGACGCCTCTGATCCAGGGACAGCGGATCGGTTGGCGGCAGGATTTCTTCTGCGAGAACCTTTTTTCGGGCCAGGATTATCCCAGGATCGAGGCAGTTCGAAGCCATGAATGGAAATACATCCGCTATTTCAAGCGGACTGATCCGGAGGACTGGATAAGTCCCGCTCTGGAGCCGTATTCGGAAACACTGGAAGCTTCCATAAAGGGAGAGCAACCAATTTACGAGGAGCTATATCACCTCCGGTCTGATCCCAACGAGGAGCGCAACCTGGCCGGAAACCGAAAATATAAGGCGGAGTTGGACGAATTCCGCGGGAGAATCCGGATACTGGTCAGGGAGGCCAGGGCAGGAGGTGGGTGAGGTGGGGAGGTGGGGGATAATTTTCTTGACACAGGCCCTCCGCTGTCGTTACAGTTACCGCTATTGTTTAGTCTTTTGAAAATTTAGTTTTCGAAAATAAAGTGTAAAGGGGGGAGCCATGCGTCGTTTACTTGTTTATCTCTTTACCGTTCTTTGCCTGGGCTTGGGATCCAGTTGGGCTCAAAG
>JBOGJG010000164.1:0-6144 GCA_050747825.1 Acidobacteriota bacterium | reverse complement strand
GCAGACGGGTCCTCGCCGCCCCTAACCCAAAGGGCGCCAGGGGATTGCCGCCGCCGGCTGCGTTGTTCGTCGTCGACGATGCTGTAGCATCGCCTTCCTCCTCTCGCCTGGCCGGACGACTCCACTTCCCTGGCGCACGGCCCCTCAGGACTTTTACCACAGGCTGTTAGAATACATAGCTGAAGAATGGATGACGGAAGACCAGCCCTGAGAAAGGGCGTTTATCTCCAGCAAAAACCAGAGGGATTTCTGCTCATGATGCCGGAAGGCTATATGGAGTTGGACCAGACTGCCTGGGAAATCCTGAACATGTGTAACGGCCGGAACACTGTTGAAATGATCGTCGCCGCCATGGCCGAGAGATACGAAGGCGATCCCGAAATCATTAGAACCGATGTGCTCGAGATGCTTGAAGAGATACGCCAAGATGGACTCCTGGAATATCGGTGAAGAAGCCGGCAGGCTTCACTTTTCTTCCCTGGTTGTAGACACCCATGTTGATACTACTCAGAAGCTGTTGCAGCCTGGCTGGGACTTCGCTGCCCTGCATCAGGAAGGGAGTGTCGATCTCCCCCGCCTGAGCAAGGGCGGAGCAAGAGCCCTCTTTTTTGCGGTTTATGTACCGGGCACGACTATCGAAGCGGAGGCCCTCTCTCAGGCCCTGGAGCAAATTGCCGCCATTCACAAGATGGCGCGCGACTTGTCAGACTCGATGGCGCTCTGCACCAATGCCCGAGAGGTTCGCCAGGCTTTCACCCTGGGACGGATTGCCGTTCTCCTGGCCATCGAAGGTGGCCACATGATCAATAACAACTTAGCCCTGCTGCCGATCTATGCTCACTTGGGAATCCGCTATCTGACATTGACGCATCGGGTCAACACCGATTGGGCGGACTCTTCAGCCGATCAGCCCAGACACAATGGCCTGTCCGCTTTTGGAAAGGAAGTCATCAGGGAATTGAATCGGCTGGGGATCATGATTGACATATCGCACGCCTCAGACAAGACCTTCTGGGATGTACTGGAAACCAGCCAGGCTCCCATCATAGCCACGCATTCGTCCTGCCGGGCAATCTGTCCGCATTCCCGAAATCTCAGCGACGAAATGATCAAGGCTCTTGCTTCCGGCGGTGGAATAATCCATATCACCTTCGTGAAAGACTTCATCGGGCCATCCCCTGCAACTGGCTGGGAAAAGATCGTCGAGCATATCGACCATGCAGTCAGTCTGGTTGGAGCCGGCCACGTGGGCCTGGGTTCCGATTTCGACGGGGCCGACATGCCCAGGGGCATGGAGGATGCTGCGTGCCTGCCAAAGATTACCGAGGCCTTATTGCTTCGAGGCTACAGCGAAAAGGATACCCGGAAAATCCTGGGAGAGAACACTCTTCGTGTGATGGAGGCAATAGGGAGACAGACGTGACTTCCCCTTATTACGCCGGCTGCTGGGCCTGACGGATCTCTGGAGCCAGGATCTGCACGTCAACCCCCGGTGAAAAGTGGACGAGAGGAGGCAACTCCGAGGGTTCCGGTAACCCTCCAGCCTCTATCAGGCTATCTTTGATCTCGATAACTCTCGCTTGCCGCAAGGGGTACGGCTCATGTTGGACAGTGACGATCCAAAGCGAGTCGCCGCGCTCAACGTGGAGCCTCCGGCGCTCGAGAAGAAAATGGTCCAGACTGCCGTCAGGAGCGGCATCCCGAGGTTCTCCAATTTCATAGCGCAAAGCAAGGCGGGGCCGGGTTCCGTTAAGCCGTTCGACTTTATATTCGACGACATTATCCCGACGCTCGAAGGCCATTTCTGAATAAAAATAAGGCAAACCGAGTCCGGTGCTCGCCACGATAACAGCCAGACGGGAAGCCGCATCCAGGGAGAAGAAATAAACTCCAGGCTGCTCTCCATCGACCTTGACATACGTGCGCACATTCGTTTCCAGAAAATCCAGACCCAGAGCTTCTGGCATCCACTTGAAGCCCGCATTCAGCACGTTAAAAGGGATCAGTCCCACATAAGCCTCTCCCCTGTAAAGATCGATGGCCAGATGTGCCGGAACCAGGGGGCGCAGCAACTCCACGGCAACAGGCCAATGCATGAACAATAAGTCACGCCATTCCTGATATCCTACGCGGACTGGAGCCATGTATCCATTGAACCACCGGAGGCTGAACCTTGCAATCGTGTTTGCCATAACGCTGATGGCGGTACTGGGCGTCTCGAGTATGGCGCCGGCTCTTCCCACCATGGCTCAGGACCTTCAGGTATCTTCTGAAGCCAGTACCTTGCTCGTGACCGTATTTACGCTTCCGGGAGTGATACTGGCGCCATTGCTGGGGATTCTGGCTGACCGCTGGGGCAGGCGAAAAGTTCTGATCCCATCGCTCCTGCTCTTCGGGCTGGCAGGCGGCGCCTGCTCGCTGGCACGGGACTTCGAGCTTTTGCTTGGCTTGCGATTCTTTCAGGGAATTGGGGCGGCAGCGCTTGGAGCGCTCAGCATCACCCTGATCGGCGATTTCTATTCGGAGGAGGCACGGTCCAGAGTCTTCGGCTACAATGCCGCCGTTCTCACGATCGGAACGGCCACTTATCCGCTCCTTGGTGGCGCTCTAGCTCTGCTGAGCTGGCGTTATGTATTTCTCCTGCCTCTGGCTGCCCTGCCTCTGGCTGCCGTGGTTATTTCTCTGAGAAATCCGGAGCCCCGCAGCAGTGAGGACTTCAAAGGTTACGTGACGGAGGCGGTGAGACGGATGTCCTCGCGCAACATCAGTTTCTTCCTCCTGGCCACAATGGTGACCTTTATCATTCTTTATGGACCATATTTGACAACTTTTCCTTTTCTGCTGGAGTACTCTTTTGGCAGTACACCCTTTACCGTTGGCATCATTATGTCGAGCATGTCTGTAACGACTGCTCTCACTTCTTCACGGTTGGCTAAACTGTCAGAGCGCTTTTCGGGAAGGAATCTGGTTCAAGGGGCTTTTCTGCTTTACGCCCTGGCACTGGTTCTGATGCCGCTTATGCCCAATATCTGGGTGCTGTTCCTGCCCACTATGCTCTTCGGATTTGCCCAGGGGATCAATATCCCCAGCATCCAAAAACTCCTGTCCGATTCGGCTCCGGCGAAATATCGGGGCGCTTTCATGTCTACAAATGCCATGATGCTTCGGCTTGGGCAAACGCTCGGGCCTTTAATCATGGCCCTGATTTTGATGAACTGGGGACTGGTCGCTGTCTTTTTCGCCGGAGCCTGTATTTCGCTCCTGATGCTCTTGCTACTGCTGGCGACCGACTAATTGCTCCCGCGCCTCGTGCATCGCTGCCCTGGTCCTCTCTTTCGCCCTGCGCGCCGTCACTTTTGCCTTATGCACGACTCTGTTGCGGCTTTCACCCATCCATCCGTCCTCGCGTTCCGTCCTGGGTATCAGGAGTCCTAATACGACTCCAACTCCCGCCGCTATAGCTGCCGAAGCTGCCGGATGGCGGCGGATAGTGTGACCTAAATCCCTGCCCGAGTTTCCGAGTGTCTTAGCTCTCCGGATTACTGAGGAGGAAACCCCCTGGGCCTTTTCCGAAATCGCGCACCCGACCTCGCGCATTCTCCGCTGGGCTCTCTCCTTCAAGTGCTCCAGACTAAGCTTGTATTGAATGCGCTCGAGATCCTCCTCGATTTCAGTCCTGGTCCTTTCGATATCAGCTTCCATTCTCCCCATATCAAACTTCTCGTAGTCTCTCATTTGCCTCCTTTCTTGCCCAACGGGCATCTCGATTGAGGGTGTTCACGGTTCTCTGTGGAGCGATGTCCATCTTCCTTATGCTGCTTATTCCGCCGGCGGCGGATAAACCACCGATAATCAGAAATATGGAACCCACGATCACGGCGGATAACCAGGCAGGCATAAATTCTGCCAGCCCCAGGATAACCGCAGCCAAAAGGGCGAGACCGCCCATGCTGACGAGAAGGGCGCCAATGGCAATTTTTTCATTAATTTTATCGGAAAAGGACCGTGATTGTGGACTGCGGCCTCAGAGAACAGCGCCGCAAATTAACTCCACTGGGAATCTATAGAACAATGGAGCTATGGCAAGCCGCAAACTGGAAAAGGTTACAGATACGAATGGAAACGCAAGCGCTGCCCCTGAAGCCATCGGCTTGCGCTATGTCAGGGATGATACGCCTGGTATTCGACGCCGGCGCTGTGGTAACGGAGGTATGTATCTCGATCCCAAAGGCAACCGGGTGCAGGACCCCGTCACATTGGAACGCATCAAATGGCTGGTGATCCCGCCCGCCTGGAAAGAGGTGTGGATTTGCCCTTGCAGCGGTTTCAAAGCAAAGAAGATTTGACTCTGGGAGATCTAGACGGCTTGGAACTGGAGGAATTCGTTTTGCTGCAGTTTTTGGGAAGCTATGATTGATCGCGAGAATCCGATGGGATGACAGGAGGTGGTCAATGCTAGAGGGTCAAGGAAGGTGAGCCTGCGATGAGGACAGTCCACATCCTGCCCGCCCACTGCGGCGGCCGTGTCTTCGTGCTGATAATCAGAAATCCAGCACCAGATACTGCCTTCCTTTGGCCCGGCCGAGAACAAAGCGGCAGACGTTATAAACCGGAATCCCCCCGGCCGTGCGCCCCACCCTCGAGCCATGATGAGCGTGGCCGTGGACAATCGCATCCACTCGATGCCGATTGAGCGCGTTGGCGAGCCGGGACGAACCCAAGAGGGGATACAATTCCTCCGGTTCGCCCTGAAGAGTCTGCTTGACCGGAGCATAGTGAAGGATGGCAATCTTGCGCGGGCAGTCCAGCTTTGTGAGCGCGTTTTCCAGTCTGACCGCCTCGTCGATGCTGGCCTGAATAAAAGTCTTCAAGGCCCGCTCTCCAAAAGGCTGCACGAGCCGCTCATCAAAGCCGCCACAAAAGCCCTTGGTGCCCACAAATCCTACCTCCCCAATCTCGCAAACCGTCCCATCCAGGACTCGAATCCCGTTATGAGTCAACGTCTCCGCGATTTTAGAAGCTCCATCGCTCTCATGATCGTGATTGCCCAGTACTGCCAGAATCGGTATCTTCAAGGCGTGAAGCTCCGGGATGAGCACCTCCACTTCCTCCAGCAGATCGGTATCGGTCAGGTCGCCCGCCAAAAGCAGGACATCCGCCTGCTGATCGACTCCATCCAGTGCCTGCCTGATCTCTGTCGCCGAGTCCACACGGCAGTGCAGGTCAGCAATCGCCGCCACTCTCACAGTATCCCCAATCCTCCAGGTCTAAGGCGAACGCCAACTCGTCGATCATCATCCCTCGAAATTTTGTGGCATTCTCGGGTGGGTTGGCCCATCGCCTGCGCATTTTTTCAAATAGCTCAACCATCAGCTCTCGAGGTAAAAACTCCGGATGTCCGGGATAGACATAATCAAATAGCATCAGGTGCCATAGCAGCAGTTCCTGATCCGGACCCATCAGTTCCAGAATGCGCTGCCATTGAATCTCTCATCGCATGCACCGGATTAAATGCACGACGTCGGCACCGTCGAAGCGGTCGCGTTTGGCGATAAAGAGCTTCGAGGCGATCATTTCTTCAATTGGAATCAGCCGAGCCATCACGCCGCAGATCTTCACCGGATTGCTGCGCTGTGTCCACTGATCGTCAACCCTCAGCGCCCCGTTTCCCATGCCGAAGATAAGATCAATCAAATAAGGGCGCATCCACGCCTTGGCCAGCCAGTGGGAGGCGACGATTTCGGTCTGGAATCCAGATTCACGGAGTGTCGCGAGGGCCGGCTCCACGTCCTCAGGCTTGAGAAAGATGTCCAGGTCTTTAGTGCTGCGCCAAATACCTGTATAGGCGTGATAGGCGAATCCTCCGGCGATGTCCTCCGGCGATAATGAATGGGATGTCGGATTCATTAAGCGCGCCCAAGGCACGAGCGTAGACTTCGGCCTCTTCTTCATCGAACCTCGGATCTCCCTTCCGGGCAGCACAATTGGAAATCACCACCTTCTGGTTTTCAGTTGCCATGGACGCTCCCTTGGGAATTTTACGCAAGGAACATGCCACCTATCGGGTGGCGGGTGGCGGGTGGCGGGCTCGCTTCGCTCGCGGTGGCGGGTGCAGGTGGCGGGTGGCAGGTGGCGGGTGGTGGG
>JBOGJG010000163.1:0-1469 GCA_050747825.1 Acidobacteriota bacterium | reverse complement strand
CCGTTATACGCCTCACAGAGGCGACCGTGAGGTCTAACCCGGAACCAGATGTTGAGGGGGCGATCCAGGTTCCCCGGACGAGGCTTCTTGCCGTATCATGTTGGAGTGGAAGCTCAGGACAAGCTGGACCGCATCACATTCGACGCCGAAATTATGGGAGGACGTGCTTGCATTCGAGGGATGCGAATACCCGTTTCGGTTATTGTCGGTCAGATTGCCCACGGAGCCACGTACGAGGAGATTCTGCAGGAATTTCCGGATCTGGAAAGAGAAGATATTCAACAGGCGCTGGAGTATGCGGCGTGGCTGGCACAGGAGCAGGTTCGGTCTTCATAGGTGCGGTCTGTGCGTTTTCTTGCCGACATGGGCGTTTCCTTAAGAGTGGTCTCCTGGCTTCGAGAACAGGGGCATGATGCAGCTCATTTAAGGGAGGGAGGTCTTCAACGGCTCGCCAACGGAGAGATCTTCAAGAAGGCGATTTTGGAGAAGCGAATTCTCCTAACTTTTGATCTGGGCTTCGGAGAGATCGCCGCCCTTTCCCGGGGGGAAAAGTGCAGCGTGATTGTTTTCCGATTGCGAAACACGCGGACGCACCATGTTATTGCTCGGCTGGGCGCAGTATTAGGAGCTTCTTCTTCTCATCTCGAAAGAGGTGCAGTCTTGATTGTCGAAGAAGCTCGCCATCGGATCAGGCGCCTGCCAGTGGGTGGGGCAGATCCACCATGAACGAGCGCGTATAACATGGGCATTCACCTGACGGGCTTCGCCCGCAGGTGATGCCCAAGCCGTTATGTGTCAGGAAAGTCCAAGGAGCTGGCGGCTGAAGGGCATCGGGCTGCGGTGGTCCGGTCGTAGCCATTAGCAGACATTTAAGCGGGACGCCCCTTCAATTATTTTGAAGATCAGCGCCCGTAAATCGTACTAGGCAGCAGTGACGCCCTAGCATATCTTTTCAAAGGTACACCAAATGACGGATGAGGGGAGGATCGTGGAGATGGCTGATCAATGGCTATTCAAGAGCGAAACTTATGATAACTGCAATTGCGCTGTGAATTGTGGTTGCCAGTTCAACTTGCCAAGCACCCATGGATATTGTCAGTCGGCCTTCGTCGGTAACATCGTTGAAGGCCATTTCAACGATACGCCGCTCGCGGGGCTGAATTGGGCGGGGCTGTACAAGTGGCCTGGCGAAATCGCGGAGGGCAATGGCAAACGCCAGATCATTATCGACGAACGTGCGGATACAGCTCAACGGGTCGCACTTGAAATAATTATCTCAGGCGGGGCATGCGAACCATTGAGCAATTTGTTCTCCGTATTCGCGTCTACATGCTCGGAATTCTGCGAGACATTGTTCCTCCCGATTGAGCTCGAAGCGAATTTGGAACTCAGAACCGCAAGGGTCGATATCCCGGGCATTATGAGGAGCAGCGGCAAACCGATAATCAACAAGTTTAATGGTGAGCCGT
>JBOGJG010000162.1:0-1839 GCA_050747825.1 Acidobacteriota bacterium | reverse complement strand
GAGCTTGCCACCCGCCACCTGCCACCCGCCACCGCGAGCGAAGCGAGCTTGCCACCCGCCACCGCGAGCGAAGCGAGCTTGCCACCCGCCACCGCGAGCGAAGCGAGCTGACCGCTGGACAGAAGGGTGGGCTGAAGAGTTCAATCAAAACAAAGATCGTTTACGTCAGCGGTCAGCGGTCAATTCTTAGGCTTGTCACCGCTTCGTCAACCGATTCTGCCAGTACAGCAAGCCCCTCTTCGAGCGCCTCACGGGTGATGGTGAGGGGGGGTGAGATTTTGATGGTCTGTCCCCAGGCGCCGACGGGAGCGAAGAAAAGTAAGCCTTTATGAAAGCAGCGCTCGATGATGTCGAATGCCAGGTCCGGATCGGATTCCTTCCTGCCGGGCTTTACCATTTGCAGTCCGGCCACCAGCCCCTTTCCCGTGCAGCGCCCGATCACCTGCGGATGCTTGCGCTGCAGTTCCTGTAAACCAGCCAGCAGAATCTCGCCCATCTGCCGTGAATTGGTGACCAAGTCTTCCCTGACGATTTTTTTTAGATTGGCCAAGGCAGCGGCGGCGCATACGGGATTGCCGGTGTGAGTGCTGGTCATGGAACCGGCTGGGAACTGGTCCATGATTTCGGCCCGGCCGATCACGCCGGATAAGGGTAGGGAACTGGACACTCCTTTGCCGATGCAGATGAGGTCGGGAGTGACTCCGTAATGCTCGAAGCCCCACATTTTGCCGGTGCGGCCGAATCCCGCCTGGACTTCATCAAAGATCAGGAGGACGTCGTTGCCCCGGCACCATTGAGCCAACTGCTGGACATATTCCTGGGGAGCAAAGTCCGGTCCCCCTCCCTGGTAGGTCTCGAGCATGACACCGCAGACCTGCTGAGGCTTAAGGCTCTTTTCCTCCAGAGCGCGCAGCAGGGAGTCGAAGCTGGTGTCCTCCGTCCAGTAACCGTCGGGAAAAGGGACCTGAACGATAGCCGGATCTTCGTTGACGATCCATTTCTTCTGGCCGGGGAGTCCTCCGGCCTGTTGAGCGCCCAGAGTGCGGCCGTGGAAGCCGCGTTCGAAACCTACGAAGGCGATCTTCTCCTCTCCTCCTTTGAGGATGCCGTGAGAGCGGGCCAGCTTGAAGGCGTTCTCAGTGGCTTCCGAGCCGGTGGTGAGCAGGAAGACTTTTTTCAGGCCGTCCGGAGCAAGCCCTGCCAGATATTCCACCAGCTCGGCGCGCTCTTCGCTTGGAAAGCAGTAATTGTGAAGGAGCCCGCTTTGCGCCTGCTCGATAATGGCTTGTTGGATCTCAGGAGCATTGTGGCCCGCGTTGGTGACGAGCACACCGGAGCTCCAGTCGAGCCACATATTGCCGTACTTGTCGTACACCTGAAGACCTTCGGCGCGATCCCACACAACGGGCGGTTGGCCCCGCATGGACAAGGGCTCGAAGCGGCGCAATTTCTCCAGCACCAGCACCGATTCCGGCGCCGGCAACTCGGTGACGATGCGACGGTGTTTCGTGGCAACTCGCGGAACGCTTTTCGGTTTTATGCTAAATTCTTTGGCCATTTTCCTTCCTTGCGCTGACCACTGACCGCTGACCGCTGACCACTGACCACTGACCGCTGACCGCTGACCACTGACCACTGACCGCTGACCGCTGACCACTGACCGCTGACCGCTGGCCACTGACCGCTGGCCGCCACGGCGAGCGAAGCGAGCTGGCCACCCGCCACCGCGAGCGAAGCGAGCTGGCCACTGACCGCTGACCGCTGACCGCTGGCCGCCACCGCGAGCGAAGCGAGCTGGCCACCCGCCACCTGCCACCGCGAGCGAAGCGAGCTTGCCAC
>JBOGJG010000161.1:0-1008 GCA_050747825.1 Acidobacteriota bacterium | reverse complement strand
CACTTTGCGCATCCGTTGCCAGGGGCGCGATGCCCAAGCGGGCACGTTCCCCCACCCTCCCTTCATGAAGCGTGCGGTCTTCCCGCACCCGGCCTACCGATGATCTCCTTGACATGTGTTCCGCAGCTTGTGCAGGCCGTATCCGCCAAACCAGTCCTCGTCCCATGCGCGGCCTGACCAGGCTCGCGCAGTAGTGGGTGAAACCATAGAGGACGTAACACAATTGGTCAACCGGTCGGCCACCCTTCGCTCGCCGCACCAGCGGTTGGGCCGCCACGTGGCCAGGGGCTCCGGCGCGCGCTGCCCGGAAGATCAGCCCACCCCGCGGGACGCCAAGCTGGCTGCGGATCTCTCGGGCCACCACCGCGGGGCCGGCTGTTGGCTGCTGTTGCTTGTCAGACCGTAGCTCCTTCCTGAATCAGCAGGAACTGATCAAGAGAAGTAACCCTCTTCATATAGAACAAATATCAGCTGCAACCTACTGACCAGAATTGTGTAGGGCGGAAATATCGGCTGCGCTTAATGCGGAATCGTAGATCCTCAGCTGATCAATGGTTCCATTGAACCACTCCGTGGAGAATTTTGATGCCCCGACCTTCATAGCCCCTGTGGAGGACTCCGCCGTCCTGGTGGTGGAGGCTCTTTCTACTCCATTGACATACAGCTTAATATTTGTACCGTTCTTTACAACGACTATGTGATACCACGTGTTGGTGGACAGGGTATTAGAAGATGCCGTCGCCGAGCCTCCGATATGAGTTTTCAAAAAGCTGTTGTTAAGGTACAGCCAGGCCCTTCCGGTACCGCTCCCATCTAACTGCTGTAGTATGATTTGCTTCGCTGTAGTATCTGTTTTTATCCACCCGGCCGCCGTGAAGTTGGTAGCGGACGGGTTTAGCACAAACGGAAGGTTGACGGAATCGTTCGTACCATCAAAACTGAGCGCACCGTTAGATTTCCCCGCTGCTGTCCAGGTTGCCCCGGCCACGGTCCCATTACGCCCATTCC
>JBOGJG010000160.1:0-35966 GCA_050747825.1 Acidobacteriota bacterium | reverse complement strand
TGCTTCGTAACATAAATAAGTGCGCTATCGCTGGAGGCGATTTGACCCGTATTCAAGGCGCGAGGAAGGCGCCTATCGGGAATAGGCAACTGACGAGCAACGCTGAAGACGGGTCCAAGCGCCCCAGTCCTTCGGGTCGCGGCGGCACTGGCCTGCTGGCTTTGTTGCTCCTCGGTCCCATATTCCCGATATGCTCCCTCGTCGCGCCTCGCCATCAGACCGCACCCATAGGGTACCCGGCTCGCGACGATAGCGCACTTATTTATGTTACGAAGCACTAGAAAGGAGAAGCGAAGTCATGAGTGCGCAGGAAGCCTGTGCCAAAGCCTCTGCAGTCACCGAAAACCATAAGAAACTGAGCGTGTTCGAAAGAACGTTTCGAGCCGAAGGACAGGAGTTCAAAGGGATGGAGATCCTGCATCGCAGAGCCTGAGAAGCGAACGAGTCGAAAATTAATTCAACCACGGAACATTTCCTTAGTCTAATGAGTATAAAGTGACTGAAGGATTAAGGAGTTCGAAGATGTTCGATCAATTGAATCGCGAAAAAGTATTTGACGGAATCCTCGAGGCGCTAGAGGAAATGCCGGAGGAGCTTCGGCAGATGTTCGTCCTCGGCCATTATCGAGGACTCTCAGCCACGCAAATTGCCCAGGAAATCGGCCAGGAGCAGCAGAAGGTGGAAACGCTCCTGCGACGGGCAGACGAGTTTCTTTACAAGAAGCTCAGGTCTTTGCGTGCCGCGAGAACTCCTGACCGCTCTCGCGACTGCCTGACCGCTCCCGCCACTGCCTGACCGCTCAGATCAGCGCCGCCTGAACACGCTCAGATAACTCGTACAGTGCGCCGCGCCGGGATGTTCTATAATCTGGGCCAGTGGGAACAGATCTCGACTCGACAGTGAAAAGCCCGAATTCAGGTCCGGCTCGGGTGCTGCTGGCCGATGACCAGGCGGACGTCATCGAGGCCTTGCGCCTGCTGCTCAAGAGCGAGGGTTATCGGGTAGAGGCCGTCAGTGCGCCGGCCGCTGTGATTTCGGCCATTGAAAAATGCGACTTTGACGTCGTCCTGATGGACCTCAACTACGCGCGTGATACGACTTCCGGCAAGGAAGGCCTCGATTTACTCACCCGGATGCAGGCGCTGGACGGCACTCTCCCGGTGGTTGTCATGACCGCCTGGGGCAGTGTGGAAGTCGCGGTGGAAGCCATGCGCCGCGGTGCCCGTGATTTCGTCGAGAAGCCTTGGGACAACGCCCGCCTGCTCAGCATTCTTCACACGCAAATCGACCTGGGCCGCGCCCTTCGCCGCGGCCAGCGGCTGGAAGCGGAGAACAGACTGCTGCGAAGCTCAGGGACGCCGAATATTATCGCTGAATCGGCCGTCATGCAGCCGGCTCTTCAGTTGGTAACACGGGTAGGTCCATCCGAGGCCAATGTTCTGATAACCGGCGAAAACGGCACCGGCAAATCCCTCATCGCCCAGGCCCTGCACGCGCTTTCCGGGCGCTCCTCAAGACCCATGGTCACCGTCAACATCGGAGGCCTCTCGGAGGGCGTATTTGAAAGCGAGCTGTTCGGCCACGTGAAAGGCTCGTTTACGGATGCCAAAGTGGACCGCGTGGGCCGCTTCGAGATGGCGGAAGGGGGAACTCTCTTTCTGGATGAGATTGCCAATATTCCCCTGAACCTGCAGGCCAAGCTGCTGCGGGTGCTGGAAACGGGTGAATTCGAACGGCTGGGCTCTTCGAAGACGCGCAGGGCAGACGTCCGCGCGGTCTCGGCGACCAACTCCGACCTGAAAGAGGAAGTCTCTGCGGGCCGCTTCCGCCAGGATTTGTTCTTTCGCCTCAATACGGTGGAGATCCAGGTCCCTGCGCTGCGCCAGCGCCGCCAGGATATCCCTCTTTTGGCCCAGCATTTCCTCGGCCTGCACGCCGGCCGCTACCGCAAGTCCCTGAGCGGCTTTGACGCCTCCGCCCTTCGGGAATTGAAAGATTATTCCTGGCCGGGAAACGTGAGGGAACTGGACCATGCTGTCGAGCGGGCGGTGCTCATGGCCCAGGGGCGGGTGGTGCGCGCAAGCGACCTCGGGCTGCGGGCCAGCCAGGTGGCAGCCACACGCCTGGAGGATATGGATCTCGATGAGGTCGAACGGATCCTCATCGAAAAGGCGCTGGCCCGCTCACAGGGCAACGTCAGCAGGGCGGCCGACACTCTCGGATTGAGCCGCAGCGCTCTCTATCGCCGGCTCAAGAAGCACGGGGTCAAATCTTGAGTTTTTCATTTTTGGAGCAAAATTGAAAAACTCAAGATCTGACCCCCTCACTCTTTTCACTGTCGGGCAGCCCCGAAGGCGGCTGCGCTTTGAGCGGCGTATTCTACTGCTGGCTGTTCTCACCGGGCTTCCCGGCTCACTGGTTGCCCTGGTCCTGCTCTGGAGCGGACCATACTCAGTCAAGGTGCAGTGGACCCTGACCCTCTTTGTGGTTTCCCTCTGGGCAGGGTTCGCCTTCATGGTCCGTGAGAAGGTCGTCTTTCCGCTCCATACCCTCTCCAACCTGCTGGCGGCGCTCAGAGAGAGGGACTATTCGATTCGGGCTCGAGGCGCCAACAGCAGCGATGCGCTGGGAGAGCTGGTCCTGGAGGCCAACCTGCTGGGCGAAAACCTCCGCGAGCAGCGGCTGGAGGCTCTCGAAGCCACGACCCTGCTGCGCAAGGTCATGAGTGAAATCGACGTGGCAGTTTTCACATTTGACAGTGATCGGCGGCTGCGCCTGACCAATCGCGCCGGTGAGCGCCTTCTGGGCCAGCCCGAGAAGCGCCTGATGGGGAAAACAGCCGAAGCCCTGGAACTGGAAGATTGCCTGGAGGGAAGGGCAATCCGGACCTTCGAAAGGACCTTCCCGGCCGGCCCCGGGCGCTGGGAAATGCGCCGGACAGCCTTTCGCGCTGAAGGGATGCGCCACCAACTGCTGGTGATCGCCAATTTAAGCCGCGCCCTCCGTGAGGAGGAGCGACAGGCCTGGCAGCGCCTGATTCGAGTCCTCGGCCACGAGTTGAATAATTCGCTGGCTCCCATCAAGTCGATGGCGGCCACTCTGGAGAATCTGGTCGCTCGGCGGCCTCAGCCTGAGGACTGGCAGAAGGATGTGCAGCGGGGGCTTTCGGTTATCGGATCGCGCGCCGATGCTTTAAGCCGCTTTATGAGGGGGTACTCGCAATTGGCGCGTCTGCCGGCCCCGGAACTGGAAAACCTCGAAATCGGAGACCTTGTTCGCCGGGTGGTGGGCCTCGAGGGACGAACGGCTGTCAGGCTCGAACGCGGTCCTGAAGTGACCGTTCAGGCAGATGCCGCACAGTTGGAGCAGCTCTTGATCAATCTTCTGCGCAATGCTGTCGATGCCGTTCAGGAGACGCGGGGCGGCGTTTTTGTCGGTTGGCAGAAAAATGGCGCCAGTCTCGAGGTGTGGATCCGGGATGAAGGTCCGGGCCTTCCCAGTTCGGCCAATCTTTTTGTGCCTTTCTTTACAACAAAGCCTGCCGGCTCCGGTATAGGGCTGGCGCTAAGCCGTCAGATTGCGGAGGCTCACGGCGGCACCCTCACTCTTGAGAACCGCCCAAGCAGCCCCGGCTGCGAAGCCCGCCTGCGCCTGCCCCTGAAATGAGCCGCAGTATCTCCATGTCAGCTACGGGTCCCGGATCGGGATATGCGGTGACACGCACGGAATTCAAGGTAAAACCCTCATGACTACTGCATTCCCGCCCGAGCCTGGCACCAATTGGAAACGGGGAAGTGCCTCTACTCTACGAAGGCAGTCCGCTTCCTTCTGTGTAAATTCTTCCCGTGCGAAGAAATTGGTGCCAGGCGCTCAGTGAAATGCTTAGCCGGCGCGGCTCTGACTTCGAAATCCGTGCGTGTCACCCATTTAGAAGTTGATCCGAAGACCGGCCTGGACGTTTCTCGGTCCACCGCCCTTGCCGAAGATCCTGCCGAAGTCGGAATTATTCACGTCACCGACTGGACCCCCGAGGCGGACGCGGTTGAAGACGTTGATCACGTCAAACCGGAATTCCACACTGGCGCCTTCGCGAAAACCCAGATCCGTTCGCTTGATAAGCGACAGGTCCTCCGTGAAGATGGCGAAGCCTCTCACGCCCGGCAGCCAGCGGGGACCGTTGCCCAGCCGGAGTGGGACATTGTTGGCTGTTTTGGGAACGGCCGCGAAGGCCTCCGGATTCAGGTAGGGAGTGCCGTTGTCCACGTCCACCGTATCAGGACTGCCGACCACCTGCTGATCTGGGTCGGCCAGCAGCACGTCGGGACGGATGCCCCGATTAAAGAGGGCGTCCCCAGCGAAACCGCCGGCAGTCACCCGCAAAGGCGGCCCGGACCGATAGCGCTGAATGGCGCTGACCGTCCATCCTCCCAGAATGTTGCCGATAACGCCGTCATTTAACCAGCGTGCCTGAGGTCCGAAGGGGAGATTCCAGATCCAGGTGATTTTTAGATCATGCGGCACGTGAAAGGAAGTAACTCCATAGTCGGCCTTGCGGTTGTAAAAATCCTGCCCGTAGTTGGTAGAGGCTCCGGGACCGGCTGTGTCGCCCGTGGCCAACGTCTTGGAAAATGTATACGAGCTCAAGAAGCTCAGGCCGTAGGAAGATCGTTTAGTGGCGGTCACTTGCAAAGAATTGTAGTTGGACCAGCCGCCGTTGTGGCGATGCGTGCTGAGCGTCTCAAATTGCGGGAAGGGCCGAAGAGCCCGGGCCACCGTCCCGTCGAAACTGGGATAGGGCCTGGCAATTTCCGGATGAACGTCGATATCCTCGATCAAGGTGTCGCCCAGGGCAAGATGCTTCGGCTGTACCTGGTTGAGCGCCCCCAAATAGATGCTTTCGTTCAACCGGGAGCCTTTATTCCCGATGTAATTGGCTTCAATCTTCGTATCCCATCCGACGTCGAACTGGACGCCGACGTTCCAGTTTTGCACGTATGGGAACTTGTTGGTTTCGGGCAGGTAATAGCCGATGGAATCGCCGTTGCGCTGTGCCGGATCGGTGTTGGGCAGCGTTCCCTCAAAAGCAGGGTACTCGGTATCCCAGTTGTAGACCGGATCTTCCCGAAACCGGCCTGAGCGGGAGATGATCGGATTGGAGCCGTCAAAGCCGGCTGTGTAGGGCCAGGCAAAGCCGTCTCGGATGGGAGGGCTGTAGTTGATGCCGTAGCCCGCCCTCAGGACAAAGTCGTTCCTGGGAGCCCAGGCAAAGCCCACGCGCGGCGCAAGCTGTCCGTAATAGATCTCGGCGAAGCTGTCCCTGAAGGCAAGAGCGCCCGGAAATCCGTCTGCGCCCGGATTGGGCAGGTCGGGATCCAGGCTGGACATGCGTCCCGTCCCCTCGTAGAGAGGCGTTGGAATATCCCAGCGCAGCCCCAAGCTCAAGGTGAAGTTGGGCGTCATTTTCCAGTTATCCTGGACATAAAAAGCGGCCAGCCGGGAGCGGATTCCTCTGGTGAGCTGGGGCAGGCCGAGGCTGGTTCTGAAGGCCTCTCCCAGCATGAAGCTGGCATAGGCAAACCCGGTCTGATTCACAAAACCCGGCAGACCGGTGTTTTCGTTGTGAAAGGTGTAGGCGCCGGGAGTGATGATGCTTCGGCCGTTGTCATAGTAGGCCCGAAACTCACCCCCAAATCGCAAGTTGTGATTGCCGCGAATCCAGCTCAAATCATCCGCAACGATCCAACTTCCGTTTGGCGCGAAGCTGGTGGCGTCGTCGCCGTAGTTGGCGTAGCTGCCATCCAGAGTCGAGTTGAAGCCGTCAAAGCGGATCTCGGGAAAGGTATTTCCGCCCACGTTCTGGCTCATCCCCAATTCCTCGCGCCAGTCGATGCCGCTTCGCGTGGAGATCACATAAGAGGCGTTATCGTTGACGAAGCGATTGTACCCGACCGCAACGTGATTCAGGAGAGTGGGACTGATCGTCCAGTCTTCCGAGAGGCGGATGATCCATCCGGGGGTATCCTGCCTTTTGGTCCCCAGGGCGGCTGGCCCTGGAAACTGGTCGGGAGTCAACCGGGGGGTGCTACCACCAAAGCGGTCGCGCCCGCGCGCGTTTGAAATGTAAGTGCCTGAAATATTGTGACGCTCGTTGATTACGTGGTCTAGTTTCAGGCTGAAATTATCGATCTCGAGCCTGGGACAGCAGGTTCCGGTTCGCGGCTCGTTGCGCCGGAGCTGGAACAGCTGCGGGTCCCGGATGTCATGTTCGAGCACCGCCTGTGTCACGCGGCTGAACCTGTTGGCTGGAATAACATTGTTTGGAAAGGGATCGCGCACCCAGGTGCCGTCAGCCAACTGGCGGGAGCTTGCGGGGTCGTAGAGCTGGCCGAAAATGACGGGCCGGCCCAGAGCATCCGTTCCCACCACGCTTCCGGAGCGGCCAGCGCCGGTAAAGGCGGGGTCGAGAAGGGCCGAAAAATCTCCTTCCTTAAAGGGGCGCACCGGCAAGTCTTCCGTTCCGCTGACCGTCTGGTCGGTGAAGCGTTCTCCCTCATAGGAGACGAAGAAGTGGGTGCGATCCTTGATGATAGGGCCGCCGAAGGTGGCGCCGTAATTATTGTCCAGAAACGGGCTCTTCTCGCGCCCAAAGCGGTTATTGTCCCAGCTATTGGCGTTTAGGACTTTGTTTCGGTGGAACCAGAAAGCCGTCCCATGATAATCATTCGTCCCCGACTTCATACCGAAGTTCACGAGGGCTGTCTGTGTGGCTCCGTACTGCGAAGAGAGCGCTCCGGTCTGCAGCTTGAACTCGCCCACGGCGTCCATGGTGGCGGTAAATTCGTTATTGCTGCCGCCGTTTAAGTCCATGCGGCCGATGCTGATCCCCTCGATCAGGATTTCATGGCTGTAGGACTGGCCGCCATTGATCGCCCCGGCGAAGGTGCTCCCCTGCGTGCCGGGCAGGGCTCTGAAGATGAAGGATTGAAGCTGACGCGTGCCGTCGCCGGTGAGGATCGGCCAGGTGTGGACCTCCTTTGCCGTGGTATTAATGCCGATCTCGGGAGTGGATTTCTCCAATAGCGGCGTTTCCGCTGAGACCGTAATTTGCTGGGCAACCTCACCGATCTCCAGCGTCAAATCGACAGTTACGGTTTGGGCCACCAGGACCTGCACGTTCTCGGCTACGGAAGTCTTAAAGCCTGGGAGACTGGCGGCTACCTGGTATCTCCCCGGGGGAAGATAGGGAGCCCGATAGACTCCGGAGTCGGAGGTAATCGCCGTGGAGTCCACGCCGCTGTCCTGGTTGGTGATCGTCACCTCGACGCCGGGGACAACGGCGCCCGTGGCATCTCTGACGATCCCCGTGATGGTACCTCGCGAACTCTGAGCATAAAGCTGCAGTGAACAAACCATAAGAAAGGTGATGGCTGTGAGCCATCGAATGAAGATGGACATTTTTCCTCCTAAATGTTTCTGCCCGGCGCCTGTTCATTACCTTGGGATGTGAAGTGAGATTAGTTCAAGAGTATGGATGTGTCAAGAGGAGAGAAAATCTGACAGAGAAAATCTGGAGAAAATCTGGAAAATCTGGATGGAGAAAATCTGGATGGAATGTAAAGATTCAGTGACGTGGGGAAGTAGGTAATCCCCCATGCCGCCGCCACCCAGCCTCTCGAGGATCTTATAATGAGTTACAGTCTCGCCGACCACTGGTACTTCTCCTGTGGCTTTAGATGGAGGATAGCTCTGTGTGGCATCATTTTCAATGAGAATCTGTGCTGATATGATCCAGTATGATCCAGTAATCTCGGAAGAGGACAAGCTATGAACGGTCAAATCCAAGTTCGCCTGGGTGAGGAGCGGGATGCCGGCACTCTGGTCGAGTTCAACCGCGCCATAGCCAGGGAGACTGAAAACAGGGAACTGGTGACGGAAGTCGTTTCTCAGGGTGTCAGGAATTTCTTCAGGCGTCCCCAATTCGGCTTCTATGTGGTGGCCGAAGCCGGCGGAGCTCTTGTCGGCTGCATGATGATCACCTATGAATGGAGTGACTGGCGAAACGGCCTCTTCTGGTGGGTACAGAGCGTTTACGTCAGGCCCGATTATCGAAGACGCGGCGTTTATTCCGGCCTTTACGAATTCGTCAAGAGCCGAGCCGGGGAGGACGGTCATGTCCGCGGCTTTCGTCTCTATGTCGAGCGTGACAACCATATCGCCCAGCGGGTCTACAGCCGCCTGGGCATGAGCGAGACCGGCTACAGGATGTTCGAGGAGGTCTTGCCCGCCCGGAGCTGAGTGAACTAATCTGATCCTAATGGCGCAAACCGTTCCGGAGCAGACAAAGAGGCCTGTGCGAATTATTGGCGTGCCCATGGACCTCGGCGCCGGCAGGCGCGGGGTGGATATGGGTCCCTCGGCCATGCGCATTGGAGGCCTGCATCAGAAGCTCTCCAGACTGGGCATCGTTGTTGAGGACGCCGGCAATATTGAAGTTAAGATCCCTGAAGAGCTGCACTACGGCGAGGAAAAACAGATGTACCTTGAGCAGATCTCCATTGTCTGCCGAGTGCTTGCCCAATCGGTCTTTCAGACGCTGAAAAACGAGAAGTTTCCCCTCGTTCTCGGTGGTGACCATTCCATCGCGGTAGGCAGCGTCTCCGGGACTTCCTCTTTCTATCGCGCCAGTGGCCAGAAGATCGGGCTGATCTGGATCGACGCCCACGCGGACATGAATACGCCTGAGACCAGTCCCTCAGGCAACGTGCATGGAATGCCTCTGTCATTACTCCTGGGTATGGGGCCGTCGGAGCTGACCGAGGTCGAAGGTTTTTCCCCGAAAGTGGAAGTTCGGAATACGATTGTCATTGGCGCCCGCAGTATCGATCGTTTGGAGCGGCAGACCATCCAGGACTCCGGCTTGCGGGTGGTTACGATGAAGGAGCTGGACATGCGGGGAATGAAATCGGTCCTGGAGGAGGCGTTGGAGCGGGCCAGTGACGGCACCGCCGGCTTTCACTGCAGCGTGGACGTCGATGTGGTGGACCCGCAGTCCGCCCCCGGCGTAGGCACCCCGGTTCATGGAGGAATCACCTACCGCGAAAGCCACCTGGCCATGGAAATGATTTTTGACAGCGCAAAGCTTCGGGCACTTGATTTTGTGGAGGTCAATCCGGTGCTGGACACCGGCAATTCGACCGGACAACTGGGCGTGGAATTGATTTCTTCCGCCTTGGGGAAGAAGATCCTGTGATTGATCTCTTGGTTCTATGCGGAGGAAAATCGGCCGAGCACGATGTCTCCCTTCGCTCCGCAGCATCCGTTCTCAGGCACCTTAACCGGAGCCGCTATCGGATTTCGGTCGTGGGCATCCAGAAGGACGGGACTTCCTACCCCTCCGAGGAACTCAAGAAGAAGCTGAAGGAGATTCCAGCCGATGCCCTCCAATTTCCGTTCGATTCCAATTGGCTTTGCCTGCTGAGCCGGATCGATCCCGCCGTCGATATTGTATTCCCGGTCCTGCACGGGCCTTATGGCGAAGACGGAATTGTGCAGGGCGTATTCGAAGCATTGAACCTTCCCTATGTCGGAGCCGGGGTTTACGCCTCCGCCGTCGGAATGAACAAGCTGTGCTGCAAGACGATTCTCATCGACGCCGGTCTGCCCATTCTTCCCTACGTCTCCTTCGATTGGCTCACCTGGAAGAAAGGGCAGCAAGAGTGTCTGGAGCGGGCCGAGTACCGGCTTTCCTTCCCCATGTTCGTGAAGCCTGTGAATATGGGCTCTTCAGTGGGGGTCAACAAGAGCAAGGATCGCCACGGTTTGCAGGAACATGTCCAGGTCGCCTTCCGCTATGATGATGTGATCCTCATTGAACAGGGGATTGAGGCCCGCGAAATCGAAATTTCGGTTTTAGGAAATCTGGAGCCGCGGGTTTCCCTGGCGGGTGAGATCCGGCCCTCGCGAGAGTTTTACTCGTATGAGGCCAAATACGAGGATGCGGCCAGCGAACTTCTGATTCCGGCGCCGCTTTCGGACAGTCAGATGAGGGAGGTGCAGAACCTGGCCCTGAAAGCATATACGGCTCTTCAATTGGAAGGCATGGCGCGTATCGATTTTCTGATGGATAGAAAAACGGATCAGATCTGGCTGAATGAGCCCAACACCATTCCCGGCTTTACGGCCATCAGCATGTATCCCAAACTCTGGGAAGCCTCAGGCCTGCCTTATCCGCAGTTGCTGGATGAACTCATTCAGCTGGGCTTCGAAAAGCACAGGCGCCGCAACCGTTTGTCCGTCGAGCGTTGAATCGAATAGGGGCCCTGACGCCGGCGCCACGTGCTCTACTCCTGATCCGCCCTTCCGGGGGTTAGCGGGAATGTCGTCAACGTTGGAACCTCGGCCGGAAATCCCAGCCCCGCATCGTTTTGCCTGAGCGTCACGCCATCCAGCGGCTGGTCGCTCTGGAAAGTCGCGGCGCCCTTCATTTCCTGGGCCTGGGCGGCGACTTCATTCAGCCCGGCGTCCCTGAAGATCTCCCAGACGAAGCTGGCCAAGTGCTCTCCGGGCTGCAGTTGAATGGTGGAGGTGCCCAGAAGCTGAAAGTCCTGGTCGTAGAGCCTGACGATGATGCCGGCCGTCGAATCCCCCGAATTGACCAGGGCTACGCCGGTATCTTTGGCCCCCAGGGAGTCCAGCAGCAGGCTAAAGTCAGTCCCGGATGTGCTGGCCGGAACGCCCGCTTCCGTCAGCAGAATTCGGCCGCTTGGAGTCAAATGAAATCGCCTGAAAACGGCCGTCGTCCCAACACCGGCGGCTGTCGTGATCCTGGCGTAGCCGAAGCGAACTCCCTCTTCGGTTGCCGGTGTTTCCAGCGACAGAGTCTCGCCCCTGGCCAGTTCCAGATCAAAGACCGAAGCTGTGCCGAGGTCCCCCAGAGTCAGCTCCAGAGGATTTCCGCCGGAGTCGAAGAACTCGATCTTGAGGGGAGTATCGGGTCCTGTATTGTTGAAGTCGAATTCGGTCGAAAAGGCGAGTGCACTGGCTTCGACGAGCGCGTCAGCTATCTGGGCCAGAAAAAACGTGATTTGCTCGGGTGGCGGCTCTTCGTCCTGGGCGGGCTCGATCGTGACTTCGGCCCAGTTGATCCGGTCGCCTGTAGAACGACTGTCGTTATTGGCTGAATTGGAAGCCACTCGAAAGATGACAGGACCTTCTGGATCGGCAGGTGCCGCCCACTGGAAACTGATGGTTGGGTTCTGCAACGGTGAGGGGGAGTGGGTCAGGTGATCCACCCCCTGGAAAAACACCCTGGCCACTCCGTTGGTGACCGCGGTCAGCTCTCCTGCCTGATTCTTGCTGTCCGCGTAAATCGTTACAAGCTGGAATCCGTAAACTTGCGCATCGTTGTTGATCTCGATTCCTAAATCATAAGTCTGTCCGGGTTCAAATCCGTCTTCGGGCAAGCCCGTAAAGCCGACTGAACCGAGTGAGTTCACCGCAAAAGAAGAGTGGCAGCCAGAGGTCGCGCATGCGGCGGGGTTATCCTTAACTGATGTGGTCGCTTCGATCAGAATATTTCGGCCATTTTGTCGGGCCCTTGCAAAAGCCAGAAAGAAAATGGAAAGGAGCAGGCAGGCAAAGCCAAAAGCCAACCATCTGCAGATGGACGTTTGTCCCTTCATTGTCACCTCATCCTTCGGTAAATGTTGAAGCCAATAAAGAACTTGTCGTGTCCCGTGTTGATGCCGTACTGGCCGGGTGTAAAGGCCTGAGATGTCGAGAGCATGATGGTAAAAACATGCCGCCAGGTCCTGAGCTTAATGCCGCCCGATATGGCCGGATTGTCGTCAGGAAACAACCCTCCAAAGCCCGCCAGCCGCGGGACGTACTCCCCGGCCAGAGAAAAGCTCGGATGCAGGGCCAGGTCGGCTCCCAGGCCAAGTGAGAAGGTGTGATTACATTGAGGATTGACGGAAAATTCAGGGTCCACCAGGTCATCGAAGCGGCTGTTGAAAACCAGCGTCGGTGCCACATAAGTCCGAAGCCTCTTGTAATCAAAGGAAGCAGGTAGCTGGAGAAACGGCGAGTACTGCATCTGGAAGTTGTCCAGGCCCTGGACTCCGCCGTGAAGGGCAAGCTTCCAAGGCGCTTCTTCGTCACTCTGGATTTCGTAAGTTCCCATCAGCGAAATAATCTCGCCAAATCGCGCCCGGGAGATCCCCAGTGAGAGATTCTCGGTCGCGGCATAATTCACGCCCAGATTGATGTTAGCCCCGGCATCCAGGCCAAAAGCCCTTCCCGGACGTGAATCCGCCACAGCTTCGATAAAGCGGTGGTCGATGTGGATTTCCGTCTGGCCTTGTTTCAAGTCCACTGGAGCAGGTAGATGCATGAACCGTGAACTAACGTTCAATCGCCTCACCGGCTCCGGCGGCGCCGCATCCACTTGAGTCACTGGAATCATGCCTTGGGCAGCGCTGAATCCGCCGGCCGTGTAAATATAGTCTCCGGTGGGATCGTTGCTGGCGTTGGCGGCGTTTCCGGCCGCATTGAAGTAAACCGGGCCAGCGGCAGGATCTGGGGCTATCCAATTGAATCTAAATTCGATCGGGCCGCCGGAGGTGCCTGAGCGCGTTCCAGCTTCGGTGTGCTGGATGTACTGGATGCCACGGGCCTCGGTCACCTGTGTCATGTCGTCCACGGGGACCAGTTGTCCGGACTGTCTTCCTGAATCGGAATGGCGGGCTGAAAGCTCGAAGCCCCAGCGCGATTGGCCGGGCTGCCCAATCAGGACCGTGATCGGATAGGTGGTGCCCTCAGTATAAGTTTCGGGAATGCCGGAGATGTGGAAAGTCCCTCCGCGAGTGCGCCCCTCATTTAATCCGAAGTCGGTGTGGCAGGTGTGACAGGTCCCCTCCTGAAATCCGCCGGTGAATTGAGGAAGAGGGCCTGTCGAATTGCCCCAGATCAAGACCGCTGTGAAGGGAATAAGCAACACTGGAGCTAAAAGCCCAAGAGACTGCATTTTTTTCATAGATGGTTTTGCCTTCTTGAGCCTGGGAAGTTTGATTGTAAGCAATTGCCGCTTTCGTTTCCACCTAAGAACCGGTTGGTAAGAATTGAGAGGTAAGAATTGAGACCTTGATCGCAGAGCTCTAATTTGCTAAATTCAGTTTGCTGGTAATGGTTGTAACCCGAAAGAAACCCACCAATAATAATCCCAATTTTTCAGAGGAGGATCCGTTATGGATGAGGTCAAGCTCAAAGACTATCTAATGGAAACAGATCAGGAGTTTCGCAAGCTCGCCCAGCAGCATCACGAGTACGAGCTCGAGCTTGAGAGATTTAATGACAAACCTTACCTCAACGAGCAAGACCAATTTCAGGAAGCAGTGATAAAGAAAAAAAAACTGGCGCTCAAAGATCAGATGCAGATGTTAATCAGCCGCTACCAGACCCAGCAACAGGCTCGTTAGGTAATTTAGGCTGTAAGGCTACTGCCTAAAGATTAAACTGAAGCGTACAGTTTAAGGCCTACAGCCTACAGCCTAAATAATGGCCAAAGACGCCTACTACTTCCTGATCCCCGTGGCCGCTCTGGCTGTTTTGTTTTTTTTACTCAACATTTATATTTTCGGCGCCGCGTTCGTGCTGCTGGCCGGATTTGTAGCTTTTTTCTTTCGCGATCCGGAGCGGGAAATCCCAAAGGACCCTTCCGCCATCGTGAGTCCTGCGGATGGCAGAATAATCAGTGTTGAAACGAGCCAGAGTGGAACTCGTTTGAGTATCTTTCTTTCTGTTCTGGACGTGCACATCAATCGCGCTCCGATCGCCGGAGTGGTGCTGGAAAAGAATTATCGTCCGGGAAAGTTTGTGGTGGCGTATGATTCCAGGGCCTCGGTTGAAAACGAGCAGGTGGTGATGACGATCGGCCAGGATCAACGCCAGCTCACTTTCGCGCTGATTGCTGGGATCGTCGCCCGCCGCATTCGAGTCTGGAAGAATCAGGGAGAGTCGGTTAACACCGGTGATAGAATAGGCCTGATTCGATTCGGCAGCCGCGTGGATGTTTTTTTACCTCCGGAAGTGCAACTTTTAGTGAGGAAAGGGGATCGAGTTTACGGAGGGACGAGCATCATTGCACAATGGAGAGACTCTTGAGAAAGAAAAGACGATCGATTATCGGAGGAAAATCCCTGGAGCGTGAGGCTCAAAGCGTCTTTCGGCCGGCTCGCAAGCTGCGCCGCAGCGTGTATTTGCTTCCCAGTCTGTTTACCGTGGGTAATATGTTCGCCGGCTTTTTTGCCATCATTGCCGCCTTTAACGGAAATTACCAGAGCGCGGCCATAGCGATCGGCGTTGCCGTTCTGTTGGACGGTCTGGACGGACGGGTGGCTCGATTGGCAAATGCCACCAGCGATTTCGGCCTGCAGTTGGACTCCCTGGCCGACATCATTAGCTTTGGCCTGGCTCCGGCAGTGCTGCTTTACTCCTGGGGATTGTCCGAATTGGGCAACTTCGCTCGTTTTTCCGCCTTTGTCTTTTTGATTTGCGGAGCCATGCGCCTGGCCCGTTTTAACGTCCAGATGCAGAACCTCAAGCACTTTGCCGGCCTGCCGATTCCTGCCGGGGCGGCATTCATCGCCGCTACGGTTCATTTCTTCGGCCAGCCCATGACGGATACTCAGCTGTTCAAGTTCTATGTAGTGGGAATTACGTATCTCATTGCTCTCCTGATGATCAGTACCATCCGTTATCCTTCCCTCAAGCATTTGAATTTGAGCCGTGGAAAATCGCATCTCAATGTGCTCATCCTCGCCTTTGCCGTGGCCGGGGTCTTCTGGTATTCCCAGGAAGTGCTGATGGCCATGGCCGCAGCTTACGTTCTTAGCGGTCTCTCCAACCGGATTTATCAGTTCGTTCGCTACAGAATGGCATCCGCTGGAGTTCCCGAGCAGGACCAACTCGAGGACCAGGGTTAGAGCCGCCACCCGCCACTCCGTTCTATTCTCACCTTCCGATTCCTGCTAGAGTGGTTTTTCCCGGCGGCGCGGGGAAAGGCGGAAGCATGCTCACTCACAAGAGCCAGGTCATGGCAGGATCGGTCCGGAAACTGCTCAGGCGAAATGCCTACGGACATGTGGCCAATCTTCTAGCCAAGCTGCGGCCCGGCGACATCTGCAACGTGATGGTGGAGCTGAGCGAGCCAGAGCAGACCACCATCTTTTCCGTGCTGATGAAACGGGACCGCCATCGGGCCGCGGAAACCCTGAATGACATGGGTTTGGAGCGGGGACTCGAGCTTCTGCAGAAATTCTCCAGCGAGGAAATCAGCGAGGTCTTGCAGGAATTGCAGACCGACGATGCCGCCGTGTTTATTTCCGCCCTGCCCGAAGAGATCGCCCAGCAGGTCCTGGAGCGGATGCGGGTGAAAGAATCGACGGACGTTCGGGGACTGCTCAAGTATCCGGAAGAGACGGCCGGTCGCATTATGACGCCCAACGTCTTCTCTCTGCGCGAAGACCTCTCCGTCAGTGAAGCGATTCATACCATCCAGACCACCCAGGACCTGGAAATGGTTTTCTATCTGTATGTTGTTGACGATCGGAATCACCTGGTCGGCGTGGTTTCACTCAGGCAGTTGCTGATGGTCCCGCCCAGCACTCCCCTGAAGAAAGTGATGGTGACCGACGTCATCTCGGTGCGCACCGAAACCGATCAGGAGGAAGTGGCGCGCCTGGTGGCTTTGTACGATGTCCTGGCTATTCCAGTAGTCGATCACGAAAATAAGCTGGTTGGTGTGATTACGGTCGATGATGTCATTGACGTCATTCATGAGGAAGCCACAGAGGATATCTTCTACATGGCCGGCGTGGATGCAGATGATCATGTGTACACGCCGCCCTGGAGTTCCGTCCGGAAACGCTTCCCCTGGCTTTCGGTCAATCTGGGCACGGCCCTGCTGGCCGCAACCGTGGTTGCCTTCTATGAGCCGTTGATTGCCACTTTTTCCGTCCTGGCGGTCTTCTTGCCGGTCGTCGCCGGTATGGGAGGCAACGCAGGGATTCAAACCCTGACGGTCATGGTTCGCGGCCTGGCCCTGGGGGAGATCAGTTGGGAAAGTAGTAAAAAAGCGCTGCTCAAAGAGGCTCTGGTGGGTCTTAGCAACGGTATCGCCATGGGAGTGCTGGCCGGAATTGTCGTTTACTTCTGGAAAGGCAGTTGGATCCTCGGTTTTGTTCTAGGCTGCGCCATGATTATCAATTTTTTTGTAGCCGGCGTGATCGGGACCCTGGTCCCCCTCTTTCTTAAAAAAATCAATATCGATCCGGCAGTCGCCTCCAGCATTTTTATCACCACGTTCACCGACGTTGTGGGATTTCTGTCCTTTCTCGGACTTGCCGCCGTGCTGCTGCGCCAGTTCCCGGCCTCATGAATCAGCACCAGGCTGAAGCTTTGACTCTGAGGACATACCCTTATGCCGAGTCCAACAAGATTGCGGTCTTTCTCACTCGTGAGTTCGGAAAAGTGCGGGGGATTGCCCATGGCGCCAGAAAGCCCAAGAGCCGTTTCGGCAGCAGCCTGGAGCCACTGACTCACGTTCGCCTCTCGTTTTACCGCAAAGAGCACCAGGAACTCGCGGTGCTCCAGAATTGTGAAATTATACGAGCTTTTCCTGCCTACGCGCTGACTCTGGAGGTCAACCTTCACTTCAGTTACTTCTCTGAGCTGCTGCTTGAATTTACCCGGGAGCAACAGGAGAGCGGATACGTCTTTCGCCTGGCGTTAGCCGTTCTGGATGTTTGCCGGCAGGTGCGCATAGAGTTGCTGGCGCGTTATTTGGAGCTCTGGCTGTTAAAGCTGGAAGGGGTCTTGCCCGATCTTGAGCAGAAGCTGCCGCCGCAGTTAGCCGCCAAAGCCCGGGCCATGCTGAAACTGCCTCCCGATCAACTATCCGGCGACGAACTGAGTGAAGCTGAAATCAAAAGGTTAGAACGCTGGTCAGAGGAGTTGATAGAATACCACCTGGAAAAGAAGTTGAAGTCCAGAAAGATGTTGAAGGAGCTTTTGTAAAAGCAGGCTGTAGGCTGTAGGCTAAAGCCCTTAGTTTGTTTATCGAGGAAAAGAAATGACAAGAAGCCTACAGCCTACAGCCTACAGCCTACAGCCTCATCTTACTTTCCAGGAAATCATCCATCAACTACTGGAGTTCTGGATGGACCATGGCTGCGTCATCCAGCAGCCATACGACGTTGAGGTCGGGGCCGGCACCATGCATCCGGAAACATTTCTGCGCGTGCTTGGGCCGGAGCCTTATCGAGTGGCCTATGTTCAGCCCTCACGCCGTCCGACTGATGGGCGCTATGGTGAAAATCCCAATCGTCTTTACCGGCACTATCAGCTTCAAGTTATCCTGAAGCCTTCCCCCGACGACATTCAGGAAATCTATCTGGACAGTCTTCGCAGCCTTGGCATTGAACTGGAGAAACATGACCTCCGGTTTGAAGAGGATAATTGGGAGAGTCCCACGCTCGGCGCCTGGGGTATCGGATGGCAAGTTCTTCTGGATGGACTTGAGATTACTCAGTTCACGTATTTTCAACAGGCCGGCGGACAGGACCTGCTGCCGATCTCTGTTGAGATCACTTATGGACTGGAGAGAATTGCCACCTTTATTGCCGGATCTGACAGTATTTTCGACCTGCCCTGGAGCGGCGCCTTTAGCTACGGCCAGGTGCGGCTGCAGGAGGAGTACGAATTCTCCAAGTACAGCTTCGAGGTTGCTGATAAACAGTTGCTTTTCGAGCTATTTAATCTGTACGAGAAGGAATGCAACCGCTGCCTGGAGGCTCGGCTGGTTTTGCCGGCCTACGATTACTGTTTAAAGTGCTCTCATACCTTTAACCTTCTGGACAGTCGCGGCGCCATCAGCGTCACTGAGCGCGTGGGGATAATTGCCCGCGTGCGAGCCTTGGCCGTTCAAGTCGCGGAACGATACCTGCAGAAATATGAAGAACAAGCTGCTGTTTGAGCTGGGAACCGAGGAGATTCCCGCGGATATGATCTCCCCGGCTGTCCGGCAGATGCGTTCCGCGCTCGAGCAGGTGCTCAAGCAGAATCAATTGGACTGCGAGTCGATTAAGACGTATAGCACACCGCGGCGCCTGGCGGTTTTGCTAAGCGGCTTGCCCGAGCTCCAGCCGGATCGTCAGGAGTTGGTGGTCGGTCCTCCTGTATCCGTGGGGGCCGATAATCAGGGCAATCCGACCAAAGCAGGAGAAGGATTTGCCAGAAAGCTCGGCGTGGCCTTCGGCGAGCTTGAGGTGAGTGAGACAGAGCGAGGGCCTTATCTTGCCTATCGAAAAGCCATTGCGGGAAAGCCGGTCCCGGAGATTTTTACCGGGGCACTGCCGGACGTAATCTCATCCATCAACTGGCCGAAAAATATGTACTGGAGCGACTCCCGCTTCCGCTTCATCCGCCCTCTGCGCTGGTATCTGGCCCTCTGGAATGACCAGGTGGTGCCTTTTGAATTCGAAGGTGTGCGCTCCGGCAACACCACACGAGGCCATCGTTTTCTGGGCAAGCGTGACATAGAGCTCGAGAACGCCGATGAATACGTTGAGCGGCTGCGGGATAACTTCGTGCTGGTGGACACAGAGGAAAGAAGGAATAAGATCGCCCGCGGACTCGAGGAGGCTATTCCACCCGGCCTCCGGGTTGTTGATGATCCCGAACTGCTGGAACAGGTGGTCGATTTGAACGAGTATCCGCATGTGCTTCGCGGCAGCTTTGATGCGTCTTTTTCGAAGATTCCTCAGGAGGTGCTGATTACGGTAATGAGGCACCACCAGAAGTACTTTTCCCTGATCAATGAAACAGGGGATCTCCAGCCTTTCTTTCTAACTGTGCTGAACACCGATGGTGATCCCGAAGGGAGAATTCGCCAGGGCCATGAGAGAGTCCTTCGAGCTCGGCTGGAAGACGCCCAATTTTTTTGGGAGAGCGACCGGAAGATTCGGCTCTCGAACCGCGCCGAGGATCTGAGGCACGTTCTGTTTCAAGATCGTCTGGGGTCCTACCTGGATAAGACCAATCGCATACGGGCTGTCTGCTCGGAGATGAGTGAAGACAGGCACCTGGATACGGCGGCGTCTCTATGCAAAGCTGATCTGACCACGGACATGGTGCGTGAATTCACCGAGTTGCAGGGTGTCATCGGCGGCCTTTACGCCCGGGAAGAAGGTCATCCGGAAGAGGTCTGGAAGGCGATATACGAGCACTACCTCCCCCTTGCCCTGGAGGATGTTCCCCCGTCAACTCTAAACGGTGCGCTTCTTTCAGTCGCAGACAAGATCGATACTGTTACCGGCTGCTTTGGCATCGGCATTGTTCCCACCGGGTCAAGCGATCCTTTTGCGCTGCGCCGCCAGGCCCAGGGATTGGTAAAGGTCCTTCTGGAACACCGGATGGATTACTCGCTCGCCCAACTGGTGGAAATCGCTCAAAAAAACTTTGGGGCTGAGAAACAAACAGATACAATCCGCCGCGGTGTGTTGGATTTTCTGGAGGGTCGCGTGCGTTATCTCCTCCAGGACCGCGGGGTGGCCTATGATGTTATAAATGCCATTCTGGCGGTCGGAGTGGATCGTGTCCATCAGGCCTATGAAAAGGCGCTGGCACTGACGGCCATCCGCGGCCAGCCGGATTTCGAGGCACTGGCTACCGCTTACAAGCGGATCAAGAATATACTGGCAAATCAGCCTGTTGAAGATGCAGACATCTCGGAGTCGCTGCTGAAAGAGTCGGCCGAGGTGGAGCTTTACCGGACCTACCAGCAGAGTCGGCCCAAAGTTAAGAGTAATATAGAAGAAAATGATTTCACCGCCGCCCTCAGGGAAATGGCCCGGCTGCGCCCTCAGGTCGATCAGTTTTTCGATGACGTGATGGTGCTCGTTCATGAGGAGAGACTTCGAACTAACCGGTTGCGGCTACTCCACGGTATGTCGCAGCTTTTCCTGCAGGTTGCGGATATTTCAGAAATTGTAAGGGGAGATCAATGATCCAAAAAGGCATTCATATTGAAGATTCAAAGGGCAAACTGGGTGTGTTGCTGGTGGGGCTGGGCGCCGTCAGCACCACATTTATTGCAGGTGTAGAAGCCATCAAGAAAGGACTTGGGCAGCCGATCGGCTCGCTTACCCAGATGGGAACGATTCGCCTGGGCAAGCGAACGGAGGCTCGGGTGCCCAAAATCGGCAGCTTCGTGCCCCTGGCCGGACTTGAAGACCTGGAGTTCGCTGCCTGGGATATTTTTGAGGACGATGCCTATCAAGCGGCCCTCACGGCCGGGGTGCTGGAGTCCGAGTTGGTGAACCGGCTGAAGCCTGAGCTGGAAGCCATCCGCCCCATGAAAGCCGTATTCGACAGCCGCTACGTCAAAAGACTCCATGGAACCTACGTCAAGCAGGGGAAAACGAAGTGGGACCTCGCCAGCCAGTTGATTGAGGAAATCCAGAGTTTTCAGCAGAGCAAAAAAATCGATCGCATGGTGATGATCTGGTGTGGAAGCACCGAGGTCTTTATCAAGTCCGAGGGAGTCCACGAGTCTCTGGATCAGTTTGAAAGGGGGTTGCAGGACAACCACGAGCATATCCCCTCAAGCATGATTTACGCCTATGCGGCCTTGAAGCTGGGGATTCCCTTTGCCAACGGGGCCCCCAACTTGACCGTGGACATTCCAGCCTTTCATCACCTGGCGCAGGAAAACCAAACACCTATCTGCGGCAAGGACTTCAAGACGGGTCAGACCATGATGAAGACCATCATTGCCCCCGGGTTGAAAGCGCGCCTGCTGGGGTTGTCCGGCTGGTTTTCAACTAATATTCTGGGCAACCGTGACGGCGAAGTCCTGGATGATCCCGAATCGTTTAAAACCAAGGAGGAAAGCAAGCTCTCCGTACTGGAGTACATTCTTCAGCCCGACCTTTATCCGGAGTTGTATCGGGATTTCTACCATAAGGTCCGAATTAACTATTACCCGCCGCGCAAGGACAACAAGGAAGGCTGGGACAATCTGGATATCTTCGGCTGGCTGGGCTATCCGATGCAGATCAAGGTTGACTTTCTGTGCCGTGACAGCATTCTGGCCGCGCCCCTGGTGCTCGATCTTGTCCTCTTCCTAGACCTGTCCAAACGGGCCGGCATGCACGGCATTCAGGAGTGGCTCTCGTTTTATTTTAAGAGTCCCATGACACTTCCGCAGCTCTATCCCGAGCATGACCTGTTTATTCAGCTCATGAAGCTGAAGAACACGCTGCGTTTTATGAAGGGCGAGGAGCAGATCACTCACCTGGGACTGGATTATTATCAGCCCGACTAAGAATGGAAATGACAATCCTGATTCGTGTCATTTGTGGGATTCGTTGGCTCAGAACTATCTGGACACCTGGATTATTGTATTTCTGTTTTCTCGTCGCGCCCTGCCGGGCTGCGGAATTTCCGCAGTTTGAATCGCAGGTGATTGACTCCAATGTCGGCGAGGTTTGCTACGCGCTCGCCCTGGCTGATGTGGACGGCGATGATCGAACCGATATCGTAGCCGTGACCGAGAATCGGGTGCTCTGGTACCAGAATCCGGATTGGAAGCTGCGGGTGATCAGTCAGGACCAGACGGCTCGGGATAACGTTTGCATCGCGGCTCACGATATTGATGGCGACGGCAGCATCGATTTCGCTTTGGGAGCCGGCTGGACCCGAGTCGGTACCCTCCAGTGGCTTGGGCGGGGCCAAAGCCTGGACGAGCCCTGGAATGTCTATGAGATTGGTGTTGAGCGCTGGCTACATCGCGTCCGCTGGGGGGATGTTCTGGGTACGGGCCAGGCCCAGCTCATTGTTTCCCCGCTGAACCGAACCCAAGGCGATGGAGTCCGGCTGCTGGCTTTTGAGATTCCGCAGGATCCTCGTAGCGGCCCCTGGAATTCAATCGTCCTCGACCAGAGCATGAATCGGATGCATAACCATTGGATGACCGATCTTAACGGCGACGGCCGCGATGAGGTAATCACCGCCAGCCGTGAGGGAGTTTTTCTGATCGAACGCGCCGTTCAGGACAGTTGGGACAAAAAGAAGCTGGCGAATGGCTTTCCCGGATCTGAACCGGATAACAGCGGCGCCGGCGAAGTGAAAGTAGGGAAACTTTCCAATGGACAGACGGTCATTGCCACCATCGAGCCTATGCACGGTACCAGCGCCGTCGCCTATACCGCTCCCCCTTCCGGCCAGGAATTATGGACGCGCACTGTTTTGGATGACTCCCTGCAGCGGGGGCATGCCGTTTGGCTGGCCGATCTTGACCGCGATGGGAGCGACGAGATCATCGTTGGACACAGCGAAAAGGGCACCGGCTCCATTGCCGGCCCCGGTGTCTACATCTATGATTCAGGAGAAAGCGGCTGGCAGAAGCACGTGCTGGACAATGGCGGCATCGCCGTAGAAGACATCGTCGCCACCGACCTCAACGGCGACGGCTGGATCGACATCATCGCCGGCGGCCGCGACACCCACAACATCAAACTCTACCTCAACCTCGGCTTTCGGTGACACGCACGTAATTGACCTGCAAACTATTGAAAACACTAGGTCGGAATGTCAGTCTGGCACTAAATTCAACGGTTGCATTAAAGTGGATAAGGTGCGCCCGCGTTTTCTGGGCAGCAGAGGTATTTTCAGCATCGATTCCAACTCAGTTAAGAACGATTTAGAGCCGCAGGGTATACCTCTTCGTGTGGCGTTTCGAATCTGTTCCGTATCATTGACGGGCAAATCCGAGCTCAGCCAATTGCTCCAATTGGAAATCAACCCGTTGGGCGGAAAGCTTTTGTCTAAGACCTTATCCTCTTTGAGCCCGCAGTGGGCCGCGGCACTTGACCAGGGATAGTCCTCAGCTATTTCTATCATCCTGGATCTGATAGGATTTTGCTCCACATAGCGGACTGCATTCCAGAGGTGATCGGCATCTAAGACACAGGCATAGAATCTTTCTTCCCAGAGATGACCGGTAACACGGTATTTATGATTGAAGAGCTGGGCATAGTGACCATGCAGGTCATGCATGCATCTGGATAGACTTGTTCTTGTTTCGGGGACAGCAACAAGATGAATGTGATTTGTCATTAAGCAATACGAGTAGATTCTGGTGCGATAACACTCGCAGTATTTTTGCAGCATCTCCAGATACACTCTGCGGTCCTCAGCCTCGATGTAAATGGATGTTTTACGGTTGCCGCGATGTGTCACGTGGTGAGGAAAACCAGGAAGAAGAATTCTGGGGCGTCGTGGCATTTGCTCTTTCTCCTTTCAGCTAATTGGTACCAGACCGGGATCTGCAACCAACAGAGACGCTACTTCTTGCATGAATTTCGTGCGTGTCACCTAAAGTTTTCCCAGAAGTTGCGGTCGAGGGAGCGGTATTGGATGGCTTCGGAGACGTGTTCGGATTTGATGGCGCTTGATCCCGCCAGGTCAGCGATGGTGCGGGAGACTTTCAGGATTCGGTCGTAGGCGCGGGCTGAGAAGCCGAGGCGTTCAATGGCTGATTCCAGGAGTTTTTTGGTGGGATCATCCAGGATACAGTACTTGCGGATTTCGGCCGGGCCCATCTGAGCGTTGCAGAAAATCGAGGTGCCTTTAAAGCGGCTCAGTTGCAACTCGCGGGCCTTGGCCACCCGTTTGGCGATCACTGCCGAGGGCTCGCCCTGCGGGTCTCGGGTCAGCTCCTTGTATTTTACCTCCGGCACGTCGATATGCAGATCGATCCGGTCCAGCAGCGGCCCCGAGATTTTTGAAAGATAGCGCTGGATCTGAGACGGCGTGCAGCAGCATTCTTTCAAGATCGAGTTCCAGTAACCGCAGGGGCAGGGATTCATTGCTACGGCGAGCATGAACTTGGCGGGGAAAGTGAGACTGCGGCTGGCGCGACTGATCATGATCTCGTGGTCTTCCAAAGGCTGACGCAAGACCTCCAGGACATGTCGATGAAATTCCGGCAGTTCGTCCAGGAAGAGCACGCCATTGTGAGCCAGCGACACCTCTCCGGGCCGAGGATTGGAGCTTCCGCCCACGAGTCCCGCCGAGCTGATCGTGTGATGGGGCGACCTGAAGGGCCGGTGTATGAGGAAGTGCCGTCCGCCGCGAAGCAAACCGGCTACACTGTGAATGGCGGTCGTCTCCAGAGCTTCGGCAAAGCTCATGGGAGGCAGTATGGAGGCAACCCTCTTGGCCAACATGGTCTTGCCGGCGCCCGGTGGGCCAATCATCAGGATATTGTGACCGCCCGCCGTTGCGACCTCCAGAGCACGCTTGGCGGCCGCCTGGCCTTTGACGTCGGCAAAATCGGGCAGCCCCAGAGATTCCTGCTTAAACAGCGTCTTGCGATCTATTCTGACCGGCGGATACTCCGAAGCGCTGCCATTGAGGAGATGGAGCACCTGGGGCAGGGAATTGGCGGGATAAACTTCGATTCCATGGACAACGGCAGCTTCGGGGGCATTGTCGGCAGGCAGGAGCAGCCTTTTGAATTTATTCCTCTGGGCATTGAGGGCCACCGGCAAAGCGCCTTTGATGGGCCGGACTCTGCCGTCCAGGGACAGCTCTCCGAGGATCAGCCAGCCTTGAACGCTTTCCGATTCAAGCGTACCCATGAGCCCCAGAACCGCCAGGGCAATCGGAAGATCGTAGCAGCTTCCCTCCTTCTTGAAGTCAGCCGGGGCCAGATTCACCGTAATGGCTCCCAGCTTCGGATACTCGAAGCCGCAGTTGAGGATGGCGGCCCGCACCCGCTCGCCGCTTTCCTTTATGGCCGGATCGGGCAAGCCCACGACGTGGTATTTTGACTTATGGTGGGCGCGCAGATCGACTTCAATATCGATGGTCTGAGCCTGGATCCCCAGCACCGATGCGCTCTGGATTTTTAGAAGCATGTTTCTCTCCTCGCGTATTCCAATAACGCTCGGAAAGAAAAAAGTGCGAACTAAAGGCGATTTAAATTATACGAGGGCGGCTCTGCGGATCGCCTTAACTAAGCCGCTAAAGGCGCTCCCTTTCTGAAAATAATCGATGGCGCCGGCTTCAATCAGATTTTTTTTAGGTTTGCTTTCTGAGAACATCGACAGTCCTATGACTTTGATTTGGGGATTTCTGGATATAATCCTGCGCGTGGCCTCAATTCCGTTTAACTCAGGCAAGGAGATATCCATGATGATGACGTCAGGGTGTAGCTGGTCAGCCATTTTCACAGCTTCCAACCCGGTCCCGGCTTCACCAATCACAAGCATGTCGGGCTGGTGCTCAAGGAAGATTCGTACCATTTCACGGACCATGCAATGATCGTCGACGAGAAGAATGCCGATCTTCCTGCTCCCGGTATTGAGCTTCCCAACAGGCGCGTCCTTTTTTCCATCTAATGACTTTAACATTGTTGTGTTTTTCATCAGGTACAGGAAAAAGCTCCTGAACCATGCCTGTAGACAAGCAATTGCCATTCCACTCCTCAAAAGGGCGGCCCAGCGGCAACTTCCCACCTAAATCAGTCAAACCAGGTAAAATTTTCCTTTATGAATGACTTACGCTTTCTCCGCGCCTGTCGCCGTGAGCCGGTTGACCGCACTCCCGTTTGGTTCATGCGCCAGGCAGGACGATACATGGAAGAGTATCGTAAGCTCAGAGAAAAGCATTCTCTTATTGAGATCTGCAAAAGGCCGGAACTCTCTTCGGAGGTTACGCTGCAGCCGATCCGGCGATTCGAACTGGACGCCGCCATCATTTTCGCTGACATCCTGTTGCCCCTGGAAGGAATGGGCGTGGGGTTTGAGTTCCTGCACGGGGAAGGGCCCGTCATCCAGCGTCCTGTTCGGACACGTGAGGATATCGGCCAAATACGGGTATTCGACGTCGAAAAGGAGCTTTCCTACGTTCTCGAAGCCCTCCGTCTGGTACGGGAGCAGCTCGATCCCGGAATTGCCCTCCTCGGCTTCGCAGGAGCTCCTTTTACCGTTGCCAGCTACATGATCGAAGGAGGATACTCACGGAGCTTCCAGAATACGAAAGTTCTGATGTATAGATATCCGGACCAATGGAAGGAATTGATGGAGAGGGTCTCCGGTGTGACCTTGTCCTACCTGAAAGCTCAGATTCAAGCAGGCGCCCAGGCCGTTCAACTTTTTGATAGCTGGATCGGCAGCCTCGGTCCCGACGACTACTGCCGCTATGTTCTACCTTATTCCAAGAAAATCTTCGCGGGACTGAAAGATCAATCGGTTCCCCTGATTCATTTCGGAACGGGGACAGCAACGCTTCTTGAATTGATGAAAGAAGCAGGAGCGACGGTTATCGGCGTTGACTGGCGTATAAGCCTGAGCGAAGCTTGGAGGAGGCTCGGGTCCGAGGTCGCTCTCCAGGGAAACCTGGACCCGGTGGCACTCCTGGGCCCGAAGGCTCTAATTCAGGAAAAGGTCTCGGCGATTCTGGATCAGGTGGCTGGCCGGCCCGGTCACATTTTCAACCTGGGACACGGAATTCTTCCGGAGACTCCTGTCCAAAATGTGGATGCGGTCATTCGCCAGGTCCACGAGTATTCCAGATGAGAATCGGGATCATAGGAGGGGGAATTTCGGGTCTGGCCACCGCCTACTATTTGACTCGCAGGTTGGGGGCTGACGAAGCTGAAGTCACGGTTCTGGAAGCCTCCCCCAGATGGGGAGGTATTGTGCTGACCGAAAGGCTGGGCGATTTTCTCCTGGAGGGAGGCCCCGACTCAGTCGTGGCGCAAAAACCCCAGGCCCTGGATCTATGCCGGGAGCTAGGGCTGCAGGATGAATTTATCACTTCACCGGAGATCCACCGTCAAGCGCACGTCTTTTCCAGGGGCAAGCTTCATATCCTGCCTCGCGGACTGATTTTCAATTCTCCAATTGATCGCAAGACTCTGGCAGCTACGGGACTTCTCTCCTGGAGGGGACGGCTGCGACTTTCAGTCGAACCCCTGTTGCCGTCACGAGTTCGGGAGGATGAGTCTGTTGCCGCCTTCGTGTCACGGCGGCTGGGCAGTGAAGTGCTGGAAAGAGTGGTGGAGCCACTGATCAGCGGAATTTATGGAGGTGATCCTGACCTGCTTAGCGCTCACAGCCTGATGCCTCGCCCGTTTCTTGCAGAGAGCCAAAGGGCGAGCCTGACTACGGTTAAGGCCGGGGCATCGGCCAGGGATAACTCAGCTCGGGCAAGCCATGCTCCCGCCTTCGTTTCCCTGCGAAGCGGCATGGGCACGCTTATAACGAGATTGGTTCAGGAGCTGGAGCAACGGGCGAAGCTCCACCTGGAGGCTGAGGCGACTTCAATTCGCTGGGAGCCGGAAGGTCACCAGGTCCGTGTACACAAGCTGGGTGAATTGCACTTTGACGCTCTAGTCCTGGCGATTCCGGCTCACACCTCGGCACGGCTCCTGGCTGATTGCGACCCTAAGGTCGCCGATCTGCTGAATGGGATTCCTTACACCTCTTCCGTGGTTGCAAGCCTAGGCTACAACAAGAAAGTCATCGACCAGGCGGGAGCCGGATTTCTGATTCCGCGGATCGAGAGAGAATTCATGGTTGCATGTACATTTGCTTCCAATAAATTCCCCCTGCGCGCGCCCCGCCAGGGCAGCCTTCTGCGTTGCTTTGCCGCCGGTCGGCGAGCCGACGATCTGATGGACCTGGACGACCACAGCATTCTGGAGGCATTTAGACGAGAGCTCTCCAGGTATCTGGGGATTGATCAGGAACCTTCCGCCCAAAAAGTGTACCGATGGGAAAAGGCCATGCCGCAATATGCCGTCCAACATCATAGAAGGATCGGGCGCTTGCAAGAGACCTTGCAGCAGCATCCGGGTCTTCATCTGGTGGGAAACTTCATAACCGGGGTTGGTCTTTCAGATTGTGTCGCACAGGCCCGGTCAGTGGCGGCCCAGTTACAGGAGAGCCGAACAGTTTGATAAACTTTTCCGTCTAAAGACTGAAAGGCAAAGTATGGAGCGCTTAATAGTTTTAATTCTCCTGATTTTCGGCTTGGGCGGGACGAGCCTGGGCCGGCTCGCGTGCGTGTCTGAGATCAAGGGATTGAAACTGCCAGTGGAAGTGAAAACGGATGGAAATCCTCCCGTGGCGCGCTGGGCGCAGGTGGATGAGACTTTGACCCGATTGCGCGAGAGCCTGCCAGCAAGCGACTGTCAGGTCACGTTTGGTGAGATTTTCCGGACGGATAAGCGCGACCTTTACATCCCTTTAACCAATAATCTGATCCGCACCGTCCCCGAAGAGACTTTAAAGGATCTAACCATCTATAACACGGAGGCGGAAGAACTCGGTCACTTCGCAAACCGCGTCGTCTTTGAAAGGAGCGGCGGCGGTTACGCGCTGAGCTCCTATAAGCTTTACTATTTCCAGTTCCGAGATCAAAGTGGGAAGCTGCAGTCCAGCGGAAATCGACAGTTCATTGATATGGCCACGGGTGACCCTCTGTTTTTGATTAAATGGGAGGAACTGAAAGAGCGGACCGCAATCTCCTGACATGAGAAGCAATTCCGTTTACCTGCTCGTTCTTCTGCTGGCGCTGCCGGGAGCATTCCCGCCGGCCGCCGCGCAGCCATCGCCGGCCGCCAACATCAGGGTTTCTGAAGGCCAGGAGATCTGGGTTGAGTTGTTGGACAGCCTGAGCACCGAGCGTAATAGCAAAGGAGATAAGTTCAGATCTAAAACGGTCCAGGATGTAAAGCTGAATGGACGTGTCGTGATTCCCAAGGGAACCAGAGTCCTGGGTGAGGTCTCTTTTATCAAGCGAGCCGGTCGGATTGCCGGGCGGGCTGAAATGAACCTGCGCTTTGATGAGCTTCACCTTGAGAATGGCGCCAGGGTTCCTATTCGGGCCAGGCTTGTCTCACTCGGCGAAACCGCTGATGAGCAGGAGGAAGAGGGCACAATTTCATCTGAAGGGACCAAGGGTAAAGATGCCAAAAAGATCGGCGCGGCCACCGCTATCGGGGCGCTCCTGGGCGTGCTCACCGGCGGCAAAAAGGGAGCCGCAACCGGATCTGCAATTGGCGCAGTTGTTGGATTAGCGGGAGTGCTGGCCACGCGTGGGGGCGAGATCGAACTGGTTCCGGAAACTCAACTCCGCATTAGATTGATGAGCGACGCCGTTATCTCGGAGCGCGCTTTGCAGTAGATTACTCTCGTTTTTAAGACCTACTAAGACCTACCTAAAAATACTCAGCTTACTCAGCCTCTAAATTAGATTCACTTATAGCATTGTTATCAGAATCACCTACTTTAGCTGAAGGTGAAATTCATAGTCCGCGAAAAAGGTGTCAAGCTTTATGAAAAAGAGAAAGCGCCCAAATACCAAGGAAGTCAGACAGGTACGCGATTTCTTCAGTGATATCGTTCAAAGCGAAGGAAGAATCAGCCTTACCGATTTGATATCCAAACACGGGTCAGAGGTAAACGTCAGGAACACTCCCCAGCGATAAGAATCTAGTAAAGAGACAACTCGAGCAGCTAGCCGGTCAGGGGTCTATTCAGTTTCAACGCGAGGGACGGGATCTGGTAGCCCGGAAGCCTCAGGAAGCAAGTCAGAGGGCAGCGGGCACACGGCACACGGCAACGGGCGTCCGAGCGTCCGATCGCAATGGAGCAGAGAAGCCCACGCAGGCCCCCTCAGACCTGCAGGCAATTCGAGCTTTTGCCGGCAGTTGGAAGAATTCTCCAATACGCTGCACAATCAAATCGCGACGTTGGTTCAACAATGGTCAACCTATTTCGGAGACACGACCCTGGCGCTTGAACCTTGCGGATTGCGATGATAAGCTGCGCTTTCTGAAATTGATAATCGGTTTCAATTAGGCGAGTTGGAGTAGATTTGGCGCGGCGTTCGGTTCAGTATCTGTTTTTGTTCCTGCCTCTTTTGACGGGGGTCGTTTTGTTATTCCTGCCAGGCGGGACTCAGGCCCAGAGGCCGCCGACAGGCGAGCTTCCAGCGGAAGCCGCCCATCATATTGAGCCCGAAAAACTTATCTTTCTGCTTCAGTACCTGGGGACTGACTATGGTGCCGCCGTCCAGGCGGGACAGGTCGTCAGCTCTTTTGAATACCAGGAAATGCTGGATTTCAGTCATGTTCTCATCGAGGAATACGAGAAACTGCGGCCGCAGGATGGGTCAGAAGAGCTTCTGCTGCGGTTCTCAGAGTTGAGAAGGCTGATCGAAGACAAAGAAGACTGGAGCGAGGTGCGCACTCTCGCCAGCAGCCTTGTTCCTGCGCTCTCCGAGCAGTTAAACGTCTTTGCGTACCCCACCATCGCTCCTGATGTTTCACGGGGGGAGAAGATCTTTGCAGCCAACTGCGCTCGATGCCACGGCGACACAGGCGCCGGTGATGGGCCGTCTGCAGTCGATATGGAGCCACCTCCTCGATCCTTTCGTGACCCGCGTATGAATTTTCTTCCCGCGCATCAGATCTATAACGCCGTCACTTTCGGGGTTGAGGGGACGGATATGCCTTCTCATCAGGAAACCATGAGCGAGCAGGAGCGCTGGGACGTGGCTTTCTTTGTCATGATCCAGCGTGATGACTTTAATCCGGTTCAGCCCGATTCCGAGCTAAGTGTTTCCTTGAGAGACCTCGCCGCTCATTCCAATCAGGAATTAGTGGAGCGTTTCACAGCAGCCGGTATAGAGACTACTGTCTCCCACATCGACTACTTTCGCCGGAGCCCTCCGGGACCCTCACCTGTCAATTTGCTGGAACGGGCCCAGCAGAAGTTGAATCAAAGTCTCGAGTTCTATGGCCAGGGACAGGTTGATCGAGCTGTTGGGCTGACACTGGATGCCTATCTGGAGGGAATCGAGCCCGTAGAGCCCGCTCTCCAGCAAAGGGATTCTGCTCTGATGCTGGAGCTGGAAAGGCAAATTGGATCCTACAGAGCTCTGCTGAGATCAGGGGCGCCTGTGGAAGCGGCCGGCTCGAAACTGCAGGAGCTGCGGAATCTATCGGACCAAGCCCGGGAAACGCTGACTTCTTCGAAAGCGGAATGGGGAGTCACGCTCCTCCAGTCCATGGGCATCATTCTAAGGGAAGGCATTGAGGCGGCCCTGCTCCTTGGTCTGATGCTTACCTACCTGGCGGCTTCCGGGTACAGGCAGCTTCAGAAATACGCTGTTTTTGGGGCGGTTGCGGGTATCGTGCTGGGAATTCTAACCTGGTTTGCCGCTCAGTTTATGCGTCAGGTGTCTCCGCTGCAGCAAGCTGCTCTTGAAGGGCTGACTTCTTTGCTGGCGGCCGGAGTTCTATTTTCCGTAAGCCTCTGGATCATTCACCACGCCGACATTCAGCACTGGAAGACATATATTCGCGCCAAAGCTGAGGAAGCCTTGGGGACCGGAAGCGGGCTGGTGCTGGCTTGCGCGGCTTTTCTGGCGGTCTACCGCGAAGCGTTCGAAACAGTGCTCTTCTATCAGGCCTTGTGGATGAGAGCCGGTAGCAATCAGTCCGGAATCGTTGTGGGGTTTATCGCGGGCGGGATCGTTCTCAGCCTGTTAATGCTCTTGATGTTCCGCTTCGGACTGCGGATTCCCATCAAGCCGTTTTTTGCAATTACCGGAGCCATCCTGGGCATTCTTTCATTTATGTTTGCCGGCTATGGCGTCAGGGAGTTGCAGAATATCGGCTGGATTAAGGAAACACCGGTCAACTGGATAACCTCCATTCCGATCCTGGAAATCCGGCCGTTTCTGGAAAGCTCCGCCCTTCAGTTTGGCATTCTTCTTTCCTTTCTGCTCGGCTGGCTCTTGAATCGCCGTCTCGGTCAGAAACCGGCTGGCTAAGCTCATCGGTGCGTACGTCCACATGTTTCGGTATATTTTTAACGTATACTAGTTTCTGGAGCGATCTCCCCGGTTGGGGCGAGGAAAACAACTGCATATGGCTGCTGTTCGTACGAAAGTTCTTGTTGTGGACGATGAGCCCTCCATTCGCGAAGTATTAGAAATGCGCCTCCAGGATTGGGGCTACGAAGTCCTGCTTGCTTCGGAAGGTACGACGGCCAAGGAGGTCGTGGAGTCTGACGATCCGGATATCGTGCTTTCTGATGTGGTCATGCCAGATTTGTCTGGACTCGAACTGCTTCGGAATCTTAAGGGAGATAAACCGGATCGGCCGGTAATCCTGGTCACTGCGCACGGTTCCGTGGATATGGCTGTCGAAGCCATGAAACAGGGAGCGCAAGACTTTATCACCAAACCTCTGGATTACTCAAAACTCAAGGCCGTATTGGAAGCTGCCAAAAAAGATATCGAGCTCCAGCAGGAATACATCAAGCTTACCTCACAGATCGAAAAGGGTTCGGGATTTGGCGAATTGGTGGGCGTGAGCCGCCCCATGCGCGAAGTTTACGATCTCATCAAGGCGCTCGCGTCCAGCGACGCTTCGGTCCTGATTACCGGCGAAAGCGGTACCGGAAAAGAACTGGTGGCTCGTAGCATCCATAAGTTAAGTGGGCGGTCCAAGAGCCCGTTTATTGCCATCAATGCCGCAGCCATTCCTGAAGATCTGATGGAAAGTGAGATCTTCGGCCACGAAAAGGGAGCCTTTACCGGAGCGGTCGGCGTGCGGCCCGGCTGCTTTGAGCTGGCCGACGGCGGCAGCCTGCTGCTGGATGAGATCTCGGAGATGCCGCTGGCCCTGCAGCCTAAACTGCTGCGAGTCCTGGAGGATGGACGCGTCAGACGCCTTGGGGGCAAGCAGGAGTTTACGTTTGATGCGCGCGTCTTGTCCGCTACGAATCGGGAGCCGCGCGATGCTGTCAAAGAAGGGAATCTGAGGGAAGACCTCTATTATCGATTGAATGTGTTCACGGTGCGCCTGCCCCCCCTTCGCGATCGCCCCGAAGACATCCGCCTGATCGCGCAGCACTATATATCCGCTTTTAATCGCAAGCATGATGCCAATCTGAAAGGCTTACGCGACGAAACCTTGAAAGTGATGGAGGAGTATCCCTGGCCTGGAAACGTGCGTGAGCTAAAGAATATCGTAGAGCGGGGAGTCATTCTCGCCAAGGGCGACTGGATTGAACCCTCTCATCTGCCGCCCTACATTCAGGACCAGGAAGGTGAGACAGGAGGCAGAATTGTCCTGACAGTGGGAATGAGCGCCGCGGATGTGGAAAGAGAGCTCATCTTGAAGACCCTCGAGAAGACCGGCAACAACAAGGCTGAAGCCGCACGGCAACTCGGCCTCGATGTGAAAACCATCAGGAATAAACTTAAGTCCTATGGCATAAGCTGAGCCTTGAAAATCGCAGCACGAATTTCCGTTGGATACGCCATCCTGATCGGATTGATGATCGCGGTGCTCCTTTATCAGCTTTCGCTGATCCACCGCATGCAATCCATCAATCGAGATCTGTCGCGAGTCAATTTTAACGCCGCCAGTATCGCCCGCGACTTGCAGCAGGAAATCGATAATGCCCAGGACTTCAGGAGCAGGTTCCTGATTCTGCAGGATTACGATTATCAGAAGCTTTGGCAAGAGACCGAACGTAGTTTCTTGGAAGACCTGGAGAGACTGGAAGCTCTCGAGCTATCAGCCGGGGAGCGGACTGAAATCGAAAGGCTTGCTAACCAGTGGAGGAGCCTGCAGAATGTCATCCAGGAACAGGAAGAAGTCCTGCCTTCCATTTTCGCCCTGCCCGACACCAACTCGGTCAAAGAGGAACGGATTCAGGCCCTAAGGGCGGTTCAGGACAACATGTTCGATGCGCTCACAGAGCACGTAGAACAGCTCGCCAGCCAGACCAGAAGCGCGATTTTAAATCGTGTACAACAGTCTACCAGGACCGGAGAGCAGGCGGAATGGGTCTCCTGGAGCGCGGCTGCTCTCGCCCTGGGACTAAGCCTGCTGGTATCGGTGCTTATCGTCCGATCCATATCCGGCCCTCTGGGCCAGCTCACACGAGGCACTCGCGAGATTGCCAAAGGAAGATTTTCCTACCGGCTGAACGCCCAGGGCTCAGGTGAATTGTCTCAACTGGCGGAGGATTTCAACAACATGGCTGAGAAATTGAATGAATTGGATCAGATGAAAAGAGACTTCGTGTCTCATGTTTCGCACGAACTAAAATCCCCCCTGGCTTCGATGCAGGAGACAGTCAGGCTGCTGCTGGAAGAAGTTCCGGGTCCATTGACTGAAAAGCAGAAGCGTCTGCTTGATCTCACCTACCAGAGCGGAAAGCGGCTGACCGCCATGATTCGAAACCTGCTGGATATGGCGCGAATGGAAGCAGGGGTTATGGAATACGAGTTTGAGGAGGAGGATTTGGCTGAATTGACGAGGACTGCGATCGCCGAGTTCGAGCCTCAACTTCGGGGTAAGAACGTCCAAGTGAAGTCCGAGCTGCCCCAGGATCGGGTACGGGTCGAATGTGACGGGGGCTGCATCCTTCAGGTCGTGTCAAACCTGTTGGCGAACGCTTTCAAGTTCTCTCCGGAGGGATCAACTATCCAGGTCCGTCTCCAGTTGCTGGATCAAATCCCCGCAGGCGTTCCCACGTCCTTTCGTCCGCAACTCGAGAGCAGAGGAGATGGCGCCCAGGAGTGGCTGGCTCTTTTGTCCATTTCCGACTCCGGTCCTGGCATACCCGACATCCAGAAGCTGAAGATATTTGAAAGATTTCACCAAATTAAGGAGGGCCAAATGTCAGGCGCGGGCGCGGGGCTTGGACTGGCTATCAGCCACAGTATATTGGAGGCCCACGGCGGAGCTATCTGGGTGGAAGATAACCTGGAAGGAGGGAGTATTTTCTTTGTTCTTCTGGACATGGGACAATCACCTCAAAGAAAGTCAGCGTCGGGCGTGCCCTCTAGACGTTTGATTGTGAGAAAATGACCTAATGAAGCGACTCGCTCAGGGCGCAGGACGGCCTTTAGGTCATCCCGTCTGGCTGCTGATGGCGACTATCCTCCTTGCGAGCGCCTGTGGGAAAAAGCCGCCAGCGATAGACCCTGCTCCTGCTCTAACCCACCTCGGGCTCGGTGAAAAGCATTTCCAGGAAGGCAAATATTCGCAGGCCGCTCAAGCTTACGAGCAGTATCTTAAGGAGGGCGCTGGAAACAACCGCGACCTAGCACTGTACCATCTGGCGATCTCCTACACCCTGGCGGAGGATCGCAATTATACGCCGCAGGATATCGGATCGGTCCTGGAGCGCTTGATGGATAGATTTCCTGAGAGTCCCTTCATTCTTCCTGCTCGCTCAATGGCTATCCATATCGAAACCATTGAAAAGCTCGAGAGGGATGTTCAACAGCAGCAAGAGCGCCTGGGTAAGCTTTCCATAGAGCTGAACAGGTTGACGCAAGAAAGCGACGCGCTAGATCCTGTTGAGGTGGGGAAGCATTTCCTGCGTGCCGGGCACTATGCAAAAGCCGCCGAGGTTTATGAGATTTATATCGAGGATGCCGAGGCTGAGGGCAAAGATGAAGTGCTTTTTCTTCTGGCGCTGGTTTACGCCTTACCTGATAACGAGCTTCGAGATCCCCAAAAGGCTTCCGCTCTGCTGGAAAGCCTGACCGAGTTATATCCCGAGAGTCCATACACTCTTCAGGCCAAGCAAATCCTGGCCCTGCGGAAGGAAATCGCCGCCGTTCAATCCGAATCAGCGGCGCTGGAAGCCAAGTTGCGGCAGATCACCAAAGAGCTGGAGGAACTCAAAGTCGTCGATCTGAGGCGGAGGCAGCCGCGCTAGTGAAACGACACTAGCAGCCTGTGGTAAAAGTCCTGAGGGGCCGTGCGCCAGGAAAGTGGAGTCGTCCGGCCAGGCGAGAGGAGGAAGGCGATGCTACAGCATCGTCGACGACGAACAACGCAGCCGGCGGCGGCAATC
>JBOGJG010000159.1:0-1500 GCA_050747825.1 Acidobacteriota bacterium | reverse complement strand
CCTGGCCCTCTTTCAGGACCACCACAGATCGGCAGAGGGCCTTTGCCTCCAAATAGCAGCAGTGGTTACAGCCAGAGCGGCCGCCGCGGACGTGATCGGATCATTCGTAATCGACCTTGAACAGTTGTTCCTCGGCTAAAGGGGAGATCAAGCGGGTGCCGAGAATCCCTCCGGCGAGTCCCACCGCCACTGGGAGGAGTGCCTGCCTGATCATCAAAGTCCCCAGTGATTCTGGCGTCGCCCCCAACGCCATCCGGACGCCCATTTCACGGGTCCGGCTCGCAATCACAAAGCTGACCAGTGTAAGTCCCGACTGGTCCCACTTCATCCTTCAACGACCGCAGTGCTAGCGCTAGCCCAAGTCTAGCCCGCATTTCTCACACTCTGTCTACTGCGGCGGCGGATAGGGCCGTGTCTACGGCGTTGCGCTCGGTCGGGCATCCTCGACGTGCTCTACAGTACGTCTGCGGTGCCCTCGGTCGCGCGCCTTGTATCCACGGCCATCTCCACCGCCTCGCGACGACAGAGTGTGAGAAATGCGGGTTAAACCGATGGGCCGATGAAATCCCAATGCCAGAAATCTCACGCTTCCTTGGCATCGTGATCGGCATGTTCTACAGTGATCATGGCGTACCGCATTTTCACGCCGTCTATAGGGAGCACGAGGCATCGATCGAGATCGAAAGCGACACCATCCACGGCACACTGCCGCCGAGGGCGTTGCGCTTGTACTGGAATGGGCGGAATTGCACAAAGCAGAATTACTGGAAAATTGGCAGCTGGCCCGGCAGGGCCAGCTTCTCAAGCGCATCGAACCGTTGGAGTAAGAGCCATGAACTACCACGTGGTTGAGGCTCGGCATGTCCGTGCACACACGGTCTGGCTACGGTTTCGAGACGGGACATGCGGCGAGATCGATCTCGCGTCTGCCCTTCGCGGCCCCGTTATGGAGCCGCTCAAGGTCGTCACGTTCTTCAAGCAGTTCAGCATTCATCCCGAGTTTCACACCCTGGTCTGGCCGAACGGGGCCGACTTCGCACCGGAATTTCTGCGCGGCAACGTTCAGGTGAAGGCCTAACAAATTAAGGATTCTTGTCGCGCGAGTCCGCGAGCCGCGACAAAATCCTGGGTTGAACTAAATCCAGGGCTACATCTATGGAATTTCAATTCGCTTTGGGGTGACGGGATCGACGATATCCCAGGTTCAAGCAAGCGAACTCGAAGAGTTTGGCAGTGGCAGGGATAAGCAGCTTGCGTGCAATTGAGGTGAGGGAGTTGGAAAAGAGGTGTTGAGGAAGAGCAGAGACAGACTGCTCCAGCAGGATCGGAGCGAGGCCGCTCACGGAAACGAAGCGGCAGGAGAGGAAAAGCCACGGGATGCTCATGGGGGCAACTTCCAGAAAGGACGCAAGATCTCAATCACATTAAGTCACCGACGCCACAATGCGGACAGCGTTGCGAAGATGGAGTGGGGGCCGGTGGCTGGGGTGGGGATGGATG
>JBOGJG010000158.1:0-2045 GCA_050747825.1 Acidobacteriota bacterium | reverse complement strand
GCCGTCACTATTGGGGACGAGTTGCGAATCTCCTGTACACAATCGGTTCGGCGATCACCGGCACGCTGGATTCTGTAGACAGATTCTGGGTGGATGCGGTGGCCGGGGGGTATTACCCGATGGACGGGTTCATCCCGTTCTCGTCGCAGATCTACCCGAACTCGCCGGGGAGTTTTGCGCCCCAACGCTATCCCATCTACGGTTCGGATTCGCATACCGGGGAGACGGCGAGTCCGCTGGTGTTGCGTGAGCTCACCCGAGCGCTTGATGACTCGAAAGTACCGCGACGGTGAGTTTCGCCACGTCGACTTTCCAGGATCAGCGGGGGCGTTTTGGCGTCCCCGCACTGCTCGCGCTGACGGCATTACTATCCGCTGCCTCATGCGATTCGACTCCGCCCACGCCGCCCGCGGACTGTCGGCCGACCATCGGCGGCGTATGCCAACTCTGGCGGACACCGCTCGCCGATGGGGCAGAGTATCATCAACTTGCAACAGACCGGGAGCGGCTTTATGCAGACGTGAATTACCAGACCATTCACGCGTTCGATCTCGCAACCGGAGAGGTCGTCTGGCGATACGAGCGTCCCATCTACGGGCCGGCAAATGTCGTTGCACGTGATGGTCGCGTGCTCTTCGCCGGTTCGAAGGCGGTGGCACTTGAGGCCGCTACCGGTCGGGAACTCTGGCGCTACACGCCGGATTCCAACGCCTCTTTCAGTGTTACGGCGGCTGATGAGCGTGCCTTTTACTTCGGAACCGAGCAGCACCAAGTTTACGCGGTCGATGTAAATGATGGTACTTTGCTTTGGAATACCGATGTGGGTCCCGATTGGCCGTACCACGGCATCGTTCGCGGGGTTTCAGTGGGTGGAGATACGCTCTACGCGGGCCTAGAGCGCTACTATGCCGAAAACGGCTATATTGCCAGCGGGATGATCTTCGCACTGGATCGGTACAGCGGCGAGATCCTGTGGAGCTATGAAGTTGGTAGCGGGGAAGACCTGCATTATATCCGGGGAGCGCCGCGCGTAGCCGGGCGCTTCCTCATCGCCGCGGATTATCGCGGAAACGCCTACATCACGCTGGATCGCTTTACCGGCAAAGAAATCTGGCGTTATGTTGGGGATTATCGCTACTTCGGGGCAGAGCACTCGCCCGTGGTACGCGGCGATACCGTCTTCGCGGCCAGTCAGGACAAACAGGTGACGGCATTCGATCTCGCTACGGGAGAGATTTTCTGGCAAACTGAAATGCCGGGAGGGAACATTGCGATTGCCCTTTGCGGGAACCGTCTTCTGGTCAACTACTTTGGACTTGCCGTGCTGGATCCGGGGACCGGAGAAGTGCTTGGGAGAGGGTACGAGTACGATAACGATGCGGATTTTCCAACTACTGGCTTTGCGGTGGCTGGCGACCGAGCCTACGTACTGGGTGTACTCGCAGCGTATGGTTTCCAGTGCCCGAGTTCGTAGCTGTTGCAGATCTACCCGAACTCGCCGGGGAGTTTTGCGCCCCAACGCTATCCCATCTACGATTCGGATTCGCATACCGGGGAGACGGCGAGTCCGCTGGTGTTGGAGCGGCTTGTGCGAGAGCTTGATCGTTTGCAAATCCCGAGGCGTCAATGATGAGAATGTGTAACCCTCTCATCATTGTCCGGCGGGGGCGCAGGAGCGCCCCCGCCATTCTGGCGCTTACATTTCTTTGCTTCGTCGCCTCGTGCGGGAACCCCATCGACGGATCTCCGCCCGAGAATTGCAGTTCCAGCATAGGGGACGTGTGTCAACTCTGGCAGGTGCCAGGAGGAAGTTCGACGGGGCTCTACGTTCCCGCGACCGATGGTGAACGCTTCTATGCCGAAAGTCCGGAAGGACTGACGGCATACGATGTTCATTCGGGTGAAGTCGCCTGGAGCCGCCGTCTAGATACTGAAACCGGGCCGAGTAGTTACGTTGCGCGAGACGGTCGGGTCTTCGCGGTCGGGATGGTCGCTGTCGCTTTGCGAACGACGGATGGAGAGGTGCTCTGGCGCTATCCGCTCAA
>JBOGJG010000157.1:0-1851 GCA_050747825.1 Acidobacteriota bacterium | reverse complement strand
CGCCGAATTGATCGGCGTTCAGCCCGACGGTACCGTCGCATCCCGAGGCCGAGTCGGCTGAAGGGCTCGTCATGTTCCCGGATGGTTCTGTGGATCTTCTTGTCACCAATCACCAATCACCAATCACAAATCACAAATCACCAATCACCAATCACAAAGACCGCAGCTACGTCTTGAACGAGCAATTGACACGTTTGACACATTTCAGTCAAATAGATCTGCCCGGCTTATCCTGGCGCTCCGGATTTCACGGATTAATCTGTGTCATCTCAAACAGGTGCCTGAGGATCAGGTGTTTGACGTCAGCGGCGGCAATTGAGTCCCTAGCATCAACCAACTCGGGTTCGCTTGAAATAAAGACCGGCCCCTGTTTTGGATGAGCAGTGATGCGGCCATGAGAGCCCTTGACCAGGCTGCTGTCCAGAGGGATCACATCCATTAAGTATCGAAAGCCCAGTTTCTTCTTGAGCAGGGTGGCTCCCAGTTTCAGTCGAGGAAGGCGAATCTCCGGGTCGATAAAGAGCTCCACCGGGTCATAACCGGGCTTTCGGTGAATATCCACCGTGCGGGCGAAATCGGGCGCTACGGAATCATCGAGCCAGTAGTAATAAGTAAACCACTTTTCCGGCTCGGCTATAGCCACCAGCTCGCCGGAGCGAGGGTGGTCCAGGCCCTGCGACGCCTGGGCATCTCTGTCGAGCACCTGCTCGATCCCGGGCACGCCTTCCAGTAAGGATTTGACCTGGCCTGCCTTGTCCGGATCGCGGATATAAACATGAGCGATCTGATGATCGGCTACGGCAAAGGCCTGACTGGCTCCAGGGTCGAGCACTTCCAATCCCAATTCAAGCCTTACCTGGATCAACCCGGCCTCGCGCAGCACGCGGTTGATGTGGACAGCCCCGTTTACCCGGGTGATGCCGTACTCGGACAACACGATGACTCGCGCATCTCGCTGCCGAACATGTTCGATAATCTGGCCACAGACCTGATCGATGGCCCGGACATCTTCCTTTACGGCCGGGTCTCGAGGACCCAGGCGCTGCAGGTTGTAATCGAGGTGTGGCAGGTAGATCAGCAGCAAAGTTGGCGCCTCCCAGTCGAAGACGCGCAAGCTGGCCTCGGCAATCCATTGGCTGGAGAGAACATCGGCTTGCGGTCCCCAGAAGTGAAAGAAAGGAAATTCGCCAAGCTCCGCCTTGAGCCGTTCGGAAAGACTGGCCGGGTAGCTGTAAATATCGGGGATCTTGCGTCCGTCGGCCGTGTAGGCAGGACGAGGGGTTACCGAGAAATCGGCGCTGCTGTACATGTTGTACCACCAGAACATTTTGGCGCAGGTCACAGCAGGGTCGCGCCGGCGGGCGGCTTCCCACACCTTTTCGCCGGCCACAAGATGGTTGGATTGGCGCCAGAACCAGACTTCGGCCAGGTCCCGAAAGTACCAGCCATTGCCGACAATTCCATGTCCCGAGGGCAGAAGCCCGGTTAAAAAAGTGGATTGAGCCGAGCACGTTACGGCCGGCATGATCGCATCCAGCGGAAGGTGAATACCCTGGCCGGCCAGCGCCCCCAAATGAGGCGTATCTTCTCCCAGCAACTCTCCCGTGAGTCCGACGACGTTGATGACCACCGTCTGGTGCATGAATAAGCTCTTACGAGCTGACCGCTGACCGCTGACCACTGACCACTGACCGCTGACCCGCTGACCGCTGACCGCTGACCACTGACCGCTGACCACTGACCGCTGACCACTGACCACTGACCACTGACCGCTGACCGCTGACCACTGACCGCTGACCACTGACCGCTGACCCGCTGACCACTGACCGCTGACCGCTGACCGCTGACCAC
>JBOGJG010000156.1:0-15246 GCA_050747825.1 Acidobacteriota bacterium | reverse complement strand
CCCCCTACCACTCCCGCCGCTTGACCGGAAGCCTCATGCGGCCGATTTCGGCTACTTCGACCAGGACCTCGTCGCCCGGCTGGATTTCACCCACTCCGGCGGGGCTTCCGGTGGCGAAGACATCTCCGGGCTGAAGGGGCAGCACCGAGGAGGCGCGCTCGATGAGGCCGGGCACATCCACGATGAGATCGCGCAGCCGCGCGTCCTGCTTTAACTCTCCATTCCGCCACAGCCGAATGCGAAGCGCAGCAGGGTCAGTCACTTCATCTGCGGTCACGATGCAGGGTCCAAGCGGCGCGAAGGTGGAGAAGGACTTGCGCAGGACTCGCTCCTCCCGCTCTGTATGGGTCATGCGCATCGTCACATCCACCAGAATGGTGTAGCCGAAGACGTGCTCAAGCGCCCTGGCTCTACTTACAGCGCGCGCTTCTTTGCCGATCACGAATGCCACCTCCCCTTCGTGATCGAATCGGCGTCCCGGAAGATAGGGCAATTCGACGGCCTGGGCCGGACCCGATAAGGAGCCTGTGGCTTTTAGGAAGAAACCCAGCTTGTCCGCTGTCGGATCTCCACTGCCGATGAGGGTCCTCATCTCTTCCTGGTGAGCACGAAAGTTCAGGGGAGCGGCAAAAATATGAGCGGGACGAGGAACGGGAGGACGCAGGGTCACGAGCTCGATCGGCCGGGCCGGCGCCGAGGAGGCGATTTCCTCGACTGCTGAGCGCAATTCTGAGAATTGAGCGATAAAGCGGTTCACCAGGATAGGGGCGAACTCGGGCGTCCACCCTGGGAGCACTTCGGTCACGTCGTGAACCCCCTGCTCGCGGATGACGCCGATGCGGTAATCGTCGAAAACGGCTATGCGCACCTTTTTCTCTCAGGGGCTGGATTCCAGGATCACATCCAGCAGCATCGGACCTTCGGCGGAAAAGGTGGATCGAAGCGCTTCCGAAAGCTCAGTGGGTTGTTCTACACGCCGACCTGGCACTCCCAGTGATTCGGCGATGCGGTCGAAGTGCAGCTCTGGGTCGGTCAAATCCATATGGGGAAAGGAGCAGCCGGAAGCTGTTCCGGAACGGTAATTCTGCAGATTCTGCTTGAGCACGCGATAGCTCCGGTTGTTGCAGACCACGTACTTGACCGGCAGCCTGTAGTGGGCTGCCGTCCACAGGCCGCTTATGGTGAACATGGAAGCTCCGTCAGGAACGAGACCCACCACCAGCCGGTCGGGGAAAGCGACCTGCAGTCCAAGAGCGCCGGGCAGGCCGCCTCCGATGCCTCCGCCTCGCGAGCGGAAACGCCGCCAGGGCTGCCAGGGCTCCAGATACATCTCAAGCGCCCGGCCGCTGGTGATCGATTCATCGAAAATCACGGCATTTGCTGGAAGAGCCGCAGCCAGCTCGGCCATGAGGCGATGAGGCGCGATCGGGACCGCATCCCAGTTGCGCTGATGATCGAGCCTGGCAGCCCGGCGGCGCTCGAGGGTGGTGCTTTCGATGTCGGAGCGGCGTTTGTCCCAGCGCCGGCGATCCTCGTCGGTTGAGGTCCGAAGAAGTTCTTCCCTGAACGCCTCAAGGGTTCTGGCGGGGTCGGCGCGGACGAGGAGGTCCCCGGGGTGATTCTTTCCCAGCTCCCAGGAGTCGTAATCGACGTGAATCACGCGGGTCTCTTCAGGAATCGGCCCGCGCGGATCGGGGAAGATACTGGAGAAGAGCGGCGTGCCGGCAGCCAGCACCAGGTCATAGGTCTCCAGCGTCCTCCGGATGGAACCCGAATGCAGCGGAACGCCGCCGCGCGCCTGGTAAAGAGGGTGACCGGCGGGTGCGTTGACCTGATTGCTGAAGGCGTTCAAGACAGGGGCTCCGATCAACTCGGCAAGAGCGATGACGGCATCCTGGCCGCTGGAGAGCGCCACATGATCTCCGATGGCCAAAGCCGGCCGCTGGGCGGAAGCCAGCAAGGCCGACGCCTCTTTCACGGCCTCGGCAGGCGGCGGAGTCCGCCAGTGCACGTAGCGCGTCGGCTCGATCGAAACCTCGGCTTCGGCATCCAGTATGTCCATGGGCAGCGAGAGCACAACCGGCCCCTGCGGGGGCTCTTCGGCTATTTTGAAGGCGCGACGCAGCGCCTGGGGGATATCGGCTGGCTGGGTGATCTCGGCGGCCCATTTGGTAAAGGGTCTGGCCAGAGCCACCAGGTCGCCGGAAAGATACGGCTCCTGAAACAAGCCGGCAGCCGGGGATTGGCCCACGTATACCACCATGGGGGAGCCCCCCACGCGGGCGTTGTAGAGCATCCCCATGGCGTTGCCCAGCCCGGGCGCGATATGCATCTCTACGAAGGCCGGTTTGTGGGTAGCCCGGCCGTAGGCGTCGGCCATGGCAATGGCAACGCTCTCGTGCAGCGCCAGGTAATAGGTAATGGAGGGATACTCCGCCAGCAGGTCCATGAATGCCTGTTCGGTCGTGCCCGGGTTGCCGAAAATACAGGTCACGCCGTCCGCCACGAGCTGCTCAAAGAGCGCTCGCTTTCCCAAGAGCTTTTCTCTCTTACGAATTCTTGCCTTCTCTGATATCATCCTGGCCCTGATTATCGGTACGATGTACCGCTAGAGTCAAACACTAGAGTAGGATTTGCAGCCCATGCTGTCAATCATGAGTAACTTGTCCTTGTCCAGGTCGCCACATACGGCTGAAGTGATTCGTTTCGCTGCCGGCGCAGGTTTCCGCGACCTGCCGGCTGAAGTCGTGCGTGAGAGCAAGCGCTGCATTCTGGACTTTCTGGGCGTTACGATCGGCGCTGTTGACAGCGAAGCCGGACGAATCGCCCGCGATACCGCACTGGAGTTGGGCGGTGCTCCCCAGTCCGGCATTCTGGGTTTCGGAGATCGCACGTCAGTCGCCAATGCGGCCTTGGTCAATGGCATTTTATCGCATGTTTTGGATTTCGATGACACGCATTTTCCGACTATCCTCCACCCGACGGGAGTGGTGATGTCTGCGGGCCTGCCTATAGGGGAGTGGAAGGCAGTGAGCGGCCGCGACCTGATTGCGGCTCACGTGGTGGCCTTTGAGGTGGCGGCTCGAGTCAGCCTGGCTTTGCATCCTCATCACTATGACTCGGGCTGGCATGTCACAGGGACGGCAGGCACGCTGGGCGCCGCCGTCTGCGCCGGGCGGCTGATGGGTCTTGAAGGCGGGCAGATGGCGCATGCTCTCGGGATGGCGGCCACTCAAGCCTCAGGGCAGCGCGAGCAGTTCGGCAGCATGGCCAAGGCCCTGCACGTGGGTCGCGCCGCGGCCGGCGGCGTGCTGTCGGCTCTGTTGGCCTCGCGGGGATATACGGCTGCCGCCGACAGCCTGGAGGGCAGGCGCGGCATGTTCCAGGTCATGGGCTTCGGGGCTGACAGCGGCGAGTTGACTCGAGCGCTGGGAGAGCGCTGGGAGATTTTACAGAGCGGTTTAAAGCCTTATCCCTGTGGAGTGGTGACTCACGCCGCAATCGATGGTGTGCGACGCCTTCGAGACCGGCACCGGGTATGCGCCGTTGACATTGAGAAGCTCGATCTGCGAGTCCATCCCCTGGTTCTGGAGTTGACCGGAAAGGCCGACCCTCAAACGGGACTTGAAGGAAAGTTCAGCGTCCATTTTGTCTGTGCCGTTGCGCTTTTGGAGGGGGGAGTTCGGCCCCGTCATTTCAGAGATGAGACGGTACGCCGTCCCGACCTTATCGAGCTGCTGGGACGGATCGTGCCACAGGCCGATGAAGGCTTGAAGCAGACTGAAGCGGTGCTCTCAGCCCACCTGCGTGACGGGCGAATTCTCACGGAGCATGTCAAACAGGCCAGCGGGACGCCTGAGAATCCCCTCAGTCAGGAGGAACTTGACGAGAAATTCCTGGACCTGGTGGAGCCGGTGATGGGCCGCCCCGCCGGCCTGCGGTTGGCCGGTTTGGTCGAAAACCTGGAGGAGCTGGAGAATGTATCGGAGCTTAGGGGAATAAATCATGTCTAATGAAAACAGTAAAACCCCGGCGCCGCAGAAAAGCCGCAATCAGTCGCTGGCCCGCGGTCTCGCCATTCTGGAAGCCATCAGCCGGGAGGGTTCGGAGCAGGGGATACGTGAATTGAGCCGCAAGCTCGGACTCAACAAGAGCATTGTCCACCGTCTGGTTCTGACTCTGGCCGACCATGGCTTTCTGGAGCAGAATCCGGCCACGACCAAGTACCGGATCGGCATTCGGGCTTTCGAAATCGGTCAGGTCTATGTCTCCACGGACGGGCTTCAAGAGGCGGCTCTCCCCGAGCTCCGCTCGCTGGCCCGCGAGCATCACCTCAACGCCATATTGGGCGTGCGTCACGCGGACAAAGTCGTTTATCTGTTGACGATCCCCAGCAGCGCGGAAATCGTCCTGCGCTCCCGACCGGGCGCCAGGTCGCCCCTGCATTCCACCGCGGTAGGCAAGGCGCTGCTGGCGGGGGAGCCGGATTCGGAATTGGAAGTCATTCTCGGAAAGGGTCCTTTGGAGAAATTCACCTCTGAAACGATCGTCAGTCTCTCCGATCTAAGGGCGGAACTGGAAGAGGTGCGCCGCCGGGGCTACTCGATCAATGACGAGGAGTACTATCCTGAAATATTCTCAGTGGGGGCTCCCGTTTACGATCAGCATGGCGAGGTCACCGCCGCTATCAGCGGTTCTGTTCCCCGCTACCAGATTACCGGCGACCGCATTCCGGAAATCGTTCGCCTGGTCACAAAGGGCGCCCATTCTATTTCCAGGCGCCTGGGGGCGATCGGGGATTTGTCCAACGCCTCCGCGCAACGCGGCAAAGTGTCTATTCGAGCGAAATCTTGAGCTCTTGCGCCACCTCCCGCAGCCTCTGCCATGCCGTTTCGTCCACGGGTATCCCTTCTTTCAGGCGCCGGCGGCGCTGTTCGGCTTCAATTTCGCCTGGCACGTAGACCCGCTCAAAGCCCTGGGCCGGTTCGATCTGGTGAAGCTCGCTGCACATCCGGGCCAGGCGGCTGCTGAACTCAGGCAACGGGATCATCCTTGCGACGTCAATGGCGGCAAACATATGTCCCACGTCTTGCGGCCTGTCGAACCGGCGCTGAAGCGAACCCACGTCAGGGCCGAAGGCGCCCCCGGCCAGCACTCCGCACAGGGCATCGATCATCAGGGAGAGGCCATATCCCTTGTGGCCGCCCATAGGCATGGCGAATCCCTCCAGCGCCTCCTTTGGATCGGTGGTAGGGCGGCCCCGCTCATCCAGCGCCCAGCCTTCGGGAAGGGCCGTGTCGCCTCGGGTCGCCGCCCGAATAATCTGAAAGCGCGCCACCACGCTGGTGGCCATATCCAGCACCACGGGTTCGCCCTCGGCCGGAAGGGCAATGGAAATCGGATTGGTGGACAGGTACGGACGGGAGCCTCCCCAGGGCGGCATATTGGGCGGACCGTTAGTCATGGCGATTCCGATCCGGCCGCTTCGCGCGGCCATGAGCGAAAAATAGGCGGCGGCGCCGAAGTGATTGCTGTGCCGCACGCCGGCCCAGGCGGCGCCGCTTTCGCTCGCCCGGCGCAGGCATTCCTGCATGGCCCGCTTTCCGATCAGCGCGCCCAGTCCGTTGTCGGCGTCCAGCACCAGTGTAGACGGACTCTCGCTGACTACGGAGAAGGACGGCCTGGGATTAATCAGCCCCTTTTTCAGACGCTTGACATAGATACCGAGCAGACTGGTGACTCCATGCGAGTCCACCCCGCGCAGGTTGGCTTCAACCAGATTGTCGGCGACCACTGCGGCATCAGATTCAGGCACTTTACAGCGTGCCAGCGCCTGCTCAGCAAAAGCGCGCAGCTTCTCGGCAGGATAGAGCCGGACCGGCATATCAATATCTACCAGCCGGCAATCACCTGGCGCACTGACTCCAGTTCCTGCAGCATATGGGGTACCGGGTCATCCGCGTGGTCCTCATATTCGAGTGAGAGCGGACCCTCCAGGCCTACTTCCCGGAGTGAGGATAGAGTGGCATTCAGATCAAGCTGTCCCTGGCCCACCAGCACTTCCTGCATATCCTGATTGAAATCTTTCAGGTGCACACCGAGCACGCGCGATCCCAGCATCTGAATGGCCTCCACCGGGTTCACGCCGGCTCGGATGTAATGCCCGGTATCGACGCAGGCGCCGATGCGCGGGTCACGGTCTTTGACCGCCTCCAAAATCCATTCGGGACGCCGCCAGCGTTCGTCTTCCGGGCCGTGGTTGTGGATGGCGATACGGATGTCATACTCCCGGACCAATTCATCGAGGCTGTCAAAGGCGTCCTTTGTCGGATTTGCGCTGAGATTTCGAACCCCGAGCTTCTTCCCAAACTCGAAAAGCCTGCGGTTTTGCTCATGGTCGGCCGTAAAATTTTCAACGCCGAAAGCGTTAATTTGCATCCCGGCCTGTGCCAGCCGGCTCTTGAAATTCTCGATTTCTTCGTCGGAGGCCGTGGTGCTGAGATGGCCGCTGTAGACCTCGACGTACTCGACCCCCAGCCTTTCCGCCTGGGTTACAAACGTACCCAGCTCCTGAAACTCACGCAGCGAATAGCTCTGGAATCCCATCTGAAACGGGCCGTACTCGGCTGCCGCGGCAGGCGCGGGCTGAACGCCTTCCTCCGGCTCGGCCTCTTCTTCCTGTCGGCAACTCGTCAACAGGGTGGCTCCCAGCCAGGAGCCGCCTCCAAGCATTAAGAAATATCTCCGGTGGATTTTCGGAGTCCTCATTTTCCCCCCTTTTTGTTTTCGATCCTGACATTATGCAGAATCAGGTGAACTTTAGTCCAATGAGAACGAAACACAATGGTACCAGTGGCCGCAGATCCGGGCCGGATTGGCGGCTACCACTCGATCTCCGGGTTTGAATGGCTTGACTGCGGGGCCCGTCTCCACCACCGCGCCGCAGAACTCGTGCCCCAGCACTACCGGAGGGCGGTAGGGGAACGCTTCAATAGACTGCTGAGAACAGAAGCGCCGCTGACCGCCTCGATCGGAATCAGGTATTCAGAAAACCGCTGTCGAGCCGCCCGCGTCCGGTAGAATCTGTCCTCAAGACTGCGGAGGAGCTCCTCTGTTTGGGCCTCCTCGCAAAGGGCGACGGCGCAGCCGCCGAAGCCGCCTCCGGTCATGCGGGCGCCCCTAGCGCCGCTGTCCTTGCAGGCCTGGACGAGTTCGTCCAGTTCCGGGCAACTGACCTCGAAGTCGCGGCTGAGACTAGCGTGGGAGGCGTCCATCAGGCGGCCAAACTTCTTCACATCGGCCGCCAGCAGGGCCGCTGTCGCGTCTTCCACGCGGCCTGCCTCGGTGATGACATGGCGGAAGCGCCCCCGATAGGGTTCTGTGAGGCTTTCATTCGCGATGGCGATCAGGTCGTCCGGTAAGCCTTCCTTCAGCAGAGCCGGGTAAGTGCCAGGCAACGCCCGCAGTCCAGGGTCCCGGTGGATCTGCTGCAGGGCTTCCCGGCATTGCACCGTACGCTGGTTGTACTTGTGATTGGCTGCGCCCGATTTATCCGCGGCCACGAGGCTGTGGGCCACGATGAAGCGCCAGCCTGGCGGAATGGGGATGGATGTGAGTTGCAAAGGCTGGAACTCGATCTTCAAGGCCTGGCCTTTCAGTCCGCCCAGGCAAATGGCCTGATCCATTCCACCTCCACGGGTACCCACGAAGTGCTCTCCAGAGGCCGTCAAATCCATCAACTCGAGGGGTTCCATACTGATTTCATTGGCTGCCAAAAGGGCTAAGGCGGAGGCCACCACCAGCGCGGACGAGGAGCTGAGACCTGCTGCCAGGGGGATGTCTCCGCTGATAAGGGCATCGATGCCGCGCAGGCTGCCGAATCGCTCCAGCAGCGCCTGTGCGGCCGCCTTGGTGTAGTTTCCCCAGTCTCCCCGCTCGTAGGCGGCGATTGGCGCCTGCAGGGAGAAATCTCTGGGAGCAAAGGCGGGACAGATATTCCTGAGTCGGACACGGGAGTCTGTGCGGGGGCGAAACAGGATCTCAATCTTTCGCTGGATGGCTAAAGGCAGGACGGGCAGGCCATTGTAGTCGGTGTGATCTCCCATCAAGTTCACCCGTCCCGGCGCCCGGGCGAGGTAGACTTCTCCCCCGGCTCCAAACTCCCGCTCAAACGCCTCCAGCAGTCTTGTCATGCAGAGATTATAGTCTCCCCGGTGGCCGCCCTTTACACTGGCGGCTCGGTTGAGCGTAAATCGAGCTGCGACTGTAAAGGAGCGGCCACCGGCCAGATTGTCTCAATCAAGGTTTCAAGGGAGTCCCGGCCCTTGGAGGTTCGGGCTTTATGAAGCGGATGTCGTCCAGGAGCTGGATGGTGAGCGTGGTGCCTCTTTCCAAAACCACGTGCTCGCCCTTTTGGAACAGTCCGATGAGAGCTCCGCCGGCGGCCCCCACGGCAGCCCCTACTCCCAGGCCCTTCCAGCTCCGTGTGGCCAGGCCGCCGATGGCGGCGCCGGTCGTGGCGCCACCGGCAGCTCCACCGGCAACTTCCTTGCCCTGGCTGTCTTCAACGGATTCAATGCGGCCCTCTTCGCCGGAGCGACCCACGGCCTCGTTTTCGGCTGATTGAACGATGGCTTCAATATTGCGGGTCCTGCCGTCAGGCAGGATGATCGTGTCGAACCGGAGCACGACCTGTGCTTTGCCTTTAACGTACCCCGCCTGTTCGGCGTCGCCGACGTGGCCGATGACGTAAGTGCCTGCGGGGACCACGATCTGATCGTTCTGTGTAATCGGGACAGCCAGGCGTCCGTAGAATTTATCTCCTTTAGAGGCGGTCCTGGTATTGATACTCCGCTCGAGGCTGATAAACAGTTCGGTCTTTCGGGGGATTACGGTGTCGTCGAGAGTCTGACCCAGCATTACTGCCGAGGTCGTCAGGAAAAGAGCTGCAAATCGAAACATACAAACCTCCAAGATACTTCTCCAGATGGTCGACAGGGATAAAAGTGTCAAAAGGAAACAGGCTGGCCGCTGACCACTGACCGCTGACCACTGACCGCTGACCGCTGACCGCTGACCACTGACCGCTGACCGCTGACCACTGACCGCTGACCGCTGACCGCTGACCGCTGACCGCTGACCGCTGACCGCTGACCGCTGACCGCTGGCCGCTGGCCGCCACCGCGAGCGAAGCGAGCTTGCCACCCGCCACCTGCCACCGCGAGCGAAGCGAGCTTGCCACCCGCCACCGCGAGCGAAGCGAGAACGGCTCTGGTCTATCCTCCCATTCTCTTCGGAATGGCTATTGTCGCGGGCCTCCGCACGAAGATGATGGTTTGGATATTGATCGTGGGATTGACTTTGGCTCCCCTGGGGTGGGTTTTCCTCGAGGATTATCAAAAGGAGCGCATCCTGGTCACTCTGGATGCGGAGAGGGACCCTCAGGGAGTGGGCTAACAGACGCGCCAATCCAGAATAGCCATTGGTTCGGGAGGCTTACTGGGCAAAGGTCTGGGCAACGGTCTTCAGTCGCAATTAGGCTTCGTGCCTGAAGTTCATACCGATTTCATCTTTTCGCTGCTCGCCGAGGAACTTGGCTTTGCCGGCGCCAGTCTGATTCTGGCCCTCTATCTTTTGCTGTTAATGCGCCTGATGCGGATCGGCGAGGCGTCCCAGGACCGCGCCGGCATCCTGATCGTGTCCGGCGTGGCCAGCCTGATCTGCTTTCACGTAGCCGTCAATATAGGAATGACGCTGGGAATTATCCCATCCATTGGCATTCCGCTACCGCTGATCAGTTATGGTGGATCCTCGACCTTGACCACCTTTGTCGCTCTCGGTTTGGCTCTGAGTGTCTACTGTCCTCGTTTCCTGTTGACTCATGGCTAAGAGGAAAAATTTCCCCGAAAACAGGTGTTTTATTGCATAAAATGTAACTCCCGCCTCATTTAGATGAAACGAATTTGCCTCAAGCTCCCCAGTTCCACAGCGAGACTTTTCTGGCACGATCATTGCTCCAGTAAAATAGTCATTAAGAGTCGCAAAGGAGGTTCGTCTTATGGCGACACGAAACAATTATGTGAAAGGTCAGATCATCTGGTGTTCCTATCTAAAAGAAATGAAAGGACGCCTCAAGGAAAGTGAGTACATTAAAAGAGCTCGCCGGGAAGCAAAGGGAGAAGAGCCGATTCAAGAGATCAGAGAGCGCGCCGCCCGGGACAATATTGTCGAGATAGCCCAAAGAGATCGGCTGAAGCGATCACAGGCGGCTTTGAATACCCGAGAAGAACAGGAAGAAAGGGAACTTGTGCATCAGTAAGTGAAACTTGCTGAAAGCCGGTTTAAAATATCGCGGAGAGCAGCGGTCGGTACTCTCACGCGCTTATGATTCAATTCGGCTCCAGAAGGCTCGAGCTCAAATATACATGGACGATTTCCCGAAACTCGTCTGACTATAAAGAAAATATCTTCATCACCCTCGAGCGCGACGGTATTCGAGGCTACGGAGAGGCAGCTCCGAATACCCGATACGGAGAAGACGGGGAGAAGACCGCCTCGCGGCTTGACAGCATTCGAGAGACAGTTGAATCTTACGACTGGCTGCATTACAGGGACGTCAAAATCGCGGTAGACCAAATCATTCTCGATCAGAGTTGCGCCCGCTGCGCGCTGGATGTCGCTCTGATGGACTGGGTGGGAAAGAAACTGGGCCTTCCCCTCTATCGTTTATTTGGTTTGGACAAATCGAAAGTTCCCCATACCTCGTTCTCGATCGGCATCGACAGTCCCGAAGCAATACGGACCAAGGTGGGCGAAGCCAAGTCTTATCCAGTTCTCAAAGTCAAATTAGGCAGTGATCGAGATGACGAGATCATCGAAGCGGTACGCGCAGTGACGGGCAAACCGCTTCGCATCGATGCAAATGAGGGATGGAAAACCAGGGAAGAGGCGCTCGATAAAATCCGGTGGTTGCAGGGCGTGGGTGTGGAGCTCATCGAGCAGCCCATGCCCGCGGAACAAATTGAGGATGCCCGTTGGCTGAGACGGCGCGTGGATCTGCCCATTGTCGCCGACGAGTCAGTGAAAACAGCTGCCGATATCCCCCGACTGGCAGGCGCCTACGACGGAATTAACATTAAACTGATGAAGGCTGGAGGGATTCAGCCTGCCTGGACGATGATCCAAATGGCCCGGGAGATGAGACTAAAAATCATGCTCGGCTGCATGATTGAAAGCTCTGTGGCCATTGCGGCCGCGGCGCATCTCGCCCCTCTGGCCGATTGGGTGGACCTGGACGGCAACTTGCTCATCTCAAACGACCCATTCACCGGAATCGAAGCGATAAATGGAAAGATCCTCTTGAACGACCGTTCCGGCCTGGGAGTCCAGCCCGCTGCTGAATCCGCTTGATCACTCATACCTCAGCGCCGCCTTCGGATCCACCCTGGTGGCCCGGCGGGCGGGGATGTAGCTGGCGAGTAGAGCGATGCCGGTCAGTAAAAGTGAAACAGCCACAAAGGTGGCCGGGTCAGTGGCGCTGACTCCGTAAAGCAGGCTGGAGAGAAACCGGCTCAGGCCCAAGGCTGCCGCCAGGCCCAAAGCGATGCCGATCAGCGCAAGCTTTAATCCCCTGCCGACAATCGACCTCATAATATCGTTGGGCCGGGCGCCCAAAGCCATCCGGATTCCAATTTCATGAGTCCTTTGAGAAATAGAATAAGACAGGACACCGTAAATCCCGATGGCGGCCAGCACCAAAGCCAGAATAGCGAAACTGCCGAGCAAGATCATAGTGGACCGCGGCTGTGCCACGAACTCATCAAGCCTTTGCTCCATAGTTCGAATGTCGAAAATCGGCTGCTCCGGATCGATCTCGAGTACCTGGGCGCGCGCGGCCGCGGCCAGGCTGAGAGGATCACCGCTGGTACGCACGGCGAAATGGAAGGAGTTCAAAGGAAGTTGAGCAAACGGCACGTAGACATCACCTTTGATCTGTTCGCTCAGGGCCGAATTACGCTTGACGCTCTTTACCACGCCGACTATCTCACGCCAGCGTTCTGAATCTTCATCTGATATACCTGAGACATACTTTCCGATCGGATCCTCATCCGGCCAATAAGTCCGGGCGGTGACTTCATCGATGATCACCACCGGAAGACTCTCGTTGGTGTCTGCCTCTGTAAACAGTCGCCCCTTCAGTAACGGAATCCGCATGGTCTCGAAGTAATCGGAGCTGACCGGTACCAGATGGGCATGCGGATCAGGATTGAGATCCCGGCCCTGAATGACGAAAGAACCCTGCCAGTCTTGGGACAGGGGGAGCGTCAAGCCGGAGCCCACGGACTCGACTCCGGGGAGACCGGCTATGTTCTCCAGAACTTCTCCATGAAATGCAGTAATCTGCTGCTCGTTCCGGTACTTGTTCTCAGATAAAGAGATTGCGAAGGTAAGGACGTTGCTCGGATCGAATCCGGTATCCGCCTGCAGGATGAGGATAAAGCTCTTGATCATCAGGCCGGCGCCGATCAGCAAAACCAGGGCAAGGGCGACTTCGGCCACCGTCAGCAGGGGACGCAGTCTGCGGCGGTCCTCGGCCATCGAGGTCCTTCCCCCTTCTTTCAGGGATTCGTTTATGTCGATCCCCGCGGACGAAAGCGCTGGGACGGCGCCAAACAGCAAGCCCGTAGCAACCGACAGAAGTAACGTGAAGACCAGCACCAAGCCATCGATCCGGATACCCGCTTGAATGAGAGTGGGAATTTGGCTGGGTATTATGGATAACAGGAGGTCGATCCCCCAGTAGCCGACCAGCAGTCCCAGGCTTCCGCCCATCAGGGCCAGCACCAGGGATTCACTCAGGAGCTGGCGAGCCAACCGCCAGCGATTGGCTCCCAGAGCGGTGCGGATTCCGATCTCCTTTTGGCGGGCCAAGGCCCGGCTCAGCATGAGATTGGCCACGTTGACGCAGGCAATCAGCAAAACGAATCCTACAGCCCCCAGCAAGATAAGAACCGCATGACGCATCGGTCCTGACGCCACCTCATCGAGTGGTAAGACGTAGGCGTTCCAACCGCTGTCTTCCAGAAAGGGGAATCGGGCGCGAACTTCGGCCGAAATGGAGTCCATCTCGGCATCGGCCTGAGGGAAGGAAATACCGGGTTTGAGTCGTCCGATTACGCCCAGGAACTCGTTGCCCTGACGCAGCTCCTCCGCCGAAAAGGCCAGAGGGAGCCAAACATCCGCTTCCATCAGGAATTGGAAATCCGCCGGCAGAATCCCGACCACCGTGTAGGCGGCGCCATCAAGTTTAATGGTTTTTCCCACCATGCCGGGGTCGCCGCCGAAGCGCTGCTGCCATATTCCAAAACTGAGCACGGCTGCATGCTCTTTGCCGGGCTCATCTTCTTCGGCCAGAAAGGTTCGGCCCAGCACTGGGGATACACGCAGGGCAGGGAAGAACTCGGCTGAGACCATGGCCGATCGGACTCGCTCAGGATTGCCTGCCTCGGTCAGGTTCTCCGGTGCTCTATACCTCGTAACTGCCGCCAGATGTTCGAGGGATTCGACCTCCTTGCGGTAGTGATCGAAGGCAATCGGTGAGACTGAGGCCTGCGACAGATTAATTTTTGAGTAAGCGTGAAAAATTTCGACCAGCCGGTCTGCCTCCGGGTAGGGCAGCGGCCGCAGAACAACCGCATTCACGATACTGAAAATAGCCGTATTCGCACCAATCCCAAGCGCCAGCGTTATAACCGCCACCGCCGTCAAGCCGGGATTCTTCCGCAGCATCCGAAAGCCGTAGCGCAGGTCTTGCCAGAGCGTTTGCATGCGGGCCTATGGGCAAGTCTCATTCCAATTTAAGAGTAGTTATCGTAAACCATTGCACATGCGTTGTTTATTAAGCGCTTGCCTGGAAGAGAGTTCCGTTGAAACTGTCCGTTTGTGGGACTGATGGTCTCAATAACGAACAGTTTCCGAAAGAACCAATCCACCGCCAATCGGTATTGCAATTGTCTTGAAATTTCCTTGAACTTTCTTATTACAACAGCTTTGTTCGATATTTGTCATACAATCAGGCGGGTGAGGAGCACATGGAAAGAGCGGAATTAAATAATACCCTTAAACCCTTAAGAAGATTAGTCTTGAATATACGGAAGAACTTATTAGGGGATTCTCTGGTGGCCGTGGTGCTCTTTGGGTCGGTAGCCCGAGAGGAGGCCGGTCCCACTCGGATATTGATCTGCTGGTAGTTGCTTCCGATCTGCCGCGCGGGCGGCTTGCCAGACAAAAGTATGTCGAGTCGATTTATGAGCTCCTGGAGCCTCGGTTTTACGAACTCCGCCAGCAGGGAGTGATGTTTGCACCATCTTGAAAACCCCGGAAGAGGCCCAGCGAACCTGCCCCTTATACCTTGATCTAACCCAGGATGCTGTGATTCTTTATGAAAAGGAAGCGTTCTTTTCCTCGATTCTGGAACGACTTCGACAGTCTCTCGATCGCCTGGGTTCTCGGCGCATTCAAAGAGGGCGAATCCGTTACTGGGAACTCAAACCCGATTATGTTCCCGGAGAGAGATTCGAGCTATGACCAGCGAGGGAATGGCGGCGGCCTATATGGCCCAGGCAACTGAGATTTTTGTTGAAGCGGAGGGCGCCCGGCAGCGCGGGGTTTGGAATTTGGTGGTGCGCCGCTCGCAGGAAATCGTGGAACGGGCGCTGAAAGCTGCATTAAGAGCAATCGGCGTCACCATCTCACTTTTCTCACCAACAACCTTTTGCTGCCGGCACTGACCATAGCCCAACTTGACCAATGCCGGTGGCAAATCGAACTGTTCTTCAAATGGATCAAGCAGCATCTGCGGATCCAAAGGTTCTACGGTACATCCTCCAATGCCGTCAAAACACAAGTCTTGACTGCCCTCTGCGTCTACCTGCTCGTGGCGATTGTCCAGAAACAGCTCAAAACCGAACTCAGCCTCTACACAATTTTGCAAATTTTGAGCCTCACGCTTTTCGAGAAAACTCCAATTTCACAGGTACTGACGCATCCGAGTCAACATAATGAACAATATGAACCTTGTAACCAATTGAATTTATTCAACTTTTAACCGGACACCAGTGGTGATTGGTGATTGGTGATTGGTGACAAGAAGATCCACAGAACCATCCGGGAACATGACGAGCCCTTCAGCCGACTCGGCCTCGGGATGCGACGGTACCGTCGGGCTGAACGCCGATCAATTCGGCG
>JBOGJG010000155.1:0-1061 GCA_050747825.1 Acidobacteriota bacterium | reverse complement strand
GATGTATTGACTGAACCAGCGCATTCGCGAGCAAGCCCGCTTGTATGCTAGGACTTGAAGGGAGGAGGAGGGACAAAGCCCGATTCTGACTGTTGGCGCAGTACAGACCGTGGGAGATTTCGCCCCTCCTCCTTTCACCCAAGCGCCGATAAAGAATGCATCTGGCTATGACCGACGATAGGAACAAGCCTGCGCCTCTGGGTGAGCCCTTCAAGTGCTCAAAACCATAGCCCGGAGGAAGTCCCATGGCAATGCCAGTTCCTGTCTCAAAGCCGATCGTTGGCGTCGATGTTGCTAAAAATGAGCTGGTGATTTACCACGCCGAACTCGATCTGCTGGAAGTAATCCCGAACAACAAAACCGCCATTAAAAAATGGCTGAAGGCCCTACCGGGCACCGTGGCAGTTGCGATTGAAGCTACCAACATCTATCACTTGGAGTTCGCTGATCTCGCCTATGAAGCTGGCTGCGTGATCTACATGGTGGGTGGATATGAGCTCAGCCATTATCGTAAGGGTGTGAATATCCGGGCTAAAACCGACGCCCAGGATGCCAAATTGCTCGCTCGCTATTTAAAAAACGAAGCCGATGAACTTCGTCCCTGGACGCCGCCATCTCCTCTGTATCGCCAGCTTTTGAGTCTTTTCCGCCGCCGGGCGGCGCTGGTCCAGGCACGCGTCAGCCTGACTCAAAGCTGGGCGAATGAGCCGTTACTGAAGGCCTCTTTTACCGAGCAGGTGAAGTCGATGCAAAAGCTAGAAGGCCTGATTGAAAAGATGATCGGTGATCGCCTGAAAGAAGCTGGACTGTCGGATCAGCTAAAGCGTTGCTTGAAAGTTGAAGGTATCGGTTTTTTGACTGGAGCCCGCTTGGTTACTAGCTTTCAACGAGGTGATTTTAGAAACGCAGACGCTTTCATCGCCTTCTTGGGCATGGATTTACGCGTTTCTAAGTCAGGACAGAAAGATAATCGTCGTAGCTTGAGCAAACGTGGCGACTCAGAAGCTCGGCGTCTTTTGCACAACGCAGCGATGGCAGCTAGCCGAACGGCTGCATGGAAG
>JBOGJG010000154.1:0-37801 GCA_050747825.1 Acidobacteriota bacterium | reverse complement strand
TGTGCCCATGTACATCGAGCGCGTCCCGAACCGCAATTCCCCACCCGCCATTTTGTTGCGCGCATCGGTGCGCGAAGGCCGGAGCGTTCGCAAGCGCACCTTGGCCAATCTCTCCCACTGGGAGCCGTTGCGCATCGAGGCGTTGCGCCGGGCGTTGCGCGGCGAATTCGATCACCTGGCCCCCAGCGAGCGGATCTGCGGGCCCGTCTTTGCCGTGTTGTTTGTCTTAAAAGAAGTCGCCGCGGACTTGGGAATTCCCCGCGCGCTGGGCCCCGGCCGAGTGGGCAAACTGGAATTGTTTCTGATGCTGGCCCGGGTGGCCCACCAAGGGTCGCGCCTCTCGGCGGTGCGCTGGGCCAAGGATCACGCAGTCCAGGAGATCTTGGGGCTGGAGCCCTTTGACGAGGACGATCTGTACGCCGCCCTCCAAGAGGTGGCGAGCCGACAAGAGGCGATCGAGCAGCGGCTCTACGCCCACTACGTGAAACGGCGAGGGAGCGCGCCCGTGCTGTTTCTCTACGACGTGACGAGCAGCTATTTGGAAGGCCAGAAAAACGAGCTGGGCGAGTTTGGGTACAACCGGGACGGCCAGCGGGGCAAATTACAAATCGTGGTCGGGTTGCTGACCGACAGTGAGGGAGAACCCCTAGCGGTGCGGGTCTTTTCCGGAAACACCTCCGATCCCACCACGGTGCCCGAGCAAATCGACATCTTAAAGCAGCGCTTTGAAGTCCAGGTGGTGGTCTTTGTGGGGGATCGGGGAATGGTCAAATCCAAGGGCAAGCAGGCCTTGACCGGGGCCAATCTCCACTACCTTACCGCCTTAACCGATCCCCAGATTCGCAAGCTGTTGAAGCGAGGCACGATCCAGCTGGGACTGTTCGAGGAGAAGGTGTGCGAAGTGGAAGCCGATGGGTTGCGCTACTTGTTGCGCAAGAACGCCACGGAAGCCCGCAAGGAACTGCATCGGGTCGAAGACAAGCTGGCCAAGTTGGAGGCGAAGGTAGGCGCCCGCAATGCGCAGGTGGAGCAGTCCGAGCGGTGTCAGCCGGAAAGTGGCCGGCGTCAACTGCAAGAGTGGATCGAGCGCCACAAGCTGGGCAGCTTTGTTTCGCTGACTCTGCACGAACGTACCCTTTCCCTTCAGATCGATGGCGCCGCGCGCGAGAAAGCAGGCGAGCTGGCCGGCTGCTACGTGATTGAAACCGATGTCCCCCAAGCCTGGCTGGATGCCCAAACCGCCCATGACCGATATAAAGACTTGCGCCATGTCGAACGCGATCTGCGCACGCTGAAGACCGGGTTGTTGGAGATTCGGCCGATCTTTGTGCGCAAAGAGGCGCGCACCCGAGGTCATGTGTTCCTCTGTATGCTGGCCCTGAAGCTGGCTCGGGAACTGCAGCGTCGCTTGGCCGCCGTCTTTGGCACGACCGATGCGGATCCGCAGGCCGTCACTCTCAAGGATGCCTTGGCCGCGCTCCATCGTCTCTGCTTGACGTTTTACCGAATGGAGGATTCGGTCCAGGTCCCTTTCCTCCCTACACCCGACGAACACCAAGCCCGGATTCTCGAGGCTTTAAAAGTACGCCTCCCCCAAAAGCTCCAAAATGTAGACAGAAAGCAGCTCTCCCGCTGACACCTTTAACTGGTTGAAAACTCATTCCTTAGCCTACGGAAATCTGCCTTCGCTGAAAGGGAAGATCAGTCAGGGGTCTTCACGCTCCCTTTGCGAGTCAAGGCGGCCTCTTCAATGCCTTCCCCTTTGGCCCACTCCAGATTGGCTCCGCTGTAAAAGCCGCGGTCGGCAGCAATCTGTCGCGGATAGCTTCCATAGAGATCGCGATGGGCCTGGAGCAAGGGCTGCAGCTGGGGGGCATCGGCCGGATTGCCCCGCTCGATCACACAGTGGGTCATCATCCCGGAACGACCGCCATTCAAAAAGATCTTAGGCCCGAAGAGCGTCTCGCGTCCCCCCTTTTTGATGATGTCGGTATGTTCTTCAAAGATCGACACCACCTTGTCCTCCGCCGGGACCTCCTCTCCCCGCAGCACGCGCCGCTCCGTCTGATCGATCACACGGGCCATCAGTTGACTGTAATGTTCCAGCGCCCTCAAAAGCGCCACCGTCGGGCCCTCCCCTGGGGCGAGGCTCGCTTGCAAGGCGGCCTGGGCATAGCCGTAAGTCTTCCGGGCCATCTTCAGCAGGTCGCGATAGCGCTGCCCCCGCTTTGGGCCGCGCCCTTGGGCAATCGGATAGGCGCGCCGCTGGGCCCGTCGGGTATGATCGGAGAAAATGATCGTCGATCCCGTCCGGCCTTCCGACTCGAGCTCGACCGTGCGCTCCTTCAGCCGGGCCAGGAGTCGGCTGACGACCCGGATCGAATCGTACAGTAAACTGCTGTCGGTGGGAGGATGAATCCGTCTCGCTGGCCGTCGAGTCGATGCCGATTCGCGCGCCCGTTTCGAGTTTCTCCTGAGCTGCCCAGAGGACCAGAACTGGATTGATCTCTTCCCATGAAGATTCGGAAATTCGGGCGCTGTTGCGTTGCAGCGTCGATTTGTTGGACATCCAGCCCATGGGGTGACGCACGAACGTGCGGAAGCTCTGGGAGTCGACCAGGTGGAAGGCCAGTTGTTCATAGCTGAAGCCATGCAGCTGCTGGACAATTGCGGCCCGCAAGACGAACTCCCCACTGAGTCCGCTCGCGCCTTTTTCCAAGTCGGCATTGTCACCCAGGTCGTGTAAAGCCAGTTCTGAGATCCGCGGATTGGCATCCAGGATCTCGGAGATCTTTTCCAATTCCCGGCTCAGTTGATGGTCCGGGAAAATGTGGCCAAGGGGGAGCGGTTTTTCAGTCTGCTGACGCAATTTGGGGCCTCCTCTTCTGGCTTAACCTCTTTGTTTTTAATCTTTTGACTAAAAGAGACTATCAAAGAGGTATGACAAAAGAGGAGGCTCACAGCCCTACCTTGCTCCTTCATTTCCAGCAAGTTACAAAGCCTGGGATGAGAACTAGTGTCGTGTCATGTCATACTTGAAATGTCTGAATGGTAGAATATGCTTCTCCTCACGAAGGGAGGAGCATGATGTCGCAGATTCGTTACAAGGTGACCTTGACCCAGGAAGAGCGGGAGCAATTACATCAGATGACCACCCGCGGCAAGCACAGCAGCCAAAGCGTGCTGAACGCCTTGATCCTGCTGGGTTGCGACGAAGGTCCGTTTCAAGAGCGCAAACTGAAGGCGGAAGAGATGGCCGAAGTACTGCGGGTGAGCCTGAGAAAGATCGAGCGAACCAAGCGCCGTTTCGTCGAAGATGGCTTGGAGGTAGCACTGCACAAACAGCGGCCCCGACGGGAGTACAAGCGCAAGGCGGACGGAGACTTCGAGGCCCATTTGGTGGCGCTCTCATGCAGCAAGCCCCCGAAGGGACACGCTCGTTGGTCGCTTCGCCTGCTGGCCGACAAGATGGTGGAACTGGAATACGTGGATTCCGTTTCGCATGAAACTCTAAAAAAAACGCTTTAAAACCCTGGAAGCGACTGCGGTGGGTTATCCCACCCGCTCACAACGGGGAGTTCGTTGCCCAGATGGAGCGGGTGCTCGATGTCTACAAGCGACCCTACGACCCGGCTCGCCCGTTGGTCTGTATGGATGAAACGCCCCGGCAACTGATCCGGGAGACGCGACTCCCGCAACCGGCTGTGCCCGGCCAGCTGGGCCGCTACGACTACGAATACGAACGCTGCGGGGTCTGCAACGTCTTCGTGGCTGTTGAGCCGCTGGCCGGGCGGCGATTCGTGCAGGTGACCGAACGCAAAACCAAAAGTGACTGGGCACAATTCGTCGAGCAAATCTCCCACCTTCATCCTGAGGCGGAGAAGATCACTCTGGTGATGGACAATCTCAATACACACGGCCCCGGCGCACTCTATGAGACGTTTCCGCCCGTTGTTGCCAAAGCGCTGTGGAATCGCTTCGAATTTGTCTATACACCCAAACACGGCTCCTGGCTGAACATGGCCGAAATCGAACTCAACGTGTTATCGCGCCAGTGTTTGGATCGGCGCATTGACAACCTGGACGAAATGCGAGCCGAAGTAGACTCCTGGCAGGAGCAAAGAAATAATGTCGATGCCCGGATCGATTGGCAATTCACATGCGAAAATGCGCGCATTAAACTGAAGCGCCTGTACCCGATACTTTAAGAGTGACATAACATTAGGTAGAAGATCGCACAATTCTAAATTGGTACCAGACTGGCAAAATCATCCAGGCTGTACGCGGCTTTCAGAGCCAATTTCGTGCGTGTCACCCAAATTTGCGCAGCAGGAGCAGCAGGCACACGGCGGCGCTCGTCCCAATGACCGCCAGCGCGTAGTTGAACCCTCCCGAAAAAAGGCCCGCCGGGGCTGCGGCCATTTCGGGCGGACTGAAAATCACGAATAGGATCACGTTGAGCAGAGTCTGAAGGCCCACTGCAACTACCGCCAGCCGCGGAGAGAGCGTCCAGAGAGCCAGAACGAGACCGGCCAAACCCAGTACTACAGGGAAGAAGCTTCCCTGATGGATCACCGTTTCTCCAGGCCCTCCAAACATGAGCAGGACCCAGACAGCCAAGGTAATACCCGCAACGACCCAACTAAGGCCGGCAGCGCGAGCCTCTGTTTCCCGGTTCTTGCGGCGGAAGGTGTTCAAAGCCAGCGCTATAAAGCCGAGATTGAGGAGCCCGAAGGCATGAAAGAAATGGTAAAACATGCCTTGGCGAAGTTGCCAAAGGGAGTTGGGCAGCCGCCCCAGCATCAAACAAAGGCTGCCAACTCTTTTTTCTATGATGGTCTCAACATCCAGATTCTGATAGCCGTCAGCCAGCGCTTTCCAAATAGGGCGATTATCTCCAGCATCCGCCACGCCGGCGATATGCATTTTGATCAGGCGATTTCCGGGAGGATCGTACAATTTCTGATAAAGCAGCCAGGGGACAAATGTCGAAAATCCGACCAGCGCGGCGATGGCGACAAAGCGCAAGGGCGGAATGCGTCGAACGGCTACCAAAGCCAGCAGGATTCCCGCCAGGCCAAACGCACTGCCTCCGTGCCCCAGGAGGGCAAAAGCTGACACCAGCCCAGTCCCCACTGCAAGGGAGTCCGAGTATCTAAGCTCTGGCCGCCGAACTGCGACCAGCATCCCCGCCAGCATCAGGATGAAAGCCGCCGCAAAAAGCTTGGGCCAGATGTAAAAGCCGTGAAGGATTGAGAACCCTGAGAAAACGGTGGCGAAAACCGTCAGCGCAATGGCGGTCGGAGAGACTTGTGCCCGCCGCAGAAAGATCCATAATCCAGGTATCCAAAGCAACTGCAGCAGGATACCGATGAACTGATACTGCAATTCCCAATCGTAAAGCTCGATAAAGGGTCGTTGCAGTAAGACCATGGCTGCCTGCAGAGGCGGCCGGTCGCTGCTCAACCAGTCGGCATGCAGGGGACGGATCAAGTGCTGGTCAAAGATCATTTCCGCAAACTGGAGCGGAATACGGTTGTCCCCGGGAAGAGGATGGGAGTAGCGATGGGCAGCCATCTCAAGCGGCTTTTCCATCCCGCCGTAGAGAAATCCCAAAGATGCATAGAGAAGAGCAGTCGAGGCCATGAGCGCCGCGGGAAATCTCAAATCTGGAAAGGAGATAATTGAGAGACGCCAAGCCCTGGCCGACAAGACCACTATGGCGGCAGAAACCAGATAAATGACGCCGGAAAAAATCAGCCCCAGCATTCTCGATCCGAAATAAATCCAGAATGAAATATAGCCAGCCGTTGTAAGGGCGAGCACAGCGATGATCAGCAGACTGATTCCCTGCCTTACGCCTCGACGAAATGCAACCAGGGAGGCGGCCACTCCGGGCAGAATGAGCAGGATAAGGTGAAAGAGAATTAGGGCCGTCAGGACGAGAGCGTCCGCCACCTGAGCAAGGGGCCCATCACTCATAGTCTGGGCTCGAGAGGCACGCCCACCAGTTGGGTAAAGTCGTCCGGTTTGCGGAGCGCGGGAAGCGCCAGCGCAACGAAGAAACCGGGGACGGTCAGAAATACCAGTCCGATGAGTGTGGTTTCAAGGCCGAAGCTATCACTCAAGAATCCCACCATTGGGACAAAGCCGCCGCCTACTCCCCAGGCAAAGCCCATCATGAGAGCCGAAATCGTGCCGGCCGCCTGCGGGACCAGCTTTTGAGCCATCACTATATTTACCGGGGTGGTAAACAGGAGCGCTCCCCCTCCGGCCACGGCCAGCAGGATCGCCACAAGCCCATCTGTAAGCAAAAAGCCCATCAGCAGCGGAAAGGACGCCAGCATGGACCAGGCAATCACAGTCCTGCCACCGAAGCGGTCAGCCAGGAGTCCCCCCAAAAAGCCGGCCGTTCCACCCGATAGCAGAAAGAGCGTCAAATTCCGGCTGGCCTGCATCTCCGTATATCCCTGCATCGTGAAGTAAAGCGGCAAAAAGGCCACAAACACCATCTGGAGGATAGACCGGATCACGACCAGAAAATAGAGAAGAATCAAAGGCCTCAGCTTGGTCGTGACCTGCTGACGAAAGCGGGGATGATCTGAATTCACCTCCGTCCTGCGGGGCGAAGGACCGTAAACAAGCATGTAAGCGCTCATGAGCAGCCCCGGCAGAGCAGCCCAGTAGCTGTACCCAAGTCCGGCCAAACTGATGATGGTCGTGATGTAAATCGGTCCGAGGGCATAGCCGATCATCCCACCGGTGATGAAAATCGACATCTGATAGCCATGGTGATCGCCCGCCTGTTCCGAAGTCACAGCCGCCGCTTGTGGGTGGAAGGAAGCAATTCCTACTCCGCCCAGCACGACCAGAAGCATGAGCGTGAAAAAATCGGGCGCCAGGCCGAGCATGCTGATGAAAAGCCCGGCCAAGCCTGGGCCCAACGCCGCAAATCCTCTGTGCTGGATCCGGTCGGCCAGATATCCGTAGAGCGGCTGCATGAGTGAGCTGGAGAAGATCAGCATGCCTGCCAGAATGCCTGCCTGCGACAGGGAGAGATTGAGCTTCTGGTGCAGAAACGGGAGAAAAGCTCCCAGCATGCTGGAGTAGTTGTCTACCAGGAAGTGAGCGCCCGCGAGGGTCATGACCGATCGGTTAAATCTCATAAAGTGGCTATTGTGGCATAAGAGTATGCTTGAGTCTTTCCGCGGCTAAAAACTTGAAACTTTTGCCCGGCTCCTCTTGTCTTAGAGGAGAGAACATTTGACAATAGATTTGAGGAGAGTCATATCAATGAACGTTATTACTTGCAATCGACGAACTCTGAGCCACTTCCTGTCGGACCGGTTAGAAATAGAAGACAAGTTGGGTTTCCTCTTCCATTTGGACCATTGCAGCAAGTGCTGGGACGCGGTCTACAATGCGGTGAAAGCCACGCACCCCCACTACTACAAAACGACGTCCCGCCGTCTAAAAATCTCTGAGCGAGAGCTGAAGAAGCTGGATATTGAGGCTGTTGAAGTAGCTTAGGGGGTGGCTCAGGATGGCCAATCTCTGCGTTCTCGGTCGCTCAGCTTGTGCGTCGCACATTCAGTACGCCACCGCGCCTGAAATAAACATTAAAGTTTGTACAACATCACGTAAACAATCACGCCGGTGACTGACACATAGAGCCATATGGGCAGGGTCCAGCGGGCCAGGCGCGCGTGCCGGCTGAAGCTGCCTTTGAGGGCTCTAAAGACGGTGATCAGCACCAGCGGCAGAACACCTACCGCCAGGAAGGTGTGCGAAATCAGGATCGTGAAATAGACGGGTCGAATCCATCCCTGGCCCGTAAAGGGCCTCGAACCGATGTGGTAATGGTAAATCAGGTAAGAGGTCAGAAAGAGCGTCGAAGTCACCAGGGCCGCAAACATGGAGGCTCTGTGAAACTCAATCTTCCTGCGCCGGATAAAAAAGTACCCCACCACCAGCAGCAGCGCACTGGTTGAATTCAAAAGAGCATTGACCGCAGGCAGATCTGAAACTGTAAGCATCCCCCGGTATAATCCACCGAAATGCCGGTGAAGTTCAACCGTGGGGCCAGATCGTTAAAATTTAATTTTTGGCCCCAAAAATTAAATTTTAACGGTCTGGCCCTCCCCTTGGCAGTCATCACGGGGGCGGCACTGAGGCTTTACCAGATTGAGCTGCAGATCATTGCGGATGACGAGTGGCATGCTCTGCACGCAGTGCTGACTCGCGGATACCTGTCCATCGCTTCGCACTTTGGTGGGGCCGACTACTCGATTCCGATGGCGCTTCTTTACGAGTTGGGATTCGACCTTTACGGCCTCTCGGAGATGATCATGCGGGCGCCGGTCTTGCTTTTCGGCCTCGTCTCGCTGCTCGTTTTTCCGCTCATGGTCCGGCAGCAGGTCGGCCGCTCCGCCGCCAACGCTCTGGCCTGGCTTCTGGCCGTTTCTCCTATGCATATTTACTACAGCCGCTACGCCCGCCCGTACGCCATCATGCTCTTTTTCGTTTTCGTCGGGGCCCTGGCATTCTACCGATGGTGGGCGGGAGGGGATCGCAAGTGGAGGTTCGTTTATCTGGCCTGCGCCCTGCTGGCTCCCTACTTTCATCTTTCGGCTATTTTCATCTCTGTCGCCCCCTTGCTGTTCGCGCTGATTGAAACCGGATGGCTGAAGCGCCACTCCTCCCGCGACCTGAAAGAAGTCCTTCAATTGGGATTGATGCTGGGTGCAGGCTTGGGACTGCTTTTGGGTATTCCTTTGATATTCGATTTCCGCTCGATCGCCGGAAAGGCGGCTGAAAATATCATCAGCCCCCAAGCCTTCATTCCGGCGGCCCATCTGCTGGGCGGGAGCCGCGAATTATGGCTGATCTTTCTGTTAGGCACAGGCACTCTGGCGGGCGGGGTTTTACTGGCGAAGCAGCAGTCACGCTTTTTTCTCTACCTGGCCGTTCTGGTGGGGGTTCACTTCGCGGCTCTTGTCCTCAGCGGACCGGCGCTTATTTTTTTTCCGATCGTCTTTGCCCGTTATTTGCTGCCCGCTTTACCATTTCTGATGCTCTTGCTGGCAGGGACTCTAGGTCACGGTGAACATTGGCTGCGCGAGCGGATTGGTCTCTATCCACAGGGGCTCATCACGATGGTTCTGGCTGTCTGCCTTCTCTTTTTTGGGCCGCTCGCCCAAACCTACTACAGCCCCAACAACTGGACCAACCACGCCCTCTTCCAGTACTACTATGACTTTTCCAACAAGGACTACTCCTACAGCCATATACTGAAGCCGGACAAAGTGTCAGAGTTCTACCATGAGCTGGGGAGATTCCCCCGCAACAGCCTGACTCTGGTGGAAGCGCCCTGGTACTTTGAGTGGCACAACATTCACTATCCTTACTTGCAGCACGTGCACGGCCAGCGGATGATGATCGGCTTCGTGGAGGACCCCTCCCGCTGGAGCCGCCCCGGAGAGCTTCCCGTCCACATTGAAGGAATGAACTTTAGAAACTTCGTGCATGTGGCCGACACCGCCAGGCTGGCGCAATCAGGCGCCCGCTTTGTCATCTTCCACAAGAATCTCAAAGACGAGATTCCGAACGATGCTCCCCGCCCCGCCCTGGATGTCTCCCCCTGGATATCCCACTACCGCAAGCTTTACGGGGAGCCGCTGTTCGAGGATTCGGATATTGTCGTCTTTGACATCAGCGGTTCGCTCAATTAACCCACGGCCACTTCTTCGGATTCGGCGACGCGCGCGTGGGCTTCAGTCCCAGGTTTTCGGTGATTGAGGCAAACTGGCGGGCGTCGCGGAGGGCGCAGCCGTGCATGTCGTTGTTGAAGTAGACGTAGAGGTCGGCGCTCTTGCCCCACTGTTTAGCCAGCAGCTCGGCGCGTGAGGACAGAGCCGAGCGCCCGTAGCAGCCCGGCGGCGAGCCCGTCCCGCCGTGGAAGCGGATGTACGCCCAGTCAGCCGTCCGCCAGGAGGGGGTCATCAGTTGAGAACCACGGTCCGCCAGGCAGAGCGAGACCTGGAATTTCTCAAGCAATTTGCGGACTTCGTCGACAAACCAGGAGTCGTGCCGGAATTCGATGGTAATTCGGATGTTTCGGGGAAAGACCTGAAGCGTGTTTTTCAGCCTCTCGTCATCGCGCTGGAAATGCGGGGGAAGCTGGAGCAGGACCGGGCCCAGCTTCTTTCCCAGCAGGCGGGCGCGGCTCATGAATCGTTCCGCCGGCTCTTCCGGATCTTTCAGGCGTTTGATGCGGAACCGGTCGGCGTAATAAAGCAGTTCGTCTTTGGAAGGCACTTCCTTGGGATAAAAAAGCTCTGCCCAGTGTTTGTATTGCCAGCCGGAGGTCCCGATGTAAACGGGCATGGATCTATGGTATCGGGAAAAAGGGGCCGCGTGCGAATTATCAACTGAAATCATGGGAGGAAACCGTGAGGTCGAAGGCCGGGAGCGGCCAGACTTTTTCGGCCCGGACTGAAGTGACGTTATTCTGATTTTGCAGCACTCCCTCGAAAATTAAAAAGGGATGGCCGACCAGAGTGGCTCTTTTGCTCTCAAACAGCGGAGGGCGAATAACGATATTGGCGATGCCTGTTTCGTCCTCCAGACTGATGAAGAGAAATCCGCGGGCGGTCGTGGGGCGTTGCCGCACGATGACGACGCCGCCCACCCGGACATGCCGGCCATCGGGCAAGGCAGGCAGGGCTGAAGCCTGAACGATTCCCTGGCGGGACAGCTCTCGGCGCAGGAGAGCCATGGGGTGCGGGCCCAGTGTTAGCCCGGTGCCGCTGTAATCGGCCAGCAAGCGCTCCTGGGGGGTCATGTCCTTAAGAGGCCTGAAGGGTGAGGTTTCCGTATTTGCGAAGAGTGGGCCGGCGGGGCGGCAGAGTTTTTCAATTTGCCAGAGGGCTTCCCGCCTGCGCATGCCGAAGCTGTTAAGGGCGCCGATTTCGGCCAGGGTGGCCATCTCTGCCTTCCTCAAACCGGCCCTCTCTTTTAGATCTTCCGACGAAGTAAAAATACTCCTATTCCGCTCGCGCTCAATGACCTTGCCGGCCTCCTCGCGCATCCCGGCGACGAACATCAGTCCGAGACGTATGGAGCCATCCTTTTCGATCGAGCACAGCCAGTTTGATTTCATGACGTCAATGGGCCTGATGCGCTGGCCCCGGTGCTGCGCGTCCTTGACCAGGGTGGAGGGATGATAAAACCCCATTGGCTGATTATTGAGCAGGGCCGCGTAGAAAGCAGCCGGGTAATGGGCTTTGAGATAGGCGCTGGCATAGGCCAGCAGGGCGAAGCTGGCGGCGTGGGATTCGGGAAACCCGTAAAGCGCAAAGGAGCTGATGGAGCGGATGATGCTCTCAGCGGTTTCTCCGCTGATCCCCTTTTGGGCCATGCCTTGCCGCAATTTCACTTCCACTTTTTGCATGCGCTGCGCGGACCGCTTGAAGCTCAAGGCCCGCCGCAGCTCTTCCGCCTCAGCCCCGCTGAATCCGGCGGTCGTCATGGCAATTTTCAGCAACTGCTCCTGAAATAGCGGTACTCCCAGCGTTCGCTTCAGGATGGGTTCAAGTGAAGGGTGAGCATAGCTGACCGGCTCCAGTCCCGCACGGCGCCTGAGGTAGGGGTGGACCATCTGCCCGACGATCGGTCCCGGACGGATAATGGCTACCTCCACTACCAAGTCGTAAAAACATTTGGGCTTGAGCCGGGGAAGCGTGGCCATCTGGGCGCGGCTTTCCACCTGGAAGACTCCGACCGTATCGGCCTTCTGCAGCATCTCATAGACGGCAGGATCATCGGCGGGAAGATGGGCCAGATCGACTTCTTCTCTTCTGAAATCCCGGATGAGCCGGATCGAGTCCTGGAGGACCGACATCATTCCCAGCCCCAGAAGATCGACTTTGATGATTCCCAGATCGGCGCAGTCGTCCTTATCCCATTGAACGACCGTTCGACCGGGCAGGGCAGCTTTTTCCAGCGGGACGACTGAGTCCAATGCTCCCTGGCTCATCACCAGCCCGCCCGAATGCTGGCCCAGGTGCCTGGGAAGATCCTGAATTTGATCCCATAATTTCATGAAGTGCCTGACTCGAGGCTCGTTGAGATCAAAGCCCGCTTCTCGAAAGGATTGGTCATAATGGAAGGGATCGGGCCAGGCGCCCAGCAGGCTGGAAAGCCGGTCCAGCGCCCGGGTCTGGAATGCCAGGACCTTACCCATTTCCCGCGCGGCGCTGCGTCCTCGATAGGTAATGACATTGGCCGTCATGGCCGCCCCCCGGCGCCCGTATTTCTCGTAAACATGTTGAATGACCCGCTCCCGCCGATTGCCGCTGGGGAGGTCCAGGTCGATATCCGGCCACTCTCCCCGTTTTTCGGAAAGAAACCGCTCAAAAAGTAAGTCCATGCCGATTGGATCAACCGCCGTGATCCCCAGGCTGTAGCAGACGGCGCTATTGGCTGCCGAACCTCTACCCTGGACCATGATGTCCTGCTCGCGGCAAAAGCGAACGATATCCCAGACGATGAGAAAGTAGCCGGGCAATTCCAGTTTTTCGATCAGATCCAGCTCCCGGGCAATCTGCTGCCGGGCCCTTGAATGGTAGGGGCGGTAGCGCCGGCGCGCCCCCTGCTCGGTTAGCTTGCGCAGGTAACTGCTCATGTTCTCGCCGACAGGCAGAGGGTATTCGGGGAAGCGGTATCCCAAATCCTGTAAGGTAAATTGAAGCCGTTGCGCCAGCTCGACCGTATGGGCCGCCGCCTCGGGCAAATCGGCGAAGATCCGGGTCATCTCCCGGGGCGATTTCAGGTAGCATTCTGCGTTGCGGCTGAGCAGCCGGCCGGCCTGTTCCAACGTGGTCTTATGACGGATACAGGTGAGCGCATCCAGCAGAGGGCGGCCGCAGGCCTGGCTGTAGCGGACTCCGTTGGTGGCGATCAGGGGAAGGCGCAGGCGGCGGGCCAGATCGATGAGCGCCTGATTAGCCTGCTCTTGTTCTCGATCGAAATGCCGCTGAATCTCCACAAAAACACCTTTGGGTCCAAAGATATTTTTTAAGTGGGTCAGAAATTGGGAGGCCTGCTCAACGCCGTCTCGGTTCAAAGCGGCTCGCAGAGGTCCCCTGTCTCCGCCCGTCAGACACACCAATCCGGAGGAGAACTCTTCCATTTCGGTGAGGTCTACCGTGCCCTCGCCTTTTTTGGAATCGATTTTCATACGGGTGATGAGGCGGCAAAGGTTCTGATAACCGGTCCGGTTTTCGACCAGCAGAGGAAGCTGCGGAGATTGCGTAAATGGCAGGCCCTGGCTTGTCTTCAGGCTGGCTTCGGCGCCCACCAGAGCGCGAATGCCCGCTTCCCGGCAAGCCTTATAAAAACGCGGAGCTCCATAAACACCGTTATGGTCGAGAAGGGCCAGGGCGGGGTACTCCAGGCGCGCCGCTTCCTCCACCAGGTCCTCAGGAAGCGAGGACCCTTCCAGGAAGCTGAAGGCGCTGCAGGCGTGGAGTTCGATATAAGGCCTGAGACCTCGGGCCTCAGGCCTCGGGCCTTTAATCATAAATACCCTCGAGGAACCACCCCTCCAGCTTGCGGTCCCAGTAGATCCGGTAAATCGAACCGTCCGCCAACTCGACGTCCCATTCATCGCGTGACCAGGGTTCTCCGGACCACCAATCGCCTGAAGAGCGCCATGGGCCGGCGCAGGAGACAATCTGCCTGCTGGGTCCCGGATCCCCGGGGACTTCCGAGCGGATATCGATCGGTCGGGGAGGCCGGACTCTCTTCAGAGAGAGCTGAGCGGTCTGCTGTTCTCCACGAGTTTTCTTTAAACCTAAAGCCTCAAGCCTCGGGCCTCGGGCCTCGGGCCTCAGGCCTTGGAAGGGCCGAAGCTCAAAAGCATCCGGGCGATGCGTGTCGAGAAGGGCAGGAGACCCTACTTCATTCTTTCCTACGAGATTTTCCAAAAGCGCCAGTGTCCGGGAGAGCTTTTCAGGGCTCGGCGCAATCGGACGGAACAGAGAATGCTGAAATCTTCGCGGCCGAGCCGGCTCGGCCTGAAGCAGGACCCTCTGTATGCCCGACTGAGGCGGGTTAGCCTGAAGGTCTAAACGCAGCAGGGAGAGCAAAACCGTGGGATCATTCAGGGGAATGGCCAGCCTCAGCGATCGTTCATAAGCGCTCCCATCCTCCAGGCCCAAAACAATTCGAAGAGCATGAACGGCCAGACCGCGTCCCTGAACCCGGCCGCAGAGACGCTTGATAAATTTGTCCAGGATAAAACTGAGCGGCTCGAGGGAACCCAGAGTCCAGTCCAGATCCTGGAGTTCTTCAAAAACTGGCTCCTCCAGCCAGGCCTGGAAAGGCCGCAGGTCTTGGCCCTGAGCAATCTTTTGCAAGTAGGCCCCCTGGAGCCCGAAGCGCGTAATGAGTTCCTCGCGGGGAAGCGCGGCCAGCTCTCCCAGAGTTCGAATTCCCCAGCGCTTCAGTGTAATGATCAGCTCTTTTACAGCAGGCGGTTGCCCTTTTCCATCAGTCAAAGAAAGTATGCCCGCCAAATCAAGCAGGAGCCGCACGGGCAAGGGCGCTAAAAATTCGCCTTCCTTGGCAGGAGGAACAGCCGTCCCCGGTCTGGCTCGAGCGGCGAGAAGAGCTGCCGTGCAGGTGGACGCCGCGGCTAAATTCAGCTTCCCCGCGTATTGGGATAAACCTTCCACTAATTCCTTCTCTTGCCGGGACGAACTTTCCAACAGGATTCCATCCGGATTTTCCTGATCTCCGATGACCTCAAACCGGGGCGAGAGGACCCGGGCCAGGGACAGGAGGTCAACAGGACACTCCAGGCTGTTTTTAAAGATGGCTATGTAACGTAATCCGGCCATGACTCTTACCTCGAAGCAGTCGCACCTCGCTTTTGAGCCCGTCCAGATAGTAGGCTTGCTTGCCCTGAAAAGGCGCCTGATCTGCGGATCTCCGGCGCCACTCTTTTTCGTGACTTTGCAGCGAAAAGGCCAGGGAGGCCGCACTGCCGGTCAGCGGCTCCCGGGTCAAGACCAGAATCAGGGTAGGAGTTCCCTCAACAGCCCGCTGCAGCCTGAACCAGGAGCTGAGGGCGATCTTTTTGAGGGTGGAAGCGCCCCGAGATCCGGCCAGGACCGGCTCGAGATTGAGCGCCAGAACTCCAAAACCGCCCGACCGGGCCACGATATCCGCCGCCTTTAAAGCTTTTTCTATCGAAGAGCGGCTGCGAATCCACAGCAGTTTTTCCAGGTTGATGCCCGCTTTTACAGCAAAAGCAGGATCCAGTGAATCAAAGGTATCGATGTAGGCAACCAGCTCTTCGCGCCGGGAGGCCCGGGCCAGGATCGAAAAAAGCAGACTGGTTTTGCCACTGGAAGCCAGTCCGGAGATCTCGATCAGCTTGCCTCGCGGAACGCCGCCCGCCAGCAAAAGATCCAGATCTTGAATCCCTGTTGAAACGAAATCGCCGTCCCCAGACCTGGAGACGGCCCTGCCTGAATTGTTCTGCTTTTCAAAAGCCCACTGCAACTGCACTTATTCACCTTTTATTCACCTATCATAGGCAAGCAAAATCCAGGTGTCAATGCAGCTTTCACATTTTCATTTCATGGCCGCGATCCTAGTGTTTCGTAACGAAGCACTAGTGTGGCGTGATCATCAGGGTGAGGTCCAGGGCTGTTTCCGTGCTTTCGACTTCCAACGGGGCTTCGGGAAGCGGGACTCCCAGCGATAGTATTGCCCGGTCGGTGGTCCAAACGCTTTTTCTTTCCCCAGTTCTTCGAGAAAACCGCTCCGCTGGAGAAGCGATTCCACGCGGGGCTGCAGCGAAGCCAGCAGCAAGTCACCGCCTCCCTTGAGCTGCCTGTGAAGGACAATCATGATCAGGACAGCCAGCGCCCCCACCGACAGGGCCATTGGGGAATTTGGTGGAGCTGAGGAGATTCGAACTCCCGACCCCCTGAATGCCATTCAGGTACTCTTCCAACTGAGCTACAGCCCCACGCGAGTGTTACAGGCCTGAAGCGGGCAATTGTACTACATCGGGGAGAGAGAGTTCGGATTTTTAGCGCCCGTCACCCCGTGATCGCGTCTACGAGTTCCTGGTTTATGCGGATGCTCTCGTTATTGCGATGCTGCTCCAGAACATTCTGCAGGTAATCCTGCATGAACTGGCTGCGCTTCTGCTGAACCACGGCCTCAGCAATCTCTTCCTTTTCCTGGTCGAACTGCTGCTGGTCGAGTTCGGTCTTATCCAATACCTGGAAAACGATGGTTTTACCGGTAACCACGATGGGAGAGCTGACCTCTCCCACTTCCATCACAAAAGCCTGATCATGAAGTTGAGGCGAAAACTTCAAGGTCTCGTCGATAGTGCTGCCTTTCTTGAAGAAGCCGGTGGTAGTGATCTGCAGGCCCTGTTCCTGAGCGGCTTCCTCAAATGACTTGCCCGACTCCTCGACATTCTTTGCAACGGCGAAAGCCTTTTCGCGAGCCAGGTTCTCCGCCTGACTGGTCTTATAGTCTTCGGCCACCTGGCTGCGCAGCTCCTCGAAAGCTGGAGTTGGCGCAAGCTTGACATCCACGAGCCTGGAGACCACGAAACGTCCGGCGCCAGTGTTATAAGGCGCAAGCGATCCCCCGCTCTCCAGTGCGAAAATCTGTTGATTGTAGTCATTGCGCACGGCCAGCCCCGGCACCTGATCTCCGATGCTAAAATAGCCGGTCTCTTGAACGGCCAAATTGCGCTTTTGAGCAACTTCCTGCAGGCTGGCGCCGCCCTGCAATTCTTCGGCAATCTCAGCGGCCAAGGTTTGAGCTTCTTCATCGGCTCGAGCCATGCGCGCCTCAAACTCTGCAAACGCACGTCTCGGGTCGGAAGTCGAACTCTCTGCCCGCTTGATAATGTGGTAGCCAAAAGGGGTTTTCACCAGGTCGCTCACGCCCCCGGGCTGCAGGGAAAATGCCATCTGCTCAAACTCAGGCACCATCTGTCCGCGGCCGAAGAAACCAAGATCACCTCCCTGGGCGGCTGAGCCAGGATCATCCGAATGCTCTCTGGCCAACAGTGCGAAATCCGCCCCGGCTCGAACTTGCTCTAAAATCTGTTCGGCTTCCTCTCCGGCTTCTTCCTCGCTCTTTCCTTCGCGCGTCGAAATCAGGATGTGGCTTGCGCGCATCTGCTCTTCCTGGGGGGCATTCGCCAGTTGGGCTTGCACCTGCTCCTCGGTCAACTCGACGTCCGTGGGATCAACGGCAGCAACGACATACTCGATCTTGCGCTGCTCGCCCAAGTTGTAGTCGTCCTGGTGACTGTCAAAATACTCCTTCAGTTGCTCCTCACTGATGTCTCCCGTTGCAATCTCAACCGGATCGATGGCCACGTAGCGCACTTTCACTTCCTGGTTACGGTTCAGGTACTCCTGCTTCACCTCCTCAGGTGTGGCCAGAATGCCGTCGGTCAAAACGCTCTGAAATTTCTGGCGGACAATCTGCCGCCGCACGCTCTCTTCAAATTGCGCCGGAGTGAGGCTATTAGCCTGCAGGATATCTCTGTAACGTTGCTGACCTATGAAATTCCCGTCCTGCTGGAAGACCGGAAAGCTCATGATCTGCTGACGGACCTCCTGCGTTGAGGCCTGGATTCCCAATTCTTTCGCCTCACACCAGATCGCATACTCGCTAATCAACTGGTTGAGCGCCTGTTGGCCGATTCCCAGTTGCTTAAGCAGGGCCGGATCCTGCTGATCCAGCTTGTAGACCTCCCGATAAGTCTGATAGAGCTGTCCGTATTGCCTGCGAAACTCATCAACCCCAATGGTCTCGCCGCACACAACGGCCACTTCCTGGCCACCGAGTCCCCCCGTATAGCCTGTAGGAACATCCACAAACAGCAATAACATGCCGCCGGCAAGGGCTAAAATGACGAGCCAAAGAATCCATTTGAGCCCTTTTTGTTTTTTACGAAAAGCCGATAACATCGATATACTTCCGCCGCAATCCCTGGCGAACCAAGTGATTAAGCTTACTATCGAGAGTCTAAAAAGGTGATATTATAGCACACGGTTGAGCGAGCAAGCGCGGCGCACGGCATGATCCACCATGTTCGATTACTGGGTTACCCTAAGTTATAAACGCGTCTTTTTCTGGGCCATCCTGCTCATCTTTCTGGGCGTGTCGGCGTACGTTTTCTACTATCGCGATTTCTTGCAGCAGTCCATTGAAGAATCACTGCAAAAGGAACGCCTGCCCAGGACCACCAGGCCGGCTCATTTCGTCAATATTCAGGGAGATGTAACCGTCAAGAAGGTTGGAGCAATGGACTGGGTGCCTGCATCCAGCGTACAGGGACTGCAGCCAGGGGATATGGTGCAGACCCGTGACAACTCTTCAGCCGAGGTCGTGTTTTTTGACGGCAGCGTCAGCACTTTGCGGCCCGATTCCCTGACATCAATCGTGGAGAGCTCTCAGAATCAGGAACAGGTCAGCAGCATCGGGGTCGAGGTCACGTCCGGAGCGATCAATCTGGAAACCGGCCAAAGGAACAATCCCCGGGATGAGGCGAAATTGATGACGCCGGATGCGGCAGCCCATTTGCAGGAGTACTCAGAAGGCGAAGCTGAATACGACCAGAAAGAGCGCGAATCAAATTTCTATATCCTTTCAGGAGGCGCGCAGGTGACCACCCGGGAGGAAGAGCCTTCCAGCTACACTCTGAAAGAGAGGGAAGGACTCGCCCTCAGCAGGGGGGACCAAATATCGGCTGAGAGTTTTGTGCTGCCTCCTTCTCCCCGCCTGCTTTCTCCGCAACATGCCGCCACCTTCTCAATCCCACAGGGCCGTAACGTAACGCTCAGCTGGGAGCAAGTGGAAGGCGTAGCCATCTACCAGATTACGCTCGTCTTTACGGGCAGGCCCGACTTCGTGAAAACAACTGACTCCACGGAATACAAACTTCCTCCACTGGAAACAGGAGTTTACTCCTGGAAGGTAGAAAGCCTGGGTCCTGGAGGCCAAGTGAGCCGGACCAATGAATTCTTTAAGTTTGGAGTCGTGGAGAGCGCCACCCCGTCCCGGCGAGATCTGAGCATCCGCCTGGACGTGCGGCAGGTCACCAAGCTGGGTGACATCTATAAGATCGTGGGAAAGGCAGATCCCGGCGTTACTGTTACGATAGACGGGGAAAACGCTCACGTCGAAGGAGACGGCAGTTTCGAGCATTTTGCCCGTCCCGACAGAGGCACGAGGCAGGTGAATATCGTGGCCAGAGATCTGAGCGGTATAACACGGCAGCAAACGATTGAGCTTCCCAATTAGTTCTTGGTTCTTTAGTTCTTTAGTTTCTTGGAACTTGTTAAAGCGCTGTAAATCCAAGAACCAAGACCCAAGGAAACCCAGGAACCAAAGAAGCAAACGACCATGGCCAAAGGCGGTAGCTTTACGCCGTGCCGCTGACCGGCTGATGCTGGCCGCTAACCGCTGACCATCTTCGAACCAGTCAGCGGTCAGTAGGCGCGAGCGTAGCGAGCCGGGGTCAGTGGTCAGCTCATGGTACGGGCAAGACCCACGGCACATCACCACCGTCACAGACGGCGGGATTTTATGCTTGACTAAAGACCCCATGAATGATCGGACGAGCACCAGCAGACGGACAGAGCTGACGACTGAGCTTCTGGACACGGTCGTCCTAAGAGACCGCCAGCGGCTGTCTGAAATAACCGAGAGGGTCTGCGTCCGGTCTGAAGTCGCTCTGTGGCTGATTCACCGTTGGGATCCCGCCGAAGAGCGGTTCCAACTGGTCTACCCCCTCTCGCTTGAAAGAGAATGCCGGCTTCCCGCCCATGTCCGGGGAGTTCTGCTGAGGGAAAACCGGTTCGTCGATGCAAACCGGCCGGAGTTCTACGGCAGCCGGGCGGAAACAAACGACTATCCGACCACGCTTTTTTTGCCTCTTTCCTATAACTCCGAGCTCCTGGCCGTGCTGCAGGGCTACTCCGCTGCCGATCGTCAGGTGAGCCGGATGATTATTGATCAGCTCGCTCCGGAGGTTGAATGGATGGCCCGAGGCTATTACCTCATGCAATTGCTCGATGAGAGAGACAGGCTTGCTTCCACTGATCTCCTGACCGGACTATCCAATTACCACTTCCTTATGGAGTTCCTGCACAGTGAGGTGGCACGCTGCCGCCGATATGAAAGCACGCTGGCCATCATCTTTTTGGACATCGATTGGTTTAAACGCGTCAACGAGAGCTTTGGGCACCTGGTGGGCAGCGACGTGCTCAAGCAGGTGGGCGGATTGCTGCGCCGCCACGTGCGGGAATCAGATATAGTTGCGCGCTACGGTGGTGACGAGTATGTTGTGGTGCTGCGCGAGAGCGGCCGAGAAGACGGCTGGCAAATCGCCGAGCGATTGCGCAAGACTATCAGTGAGAATCGCTTTGCAGAAAAGGCCGGCTATTCGATCGGCCTGACCGTCAGCGCGGGGATCGCCCTTTTCCCCGAACATGGACAAAGCGCGGGAGAATTGATCGAGCGGGCGGACCAGGCTATGTTTGCCGCCAAAAATAATCAGAAAAACTGCGTAAAGATCGCAGTCAATTGAGGAAATATATGAGTCTCCGTTCCATTTTCAGTTTTTTCTCCAATGATCTGGCTATCGACCTGGGCACGGCCAATACGCTGGTCTATGCCCGCGGCAGAGGCGTGATCGTCAATGAGCCCTCCATAGTGGCCATTAACAAGCTGACCAATAAGGTCGAGGCGGTCGGACATGAAGCCAAGGATATGCTGGGCCGCACGCCCGGAAACATCGTTGCTATCAAGCCGATGAAAGACGGCGTCATTGCGGACTTTGACGTGACGGAGGAAATGCTCAAGTACTTCATAAAGAAAGCTCACAATCGCAACCACCTGCTCAGTCCTCGAATTGTCATCTGCATACCTTCGGAGATCACCCAGGTCGAGAAGCGAGCCGTCAGGGAATCGGCCTTGCGCGCCAAGGCCAGTGAAGTTTTCCTGGTTGAAGAGGCAATGGCTGCCGCCATTGGCGCCGGACTGCCCATAACGGAGCCCAGCGGCAATATGATTGTCGATATCGGCGGAGGCACCACCGACATTGCCGTCATCAGCCTTTCCGGCATTGTCTACAGCCGCTCGGTACGGGTAGCCGGTAATGAAATGGACGAATCCATTATTCAATATATAAAGAGGAAGCATAACCTGCTCATTGGGGAGCGCACGGCTGAGGAGATCAAGATCAAGATCGGGTCGGCCGCTCCTCTCGAAGAGAAGCTCACCATGGACATCAAAGGCCGCAATCTCATCGAGGGCGTTCCCAAAACCGTAACGGTCACTGATGAAGAAGTTCGAGAAGCGCTCTCCAACGCCATCTCTACAATTGTTAATGGCGTACGAGTGGCTCTGGAGCGAACACCCCCTGAGCTTTCCGCCGACATCATGGACCGCGGAATCGTCCTGACCGGCGGTGGCGCGCTTCTCAAGAATTTCGACCTGAGAATCAAGGACGAAACCGGTCTGCCGGTATTTCTGGCCGAAGATCCGCTCTCCTCAGTGGTCATGGGTGTGGGCAAAATGCTCAACGACATGCCTCTTCTAAAGAGAGTCAGTCTGCAATGATCGCCCTGCTCGAAAGAAAGCCCTTTGTCACGCTCGTCATGCTCCTGGTCGCAAACTTGCTGTTACTGTCTGTCCAGGTGCGAAATGAAGAGGGACGTCTTCTCTTGCGCTCTTACGGTCTCTGGCTGCTCACCCCTGCAGCCTCCTCCCTGCATGCAGTCAGCACGAGAGTGGAAAGCGTATTTGACGATTATTTCCTGCTTCGCAACGCCCATGTCGAAAATGAGCAGTTGCGCCAGGAGAACGCGCGCCTCAAACTGGAGCTGACCCGGCTGCGCGAATACGAAAATCTTGTCTCCCGCGCTCAGGAATACGGCCTCCTGAAAGAGCAGTACGATTTCGAAACCGCAGTAGCCGCGGTGATCTGGAAGGGCGCTCCCTTTTACTCTCACCGCCTGCTCATCAATGCCGGAGCCAAAGATGGAGTTCGCAAGAATGCGGCGATTTTCACTTCTCAGGGAGTGGTGGGAAGAGCTCTTGCTCTGACGCCCTTTAGCGCTGAGGTCGAAATGATCACTAACACGGGCGCGGCTGCAGGCGCGATGCTGGAGAGCAACAGGCTTCAGGGCATCATCCGGGGCACTGGTTCCAGACTCCTGCAGCTCGAGTTCATCCCCAACTATGAAAGAGTCGAGGTCGGAGAGCCGGTCTATACCTCAGGCACTGACAGGATCTACCCTAAAGGACTCCCCATCGGACGCGTGGTGAAATCGGAAAAGGGCGACATGATTTACCGCGACATTAAGGTTGAGCCTTTCGCCGATTTTAGCCGCCTGGAGGAAGTCCTCTTTGTTGAGGGGTAAGGGTGGAAATAACCATCCATAAGCTGGAATTCGTGCTTGTTCTCATCTCTGTGGTGGCTCTGGAGATCATCTTTGCCAATTACCTGCCTCTGGCTCTCCACTTTGACCTTTACCTGGTCTTCGCGCTGTACATCGGCTGGTACTCGACTCCGGTCAAAGGCGCTTTGTCGGGCGTAACGCTGGGACTCATTCAGGATGCGATCACCGGGATCTATCTCGGCTTGAACGGACTGAGCAAAACGGTCTTGGGCTTTGCCGGAGCTTACCTGGGCAGGCGCGTCACCTTCGAGAGCTTTCTCAGCCGGGTGATCCTGATCGGCATGCTTTCTTTAATTGATCGCGTTCTCATCCTCGTTATGCTACTCTTACTCAACCAGCCGCTGGTGGAAGGTTTCTGGATGAACGCTCTGATCAAAGCGACGGTCACCGGGGTTCTGGGTGGAGTAATTTTCAGCATTTATGACAGGCTGAAGCATCCTCGCAAGGATTTCCGGCGGCTTCAGGTGTGAGCGGACGCACTGTAGAGATCACAGCGGCTCAGTATTCTTTAGATTGATGCCGATTTTCCAGGATAACCGCCAGTTACAATTCCGCCTCAAATGGGTATGGTTCCTCTTCATAGCCGGGTTTCTGGTCCTCCTGGGCAGACTCTGGCAACTCACGATCATCGAATTCCAGCATTTTGAGCAGCTCGCCGAACGCAACCGCGTCCGGATGGTCCCACTGATTGCCCCCCGGGGGCTCGTTTATGACCGCGACGGGAGAGTGCTGGTGGACAATGTTCAGAGCGTCAACCTGGTGCTGTACCGGGACGATATCAGCAATCCCAGCGAGACCATCGACTTTTTAACGGCGGCTCTTCAACTCGAGCCTGAAGCGGTCCAGGAGCGCCTGGACGCAGCTAAGAATTACAGCGTGTACCAGCCCCTGGTCATCAAAGAAAATCTATCGCTTGAAGAAATCAGCTACGTCCTCTCTCACCAGGTAGAACATCCGGAAATTGGCATTGTCAAGCAGCCCAGGAGAAGCTACCGCTACGGAGAGCTGGCAGCCCATGTGCTGGGTTATGTCGGTGAGGTCTCCAGCGCCCAGTTGGAAACTCCGGAATTCGCCTTAAGGAAGCCGGGTGACGTGGTGGGCCAATACGGGCTTGAGCGCACATACGATCGTATTCTGTCGGGTGAGGATGGGCAGCGGCGCGTGCTCGTCAACAGCCAGGGCAAAGAGATTCAAGAACTGGGGATGAGTTCGGCCGATCGTGGAAAGGAACTCTGGCTCACGCTCGATCTGGACCTGCAAATGGCCGCAGAAGAGGCGCTGGGAGACGATCCGGGAGCGGTTGTTGCGCTCGACCCGCGCAGCGGCGAGGTCCTGGCCATGACCAGCCGCCCCACGTTCGACCCCAACGAGTTTGCCACGCGGATCAGCTATAAGGATTGGAATCGGCTGATCGCTAATCCCGATCACCCGCTCCAAAACCGCGTTATCCAGGCCACGTTTTCCCCCGGCTCCATCTTCAAAGTCGTTATGGCTCTGGCCGGCCTCGAGCGCGGTATTATCGACAATAAAACTTCTGTTTACTGCGGCGGAGGATCAACCTTCTACGGCCATTATTTCCGCTGCTGGAAGGCAGGCGGGCACGGGACAGTTGCACTGCACCAGGCAATTCAGCAGTCGTGCAACGTCTATTTTTATCATCTGGGCCAGAAGCTTGGAATCGGAGATATTTCGGAATTCAGCGGACAGGTGGGATTGGGACAGGTCACGGGCATCGATCTTTTCGGTGAAGTCGCCGGGCTAGTCCCTTCCGAAGAATGGAAGCGAAAAACCATGGGCCAGCGCTGGTACGCCGGCGAAACGATTTCCGTAGCCATTGGCCAGGGGCCTATGAACGTAACCCCTATCCAACTGGCCCGGTCTATCGGGATGATTGCGACCGGACGGGCCCCTTCCTTGAGACTGGTAAGAGACACTGCGACGTTCCAACCGCAGGCGACCGCATCTCTTCAGCTCCCTGACTTTTCGCCTGAGCATCTCCAGGCTATCCGGGACGGGATGTGGAGTGTCGTCAATGCCCGGGGCACGGGGCGGGCAGCTCAGGTCAGCGGGCTTGATGTCTGCGGAAAGACGGGCACGGCGCAGACCATCAGCAGAGCCGTCCGGGCCAGGCTCTCGGAAGAAGAAGCCCGGCAATACGAACCCAACGCCTGGTTCGTGGGCTTCGCTCCCCGTGACCATCCAGAAATCGTCGTGGCCGTCATCGTGCAAAGAGGTGGATCGGGGGGCTCAGCAGCCGCTCCCATTGCAGGAAGAGTCCTGGAGACCTACCAGGAAAAATACAAGGCCCGCAGAGGCCACAATCTGGAGGTGGCGGGATTATGATTTCCAGAGCCGCTCTCAGCCGATTCGATTATGTTCTCTTTGCCGGTGTTATTGTTCTGGCTCTCATCGGAGTCGCGGGGGTTTACAGTGCCGGAGTTCATGGTGCATCGGGTGGTTTTTTCCAGCGACAACTGCTCTGGGTCGGATTGGGCATCCTGACCTGTCTCATCACGGCGTCGATTGATTATCGCTTCCTGGTCGATCATGCCCCTTTACTGTACTGTCTATCCATTCTGGCGCTGATCACAGTGCTTGTCTTGGGCACCGAGGTTAATGGAAGCAAGAGCTGGATCGGAGTCGGCGGCTTTAACGTCCAGCCTTCAGAAATAGTCAAAATCGTGATCATCCTGGTCCTGGCGCGATACCTGGCTGAAATCAATGAGAACTACCTGAGGCGGAAGCACTTTCTAGGCCTGGCCGGGATCACTTTTCTACCCGTTATCCTGATCATCATGCAGGGGGACCTGGGAACGGCCGCGATGTATCTTCCGATTCTCTTTGGAATGATGGTGGTGGCAGGACTCAAGATGCGATTTCTGGCGGCAACCATGCTGCTGGCACTGTGCCTGGCGCCCATCGGGTGGTTGTGCCTGGAAGATTATCAAAGACAGCGCATTCTGGTCACCCTGGACCCGGAACTCGACCCCCAGGGCGTCGGTTACCAGACGAGACAATCTCAAATTGCCATCGGCTCGGGAGGCATACTGGGCAAGGGGTTCGGCAACGGCTTGCAAGGCCAGCTCGGATTTGTGCCCGAGATTCGGACTGACTTCATCTTTGCGCTGCTTGCCGAGGAGAAAGGATTGGTGGGCGCCTGCGTCATTCTGCTATTGTATTTCCTGGTCCTGACTCGCCTGGTCAGAATTGCCGAGAGAGCGCGCGACCGGGCCGGCATCCTGATCGTGACCGGCATTGCCAGCCTCGTTTTTTTTCACATTATGCTCAACGTTGGGATGACCCTCGGTATTTTGCCCACCATCGGTATCCCTCTGCCGCTGCTCAGTTACGGCGGCTCATCCACGCTCGCCATCTTCGCAGCCTTCGGCCTCGCTCTGAGTATTCACCACCGCCGCTATGTCTACTGAGTGCCTGGATTATGGCTCTCGGTTTCGACAACGAAATCAGCTATAATGTACTTGAATGATAAGCACTTATATGAACGTAGTTCTTTGGTTCTTTAGTTATTTAGGTTCTGAAACTAAGGAACTAAAGAACCAAAGAACTAGAAAATTAATTTTTGGAGAAGCTGCCAGGACGGCAGTTTCGAGAGAATTTGGGTTTAACCTGATCCCAATTTATCGCATCCTCCTTCATCAACGCGAATAAGATGAAGAGTTAAGACTCGCTCGCTCATTGCTGTCTTTTCGCCTGGGCTGGAGGCCCTTCCGTCCGCGCACGCGCTTCTCCGTCGAAACGCATACAGGAGAGGTGTGCCACTCATCATGTCAAAAGAGTTGATCGTCAGCTCCAACAGCCTGGAGACAAAGCTGGCTATCCTTGAAGACGACCAAGTTACGGAGATCTTCATCGAACGAGCCAAAAATATAGGAATCCTGGGAAGCATCTATAAAGCAAAAGTCACAAAAGTCCTGCCCGGAATGCAGGCCGCATTCGTGGACATTGGCCTTGAACGGCATGCCTTTTTATACGTGACTGATTTCTTTGAGAGTCTCGAAGAATATGAGGAAATCTTCGTTGACAGCGACAGTGTCGGCAAAATTTTAAAGGCCGAGAAAGTCCAGCCGGAGGAAGCCAAGCGGCCGGCGCGCCGCCGCGGAAGACGGTCCAGGACTAAAACTGAAAAGGGCCCGCAGCAAAAGGCAGCGCCTGCGCCTGAAGCAAAGAAGGCCGAGTCTCTGCCTGAACAGACAATGCCTGAACAGGCCATGCCTGTGATTGAAGAGGGTCAATTCATCCTTCCCGAAACCCTGCCCTTCTGGCAGGGCACTGAAGAAAGCAGCGCAGCCGTGAAGCCCTGGCTGGACGAAAGCGAGCTGCCGCGAGAAGAACCCCAGATTCTTCCCGATCGTCTGGAAACCATTGTGGAATTTGAGCCGGAAGGCGAGTCCGGCAGCGAGTTGGCGGACGCAGAGGCCCGTCTGAACGCCCCTGACAAACCGCCGGAAATGGCTACCAACCAGACTCGCTCTCGCAAGCGAATGGAGAACGCGAGAGTAAATCCAGCACCTTTGATAGGAGATCTCCTGCGCCAGGGCCAGGAAATTCTGGTTCAGATCGCCAAAGAGCCGATTGCCAAAAAAGGAGCGAGGATCACTTCCCATGTGGCGCTCCCCGGCCGTTTTCTGGTCTACATGCCCACGGTTGACCATGTCGGCGTCTCCAGAAAAATCGCTTCCGATAAAGAACGCCAGCGCCTGCGGGACATCGTGGTCAGCCTGCGAGGCGAAATCAACAAGGGATTCATCGTCCGCACGGCCGGCGAGGGACGCAGTGAAGAGGATCTGCGCCGTGATGCGCTTTATCTCTCCCGGCTTTGGGACGATATTCGGGTCAAAGCCGAGAAGGCTTCGGCGCCCGCACTCATTCATTCCGAGCCCAGCCTGGGGCTGCGCATCGTCCGGGATTACTTTTCCAACGAATACCGGGCCATCCGGGTCGATGATGAACATGAGTACGAGCGCATCGTGGATCTGGTCAGCCAGTTCAATCCGGATCTGGTCCAGCGGGTGCGCCTCTACAACCGGTCCACTCCTATTTTTGACCAGTTTGGCATCAGCGCCGAAGTCGAGAGGTCGCTGAAACCCAAGGTATGGCTCAAGAACGGGGGTTACATTGTGATCAACCAGACCGAAGCCCTGGTGGCAATCGACGTGAACACGGGAAAGTTTGTCGGACGCACCGCCTCACTGGAAGACACGATTACCAAAACAAACCTGGACGCGGTAAAGGAGGTGGTGCGCCAAATTCGACTGCGCGACCTGGGAGGGATCATCGTCATTGACTTCATCGACATGGATGAGCGAAAGAACCGTCAAAAGGTGATGGATGCTCTGGAACAGGAGCTCTCGAAAGATAAATCTCCCTCCAAGATCCTTCAATTCAACGAATTCGGTCTGGTCGCCATCACACGCAAGAGAGCCAAGCAGTCGCTGGAGCGGACTCTCTGCCAGCCCTGCCTTTATTGCACCGGCACCGGCGTCACGAAGTCCGTTCGAACGGTATCTCATTCCATTCACCAGGAAGTGCGCCGCCTTCTTCCTCAGTTGGGCTCCGGAGCAGAAATTCTCATTCGCTGCCACCCGGACGTCGCCAAAGCGCTGCGGGAATCCGAACAGAACATCACCAGCGAGATCGAAGAAATGACAGGCAGGATCGTTTCGATCAAGGCCGACCCTCTCATGCACATCGAGCAGTTCGACGTGGTAGAGCTGTAATGGAGCATCAGGAAAATTATTTTGAGAAACTGACCGAGCTGATGGAGATCCTGCGTGGGCCTGAAGGATGTCCCTGGGACCGCGATCAGACACGGGAAACACTCAAGCATAACCTCATCGAAGAGGCTTATGAAGTGCTGGAAGCGCTGGACACCGAGGATGCCGACGAAATCTGCGAAGAGTTGGGAGATCTTCTCCTTCAGATCGTTTTTCACAGCCAGATCTCGAAGGAACGCGGAGAGTTCGACGCCCATGAGGTGTGCAAGCGGGTCTACGAAAAGATAGTGCGACGCCATCCTCACGTTTTCGGAGATGCCCATTACGAAGACGCCCGTGAATTGCTCAGGCACTGGGAAGATCTCAAAAAGGCTGAGAAGGAAGCTTCGGGACGCAAGAAGCGGGAACGCCAGTCGATCCTGGACGGCACACCCGCCAATTTGCCCACCCTGAATACGACTTACAGCATTTCATCCAAGGCCGCCCGCGTCGGCTTCGACTGGCCCAAAATGCGGGATATCCGCGACAAATTCCTGGAGGAATTCGCGGAGCTGGAGAAAGCTCTGGCGGAAGGCAATCAGGACCAAGCCAAAGAAGAAGTCGGAGACCTCATATTTGCGGCAGTCAACATTTCCCGTTATCTTGAAATTGATCCTGAGACAGCCCTGAGGCGCGCCAACGAAAAATTTGCCGGCCGTTTTAAGAAGATGGAAAGCCACTTTAAAGCGCAAGGGCGGGCCCTCAAGAATGTCGGGCTGCAGGAGATGGAAGAATTTTGGCAACAACAGAAAGGATTTGGAAATGGATAAAGAAAGAGATAGAGAAGGTCAGGCATTCAAGGTGACCGACCGCCGCAAGTTTACGGAAGAGGGGGAATTAAAAGAAGCCTCCGGACCCGGCAGCCCCAGTCCGCGGCCGCCCGTTGAGCCGCCTCCCCCGGAGCCGCCTCCCCCGGAGCCGCCTCCTTCCGAACCGCGACCGTCGGCTGCAGGTCCTTCGGCCTCTCCAGGCGATGCCCCGGAAATGGATTTCTCCTCCTTTCTCCTTTCCATCGCCACCACGGCCATGATGCACATGGGCGAAATCCCCGATCCGGCAACGGGAGGTAAAGGCAACAATCTGGAAGCTGCCCGCCAGATGATCGATACTCTTACCATGCTGGAGGAAAAGACCCGGGGCAATCTCTCTGCGGATGAGGCCGGTCTTTTGGAGAACCTGCTCTACGAACTGAGGGTGAAATTTGTCTCCAAGACGAAAACAGTCCAGCTCTAATGAAAGTCACCTTTCTGGGCACCGGGACTTCGCGAGGGATTCCTGTCATTGCGTGCAACTGCCGCATCTGCACCTCGACTGATCCGAAAAACAAACGACTGCGCTGTTCAGTCCTGGTGGAAAGCGGCGCCACCATCGTAATCGACAGCTCAGCCGATTTCCGGTTTCAGATGCTCAAGTTCAACGTGCAGCAACTCGACGCCGTAGTTTTTACCCACTCCCACGTTGATCACATTCTTGGTCTCGACGACGTCTATCCTTTCAACGCGCGCTCGGGCAAGAGCTTGCCTATTTATGCCAGCGAGGAGACGCTCAAGGAGATCAAAATCACTTTTCGTTACCTCTTTAATTCTCACCGTTATACGGGCATACCCGAGATCCGTGCCGTTCCAATTGAAGGGAAATTCACAATTGCGGACCTCGAGTTTGAGCCCATCAGCCTGCTTCACGGCAAGCTGCCCATTTTGGGCTTCAGGATCGGAGATTTTGCCTATCTGACTGACACCAGCTTCATTCCGGAAGCGAGCTTCGAACAATTGAAAGGTCTCCGCTTCCTGGCGCTCGATGCCTTGCGCTACAGGAGCCACCCGACTCATTTCAGCCTTTCCGAGGCGGTCAAAGCAGCGCAGCTCATAGGAGCTGAGGAAACTTACCTGATCCACATGTCTCACGATGTCGATCACACGGAGGGAAGCGCGTTTCTACCGGAGAGAATCTCACTGGCTTATGATGGATTGGTGCTCGAATTATAGTTTCTTTTAGCTCAGCAACTTGCGCTGGTCGACCATTACCAGGGATTCTGCTGAGCTAAGAGGATAATCATTTAAAACCAAGAACCAACGTGCAGATCATCGACAATCTCGCTGACCTCCCCGAGCCGCTCACTTACCCCGTCCTGACGATCGGGGTGTTCGACGGAGTACATCGTGGGCACCAGACGGTTTTAAAGAGGGTCGTCGAACAGGCGAGAAGCCTCGGCGGCACCTCGATCCTGCTGACCTTCAGTCCTCACCCGCAAAGAGTGATCTCTCCGGGGGATTCCCCCCTGTTGCTTCAAACGTCCCGGCAAAAACTGCAGGTCCTGGGGCACTTGGGTCTTGATGTGACGGTAATGTATCCGTTTACGCGCGACTTATCCCTTCTTACTCCGGAGCAATTTGCGCGCGACATTCTTTATAATCACGGAATCCGCGAAATCCACGTGGGCGGAAATTTCCGCTTCGGCCATCGCCGCTCCGGAGATTTTCAGACGCTGAAGACTCTGGGAGAAAGATTTGGATTCGCCGTCTACGCTGTGGATCCCATTCACTTTCGCGGGCAGCGCATCAGCAGCACGCGCATCCGTAACCTCTTGCAGGAGGGCCGGGCTCCGCTGGCGGCCCGGCTCCTGGGCCGCCCTTATCGAATAGCCGGCACGGTCGTCCGGGGCGCCGGGCTGGGCGTCAAGCTTGGGTTTCCGACCGCCAATCTCAATCCTGAAAACGAACTCGTCCCCGCCACCGGCATTTACGTGACTCGGACGGTGATCAATGAAAAGTTTTACCGCAGCGTCACCAGCGTGGGCTACCGCCCCACAGTCGAGGAGAAGAAAATTGAGACGCCGGTCGTCGAGACTTATCTGCTAGACTTTGATGGCGACCTGTATGGCAGAACGATTGCCCTGGATTTCTGCTTTCGACTTCGCGAGGAGAAGAAATTTGACAGCCTGGATGTTTTGAAAGAGCACATTGCCAAAGACGTCGCTAGGACCAGAAGGTACCTGGAAAGAACGAAATGCCAATAACCGTAAGCGATGTAGAAAAGATCGCCCGACTGGCCAAGCTGGAGATGAATCAGAAAAATGCCGGGCGGCTGGTCCATCAGTTTCAGGAAATATTGAACTACTTCGCTCTACTGGAGACCGTCAGTACAGAGAGTGTGGAGCCGATGTACTACGCCCTTCAACAGGATCATCCGGAGGCGGTCCTGCGCGAGGACGAGGTCAGGGAATCCTTGCCGGTCGAGCTGGTTCTCAACAATGCACCAGACTCGGCGGAGGATCACTTCCGGGTGCCCAAGGTAATCGAATGATCTGCGAGCTGCATCCGAGCCGCGACCGTGAGAGAGCGGCCCATCACTGACCTGACCTCTGATACTAATCTATATGAGTGATACCCATAAACTAGCCATTTCTGAGTTGAATGAGGCGATTCGGCGCCGGGAACTCTCCTGCCGCGAGATCACCGAGGCCTTTCTGCAGCGTATCCAGGCGTTTGATTCAGGGACAAAGGCATTTTTGACTGTAGAGAAAGAGAACGCCTTGCGAGAGGCTGAGGAGGTAGACCGAGGCCTCCAGTCGGGAGAACTGGAGATTGGTCCCCTGACGGGCATCCCCATCGCCATCAAAGACGTGATTGCTACTCAGGGGCTGCGGACCACGTGCGCCTCCAGGATTCTCGAAAATTTCATTCCGCCTTACGACGCCACGGTCGTGGCCAGACTTAAGCGGACGGGAGCGGTGATTCTGGGCAAGACCAATTGTGATGAGTTCGCTATGGGCTCGAGCACAGAGAACTCGGCTTTTTTCCCCAGCCGAAATCCCTGGGACTTGGCGCGGGTCCCGGGCGGCTCCAGCGGGGGCTCCGCCGCCTCAGTGGCCGCTATGGAAGCTCCAGGGGCGCTGGGTACAGACACCGGCGGGTCCGTCCGGCAGCCGGCGGCGTTTTGCGGAATCGTCGGATTGAAGCCAACTTATGGCCGCGTTTCGCGCTACGGTCTCGTGGCCTTCGCCTCGTCTCTGGATCAGATCGGCCCAATGGCACAGACCACTCGCGACGCAGCGGCCATTCTGCAGGTGATCGCAGGACCCGACCCTAAGGATTCAACCTGCTCCAGCCGACCCGTGGAAAATTATCTGGCCCAACTCGGCCAGGATATCCGAGGATTGAAAATCGGCATCCCGAGGGAGTGGTTCGAATTCGGGCTGGATCCCGGGATAGAGCAGACTGTCCGGTCCGCCATTAAGACTCTGGCAGGTCTCGGATGTTCGGTCACTGAAGTCACCCTGCCTCACACGCAATATGCGATTGCCACTTACTATATTATTGCTCCCGCCGAGGCGAGTTCCAATCTGGCCCGCTACGACGGCGTCAAATACGGCCGCCGCAATGGCGCCAATGGGGACCTGGAGACGCTGTACCAGCGCACGCGCAGCGCCGGTTTTGGCGAAGAGGTCAAACGGCGCATCATGATCGGGACGTATGTGCTCAGCTCCGGCTATTATGACGCCTATTACCTCAAAGCCAGCAAGGTAAGAAAGCTATTGGCCGAGGACTACGCAAAGGCTTTTCAGCAGGTCGATATCCTGGCCGGTCCTACAACGCCCTGGCTACCCTTTAAATTGGGAGAAAAAATCGCCGATCCTCTGGAGATGTACCTGGCCGACATCTATACCGCCACGGGGAATCTGGCCGGCATCCCCGGATTGTCCATGCCCTGCGGATTCACCGACTCAGGGCTACCGGTGGGTCTGCAGCTTCAGGCCTCGCATTTTGAGGAGGGGAAGCTTTTGCGACTAGCCCATGCGCTCGAGCAGGAACTGTCCGTCCGGCGACCGGAGTTGAAGCTGAGTGAGAAAGGGAGGGAGAGAGGGAGAGAGGGAGAGGGGTGAGAGTGTGGGAAACTAAACTCCCTCTATCTCCTCTTCTTCTTAGTCGGCCGATCCTGCACGATCGATGTCCCCGCTTGGCCCTTCACGCCTTCCAGAAGAGCGCCTTCCCGGATGCCGCTCACGATTTGAACGGAGGCCACACCGCGTCTGAGGACGTCCAGAGCCGATTCGATTTTGGGTACCATTCCTCCATAGAAACGCCCCTCCTGCACATACCGGTAAGCCTCGGCGGAAGTCATCTGGGCGATTCGAGTGGAAGGATCCCGCGGGGTAAGGTAGACGCCGTCCACATCGGAGACGCCGATCAGGCGATCAGCTTTGAGCGCCACGGCCAATTCGGCCGCCAGCGTGTCGGCATTCACGTTGAAGATCTGCCCTTCGCGGTCGGCGCCCAGGCAGTTCATCACAGGCGTGAGCCCGAATTCCCAAAATGCCTCCAGTGGCTCAATGTTAATGCCTTCGACCTCCCCCACCAGACCGAAATCAATCAGGTGCGTTTCCTTCTGGTTGGCCGGATCCAGCGTCTGGATGGGAATGGGAGGCCGCCTGCGGCAGTAAACGATTCCGGCATCGAAACTGGACATGCCGATGGCCGGCGTCCCCGTGGCCATGAGTCCGGCCACCAGGTCGCGGTTGATGGCGGAGAACACCATCTTCGCCAGCTTCAGAGTGGGCTCGTCGGTGACCCTCCGGCCCTGATACTGCACGGCAATAATGCCAAGACGGTGGGAAAAGTCGGAAAGCTGCTTCCCGCCTCCATGGACCACCAGAAGCTTGTGGCCTGATTGCACCAGATCTGAAAGCTGCAGGCACAAACGGCGACGCGGCTCCTGGTCCTCCAGGACCTTACCGCTCAGCTTGATGGCTAGAAGCATGTTGTAGCGCCTCTAAAAAATCATCGATTTCCTTTCGACTGATGATTAAAGGCGGCATCAGCCGCAGGACCTGAGGGTCCATGGAGGTACCGGTCAAAATCTTGCGCCCGAAAAGCGCCTGCTGAACTTGCCTGGCCGGCAGATCCTTGAAGCGAAGACCCACCAAGAGGCCTCGCCCCAGAATCTCACTGATGAAGGGCAGAGGCTCAAGCCGGCTTCTCAAGTAATCGCCCATGCTCTGGGCATTGCAGAGCAGACCTTCGCCGGCAAAAACTTGGAGAGTCGCCTGGAGGGCAGCGCAGGCCAGCGGCCCTCCGCCAAAGGTCGTCCCCAGATGGCCGCTTTTTACGGTAGCAGCTATTGGCTGAGTGATCAAAAGAGCGCCTACCGGGAATCCGGATGCGATTCCCTTGGCCAGGCTCACCAGGTCGGCATAGATGCCGTGCAGCCCGGAATAAAGAAATCTTCCCGTTCTTCCGGCTCCGGTCTGGACCTCGTCGAAGATCAGCAGGGCTCCATTCTGATCACAGGCCCGCCGAATATCCGCCAAAATCTGCTGCTGGATCTCGCGCATGCCACCCATGCTCTGAATCGGCTCCACCAGCACGCCCGCCGTTTTCTCGGAGACAGCCAAGGCCACCTGCTGGGCGGGCAGTATCCGATGCTCGGGTACCGGAGTATTCAGATAGGCCAAATACTCGGGGATCCCTGTAGCGGACAGGCTGGCATAAGTTCGGCCATGAAAGGAGCCGCAAAGGGAAATGATTTCCCGCCGTCCCGTGCTGCCGCGGGCCAGCTTAATGGCGTTTTCATTGGCTTCGCTTCCGGAATTGGCCAGAAAAACCTGGTAATAAGGCTCTCCTGCCCACTTGATGATTTCGGCTACGGCCTTGGACCGCGTCGAGTTGTAGGAGACATTCGAATAGAAGATCAGATCGGAAGCCTGGCGCTGAATCGCCTCCACGACCCGGGGATGGCAGTGTCCGGTCGAAACCACCGCGTGTCCACCGTAGAGGTCCAGGTATTTTTCACCCGCTTGGTCGTAAACATAGCAACCCTCTCCTCGTTCGATTGAAATGGGGAGCTTGGAGTAGGTCGGCAGTTGATATCGATCTTCCTGGCGTTGGATCTCGTCGATGAGTGTGGGCATGGGTGCTGGTTCTTTAGTTCTTTAGGTGCAAGTTTTTTAGAGAGACGATACTAACAAAAAGCACCAGTCCGCGAAACCTAAAGAACCAAGGAACCACATCACGGATGCACCGGCGCCGCCTCCAGACCTGCCTGCTCAGGAAAGCGGCAAGCCACGTTCATATTCTGAACAGCTTGACCCGCGGCACCCTTTTGCAGGTTATCCAGCGCAGACCAGACGATCAGGCGCTGTCCCTGCGCGGCTGCTCCGATATCCACGAAATTCGAATGTCGCACATAATTTACGTCGGGCGAGTCAGGCACCCAGCGGATGAAATAATCGGAACCATAATATTGCTCGAACAGAGCCTTGACCTCCTCGCCCCTAGCCGGGGCCTTCAGTTCCATATAGTGGCTGGCAAAAATGCCCCGAACAAAAGGAGCCGAATAAGTTTGGAAAACCAGTGAATCGTCGCCCTCCCCCAGGACTTGCCGGATCTCAGGGAGATGTTGATGGCTGAACGGTTTGTAGGCGAAAAGACTGTTGCTGCGCCGGGGGTGATGCGTCCCCGTCCCGGGGGTGCTGCCTGCTCCTGACGAGCCGGTCTTGCTGTCTACGAATACCGGTCCCTTAATCCACTTCTCCTTGAACAGGGGGTAAAGCGCCAGCAGCGTAGCAGAGGCAAAGCAGCCGGGATTGGCGATCTTAAGCGCGCTGCGAATGCGCTCGCGATTGATCTCAGTCAGGCCGTAAGCGAACTGCTTCTGGACATCGGGACAAGTCTGCGGAATTCCGTAATACTCCTGAAAAATCTCGGGATCATCAATGCGAAAATCGCCGCTGAGATCGATGATCAGGAGATCATCGGGAAGATCCGGGACCACGTTCATGGCCTGCCCGTGAGGCAGAGCTAAAAAGAGCACCTCCAGATCTGAAGCGGGCAGGTCCCGCAGGGCCGAGAAGGACAGATCCGTCAGCTTGCGCAGGTTGGGATACAGCTCCCCCACTCTCTTGCCCACATGCTGCTGCGAAGATAGCCATTCCAGAGTGACGTGGGGATGGCGGAGAAGGATGTGAATCAGCTCGGCACCGCCGTAACCGGATCCTCCCGCTACTCCAACTCTAACCATGGCATCAGGGATTCCAGTACGATTGTGCAGATTTTACCGGAGCTGTCGAAGGCATTGGCCGCTGGAATGCGCCAGTTCTCTTCGATGTATTCGATTCCCTCGCTGCTGTCTGTGACCGGACCGGAAATGAGATGGGGACGCTGCGCCTGCTGGACCTTGCCATGCTGGGCCATCCACTGCAGGGAGCCCCAGACCCCCATCAGATCGTTGGCACATAGAATCGTGCACAAGCTGCGACTCATAAAATCATTGTCATCGAACAGTGAAGCCACATTGTAGCCACCCAGAATGCCGTCTCCCATCTCCAGAACGATAAAGTCGGGCTCCGGATCAGCCAGATGATGGATCAGAGAGCGCGCCACCGGAGAAAGAGTCGGAATCTCCGTCGTTGAAGAAAGTCCGAAGTCCAGAAAACTGGCCACTTTCTTGGCGCCGCATTCCTGCATGGCGATGGTGTCCTGAAGGCAGGCCACACCCGCTACTTTGCCGGCATTGACCGTGAATCCCTTTTCGGCAAAGAGCTTGACAATCTGCTTGCAGACTGAGGTCTTTCCGGCGTTCATGCAAGTCCCCATCACCATGATGACCGGGATTTCGGGCAAAGGGCCTTCGATGAAAGGAAGGGCGTTCTCATCCAGGTTGAGAGAATGGCCCTCGCGGTACACGTTGCCAATGTATTCCAATTGGGTCGGCCAGCCCAACTCGCGATTGAAGGCGGTGCACTCCCCTATCACTCCACCCTTATTCAGCAGATGAAGCGGCATGCCCTTTTGCAGGCGGGCAGGCAGCCGACCCGAAAAACCGCGAAGAGCTTTGCGGGCTCCCAATACGCCGGCAATGAGTTCTCCGCCCTGCAGCACGACGCCCTTGCCGTTGCCTTCTTCCAGAATCGGATAAGCCGGATTCACTTCCCTAACCCGTGCCAGGACAACGTCCCCATTGCGGGGAATGGGCGTGGCCAGGGCATAAAAGGGTAAATCGACACCCGCCTTCGACACCGCTGAGGCAATCCGATCGGGCGTAATTTCTTGAAAATTCCGATAGGAAAAATTTATTGGAAATTGATTTACTTGCATCTTAGTCGCTCTTTTTATTGGGAAACTTTGAGGGCGCCTGTAGTTTATGCCCTGCAGGGCCGGGACGAGGTCCTCCGCTGGGACCTGGGCCAATACCTAATCTTCTGCAGCGCAACCACCAAGTGCATAACAGGCTCAATTATGCATTTAGCGGCTGGCCACGTCAAGCGTAAGATCAGCCTTTTCCGAGATTTATATGCACCTTTTGTCTCATACTGAGCCGTTTATTCACTGGTTGCTAAAAGAGACGAAGAGAAAGTTAACCCTTCTAAACTCTGTGGCTCTGTGGCTAGTGCTTCGTAACATAAATAAGTGCGCTATCGTCGCGAGCCGGGTACCCTATGGGTGCGGTCTGATGGCGAGGCGCGACGAGGGAGCATATCGGGAATATGGGACCGAGGAGCAACAAAGCCAG
>JBOGJG010000153.1:0-4967 GCA_050747825.1 Acidobacteriota bacterium | reverse complement strand
CCCGTCTGTTGCTCCAGCACGTTCCCGCCCACGAGTTGCGCCCCGGACAGGGCCGCTGTGGTTTTCAAAAAGTCGCGCCGTCTCATCACGCCCTCCCTGCCTCGAGTCGTGTCTGCCGGCGTTACCGGCTCTTGTCTGTTGCCGGCGCCGCGGTGAGCGGAAAGAGCTTCACATGCCCATACGCGCCCCGGACAGCGTGTCCCATCTGTCGCAACCCGATCCAACCCGCGTGAGTGTGCACCGGTCCGTAGGTCTTCCCATCGTCGTCGTAGGCCACCGCCACCACGTCATCCACTGTGATCCGAATCTTGCCACCGCGCTTGTAGACGCGAATGGTCTGAAAGGCATGGGCTGGAGCCGGAGTGACCAAATCCCTGCCCTTGACTACAAGATGGAAGCCCTTGTTTTTGCGGATGTGAGCCGTCTCACGCCCGGCGGCCCAGTAGGAGATGTGGTAGTTGTCGAGGTCACCGCTGTGGTACTGATCGAACGTCCCGTCGCGCGGGACAAGCGCCGGATCGAAGATGCTCTCGCCCTTCAGCCCGCGCGCGTTGAAGAAGACGATGGCCAGTCCCTCCTGGCGATTCTGCGGGCGGAAGGTGAACTCCAGCAGGAAATCGGCCGGTGCCTCCTTCCTCAGCCAGCAGACCAGGTGATTGTTTCTGCCGCCGCTCTCCAGCACCAGGTTCCCGCCCGCCACGCTCATCTGGTTGCCGCCTTCGAGCTTCCAGTCGTTCAATACCGCCGGGTCGTCGAAGGAGGTTTCATAGATGGGATGGTCGACGTCCACGTCGGTGGGCACGAACTTCTTCGACTCGGGCAACACAAGGTTGGGCCCATTCCGCCTCGTAACCGCCTGGCCCGTGCTGATCGAATAATTGTTAGCGGCGATAGCCAGCACAACAACCAACACGAGCGTCAACTTCCTCCTAATATTCATCCTCATCTTCGCTGGATTGGGTCGTCGATTGATCGCTGCCACTCTGTCAGGCGTTCTTGCAGCCCGTCGCGCACCGTGCGGGAGTCAGGATTGGGGTAGAGGTCACGCATCTCATACGGGTCTGCCTTCAGGTCATACAACTCGTCAAGAAAGTTTGTGAAGTGATGTCGCACCAGCTTCCATTCACCGGTGCGAATCATGCGCATGTAAGCCAGACCGGTGTTATGCACATCGAACTGACCGAAGACGGCGTCCCGCCGCGCGATCTTCCGTCCGCGCAGCAAGGGCGAGAAATCAGCGCCTTCCTGCTTCACGCTCTTCGGGATCGGAACGTTGAGCATGCCGAGCACGGACGCGAACGTATCAATGTTGGAGACCGGTTCCGCAATCTCCAGTCCCGGTTCGACCACACCCGGCCAGCGCACGATGAGCGGCACGCGGACGGATTCCTCGAACATATTCGGGCGTCTGGGGCCGTTGACGCCGCCGGCGACCGACCAGGCGCTGCCTTTGGTGTGCAATCCGTGATGCCCGATCATGTAGCATCGCCGGCCAGCAGCCATTGGGGCTTGAGGGTCACACTCAGACAGCCCATGTTGGTTCCCTGATAGTCATGCTGGATATTCCAGCCGCCCATCTCCTTCACCGAGACCTGCGTGCCGTTGATCTGGTAATACCAATCGCCGCCGTCTGTGGGCATGTTGTTTCCGAACTTTGCCGCATTGGAAAGCAGGAGGCAGGACTTGACCGCTTTGACATTTGTCAGGGAGGCGAGTTGGAATTCCTGTCTGATGCCGTGGTCCTGATCGATGGTCAGGTACTCCGGCCGCCTCCCGGGGCTCGGCATCCGGAATGGCGTCAGCCACACCTTCGGTGAGCGATCGCATTTGTAACGGATTCTCTTCTGCCCTGGATACAGGGCGCTGATCTCGCGCAGCGATCCCATCCCCGAGGTCGCGCGCGGCGGCTCGTACCTGTAAGGCAGCGTCCCGACGAAGATCCAGTTCGCGTAGGCCTCGTGGTTGAACTCCAGCCACGCGCTGCGCGAATCGTCGTAGACGCAGTTGTAGTCGCTGAATTTGCGCACGAATTCTTCGCTCTTCAGGTACGCCGCCGGATCGTTGAGCAGATCGAGAAACGACCCGGGTTGTACGGGATCGCCCACTTTGCTGTCCATCACGATGGCGACCCAGTTTTCCACCCATCGCCATTTGCCCTCGAGCAACACTTCGCCGGTCGTGTGACCGCCATACCCGATCGTCCGGGCCGGGATTCCCATCACGCTGCAAAAGCCGACCAGCGTGTTTGCTGCGCCGACGCAATACGCGCCGTGAATGCAGAAATCAACCGGATGTACCCAGCGGCTGTAGTTCTTTTTTTCCTTGCGGGTCTGAATACAAAACCGGGCCACCGCCCTGACCTTCTCGTAATCCGAGGCTTTGTCGGTCAGCCCGGCGGCTGTGAGAATCTCGGCCAATTTGTTTTCCAGGAAATCCCAGTCTTTTTGATGATCCTGGAACGTGTGGGACAAATTGCAGCCGCTCGTGAGACGGTCGCACGGGACATATTTGAGGTGATTATGCTCCGCGGCAATGGCGTCCAGATCGAGATAAGGATGCGTGCCGCCCGCCGACATCCCGTCCGGCTTTTCGAATTCCACCTCGATGGGCCAGAGGATGTTATCCGGCAACGACCTGCCGTTACGACTTGCCGTTGTGCCAGCCCAGGTGTTGGCCTGCTTGTTCTCCAGCCGGTATTTGTTCTGCGGAGAGATGACATCCGCTCGCACGAAGCAGAAAAAGTATTGATCCCCGGCGCTGTCGCTTCGCAGCTCGATGGTGTTCCTGGCAGTTCTTCCGTTCGGTATCGCCGCCGCCGCAGGATGGACAGTGTTCGCTGTCAGCCTGAACGCCGGCATGACTGCGTCGAGCAACGGCAGCGCGACCGGCACGCTGACGCCACGCAGGAACTGCCGCCTGGGCATCGCGTGTGGAGTACGTGAGTAAGTATTGATTTCGGATCCATCGAGTGTCCTCGCGGAGTGAAATACTTGTTTCGTCAAGTGATACGGCTCATAGTGCGCCGCGCCTCATAAACGCCGAACTGTTTCACTCCACGCCCTGAGCAGCGCTGGGCAGCGCATCCCGCGTGAGCAGCAAGACCAGGAACACGGCGGTCTGAAATAGACGTCGGTGTAATTTCATAGTCGTTGTGATGGCGGTACGTGATGAGCAGTTATCTTGACCAGCCTTGTTGTTTGAGATGCTGCAACAAAGCCGACATGCCTGCGATGATTTAGCCATCGCTCGTACAATCAAGGGGACTATCCTAACCCGGCCCTCCTGGACCGGACATTTCACTTGCTACCGCTACTGGTCATATCATTTGCTAGCGGCATTTGTCAACAGGAAGGGCGAGTGAGAATCCGACCGCTGCGGATTGAGGAGAATTGATCTCCGGTCTTGCCAAACCTTCGTGGCCAGGCCACGTCGCTTAGAAGTTCCGGGAATAGCCGACCAGAATGAGGTAGTCAGCGAAAGCCGCATCTCCGTGGCTTCCCCGCTCAACGTCTGAAACACTCCGCGTCCGGTTTCGATAGACTGCAATGGGGACGCTCAAAGACCAGGTGTCCCGGCCGCGCGAGTACATCACCCCCGGCCCCACGGAAACCGCATACCCGGGACGGCGGAATCCATCCTCGCCGCCAATAATGTCACGCGCCGGTACACCCTCGATCCGTCCCGTCGCCGTAAGCGCCAGACCATTCAGTTTCGGAACTGCGTAGCCCGCTCCGACTTGGAACAGGTATTGGTCGGCTACCGAATATATCGTGCCCGCCCGAGAGAAACCTGGGTAGCCCGGGGGCCGGGGCGCCACTTCATTCCAGCCGCTGGGGGTGTGCGTATTTTTCGGGTTGAAAAGGTAAACCCCGGTTGAAAACAGGGTGAACCGTCCCATAGATTTGAAGGCCGTGTAATCCAAAGAGAACCCTGTTCCCGAGTCGCCCAACTGGATGGATTGGTCCACGACGACCGTATTCGGCCCCACCTGGTTTGTAACACTTGGATTGCCAGTGGGCAGCTTCATCGAGAGTCCCACCTGGATATTCTGCCCGGACTCCGTCGGAGGCCGGAAAATCCAGAATTTCGCTCCGACCGACATATCGCCTATCCCGCCGCTGTGAGTTAGTGTGTCATTGCGGTGCGATATGCGGTCGACGGTCGAGAAGGGAACACCGACATTCAGACTCCAGCGCGGTGAAACCTGGTAGCTCAGCGCGAGGTCGAACAGGTGCAGTTTGTTTTGCACCTCCGTGCCTTCTTCGACACGATGTGCTTCCTCATGGCCGCCCCGAAAATGGCGGAAGGAGTCTTGCCAGCGGTAACCGAAGGAAACCTGCCACCGGGACGGGTTCGAAAGCGTGGTCGTGACTGGGTTTCCAACCCCGGGATCTCCTAAATCGTGTCCAGCACTGCATATGGCGCCGATCACGGGCGCACCCTGGCGCGCGGCCACTCAGCCCTGTGCCCGCAGCCAGTCGAATGTGCAAGCCGCTAAAACCACGATCAGACAAAAAAATACGGAATGGGTCCTTGATCTTTCCATAAGGCTCCCGGTGCCAGCAAAATGCGCGCCACAGCTCTCCAGTGAGCTAGGAATTGCTTAAGCCACCTGTTTTTAATGGTTTGAAGGCGAGCGCCGATTCGCTGGAAATGTCTCGTGCAGAACCAATGCATCATAAATCTTCAGCAGACTTCATAAAATATGCGAAGTGGAATCCGGGGGGCCTAACAGCCTGTGGTAAAAGTCCTGAGGGGCCGTGCGCCAGGGAAGTGGAGTCGTCCGGCAAGGCGAGAGGAGGAAGGCGATGCTACAGCATCGTCGGCGACGAACAACGCAGCCGGCGGCGGCAATCCCCTGGCGCCCTTTGGGTTAGGGGCGGCGAGGACCCGTCTGCGGCGTTGCGGCTCCTGGACGATGCAAGGGCATCGCCGGCGTCGCCGGGCCTTGCATCCGAGCCCTCGGC
>JBOGJG010000152.1:0-1180 GCA_050747825.1 Acidobacteriota bacterium | reverse complement strand
CTAGCTAGTTCCCATCCCAAAATGCACTTTTTGAGCTGGCTATTTTACTGATTCTGAACAAGATATTGTATCACGATGGTCTGACCAAAAACCGATGGGCTGGGCGTGGCCGGGCGACCCCGTCCGGGAAGCGCTTGCCGCCCCTTTTCGCCGACACCTGTACCTGAAAACCAGGGACGTGCCTTCAATTCGGACCTCGCGGGAAAGCGTTCAGAGAAGCAAACGGGCCAGCACCAAAAGATTGTACGCGACCACCGACGCCCGGACGTACTGCTTAAAATGCTCCCACCCTTTCCAAGTACAACGGTCCAGTCCAAAGACTCGCTTCAGGTGAGAGATGCAGCCTTCAATGCCGGCACGGAAGCGAGTCAGCTGTTTGTAGATCCAGCTGGAACGGACCAGATCGGAGATCTTCACGCTCCCTTTGCGAGCCAAAGCGGCATCTTCAATGCCTTCCCCTTTGGCCCACTTCAGATTGGCTCCGCTGTAAAAGCCGCGGTCGGCAGCGATCTGTCGCGGGTAGCTTCCATACAGATCGCGATGGGCCTGGAGCAAAGGCTGCAGTTGAGGGGCATCGCCCGGGTTGCCCCGCTCGATGACACAGTGGGTCATCATCCCGGAACGTCCACAATTCAAAAAGAGCTTATGACCGAAGACCGTCTCACGCCCGCCCTTTTTGATGATGTCGGTGTGTTCTTCAAAGATCGACACCACTTTCTCCTCCGCCGGGACCTCCTCTCCTCGCAAGACGCGCCGCTCCGTTTGATCGATCACCCGGGCCATCAGCTTTCCGTAGTTTTCCAGCGCAATCCAAAGCGCCAGACTCTGGCCATCCCCTCCGGTGAGGCTCCCCTGCAAGGCGGCCTGGGCATAGCCGTACGTTTTCCGGGAAATCTTCAGCAGGTCCCGATAGCGCTCTTCCCGCTTTTTACCGCGCCCCTGGGCAATTTGATAGGCGCGCCGCTTGGCCCGTCGCGTGTGATCGGAGAAGAGGATCGTCCATCCCGGCTGCTTTTTCGATTCCCGCTCGACCGTTCGTTCCTTCAGTTGCTTGAGCAGGCGCGTGATCGTGCGCACCGAGTCATAGAGCAAAGTGCTGTCGGTAGGATGGTGAATATCCGTTTCGCTCGCCGTCGAGTCGATGCGGATGCGCTCGCCCTTTTCGAGTTTCTTCTGGGCC
>JBOGJG010000151.1:0-58788 GCA_050747825.1 Acidobacteriota bacterium | reverse complement strand
ACGCAGGACCTGACCCTCCAAAAAGGGAGCGATGATAAATTACCTTTACCTGTTACCGCTGCTGGGCGTACTCGGCCTGATCTGCGCAGGCCTGATCTATCTCTTCATCAAGCGCATTGTGGTTACCGATGAGAAAATGGTCCTCATCTCAGAGGCCATTCACGGTGGGGCTATGGTTTTCCTGCGCCGGGAATACAGCATCCTGGCGGGCTTTGTGGGAGCGGTATTCTTCCTGCTCTATTTCAGTATCTCTTCCGGTACTGCGCTGGCCTTCCTGTTTGGAGCCATCAGCTCCATGCTGGCCGGCTTTTTCGGGATGAAAGCGGCAACACGCGCTAATGTTCGAACGTCTCAGGCCGCTCGCGATTTCGGTGTCGGACGGGCCCTGAATGTCGCCTTTTCGGGCGGAGCTGTCATGGGCCTGGCTGTGGCCAGTCTCGGGCTCATCGGAGTAGCGACTGCTTTTCTGTTTTATCTGCGGGGTTTGATCTCCGCAAGCGACATTAACGGCTATGCCATGGGCGCCAGTTCAATCGCGCTCTTCGCCCGCGTGGGAGGTGGAATTTTCACAAAGAGCGCCGACGTGGGAGCCGACCTGGTAGGGAAGGTGGAAGCCGGCATTCCGGAGGATGATCCTCGCAATCCGGCCACCATAGCCGATAACGTAGGTGACTGCGTCGGAGATACGGCCGGAATGGGCGCGGATATCTTCGAGAGCTATGTGGGTTCGGTGATCGCCACCATCGCCATCGCCGCCGCCGGGACCTTCCAGGTTCTCAATCCCGAAAGACAGCTTCAGTACATGGTTCTGCCTCTGGTGGTCGTGGCGATCGGCCTCATTGCCTCGCTCATCGGAATCGCTTCCATTCGTGTACTGCGGGCCCTCGGTCCGGCCGCTGCCCTCCGCTACTCCACATTTGTGAGCGCTATTCTACTTTTGGTGGGATCATTCATTGCCATCAACTCCATGGAACTGGAGAGTGGGATTTTCCTGGCGCTGCTTCTAGGCACGGTTGCGGGAATCGTAATCGGACTACTGACCGAATGGTACACATCAGGCAGCCCTATCAAGAGAATTGCGGAATCTTGCAAGACGGGCGTCGCAACCAACATCATCACAGGATTGGCAGTGGGCATGCAGTCCACCGTTTTGCCTGTCCTGACGATCTGCGCGGCTATCCTGATTTCCTTCAATTATGCCGGGCTCTACGGTATCGGAATCGCCGCTGTGGGAATGCTGGCCACGGTCGGCATCACCATGTCCGTGGACGCTTACGGTCCGATCGCGGACAATGCCGGCGGTATCTCCGAGATGAGCGGCCTGGGCCCGGAAACCCGTCGCATCACCGATAGTCTGGATTCTTTGGGAAACACGACCGCTGCCATCGGAAAAGGCTTTGCCATCGGCTCTGCGGCTCTGACCGCCCTGGCTCTTTTTTCCGCTTATACCCGCGCGGTAGGTCTCTCCAGCCTGAACCTCATCGATCCCACGGTTGTGGTCGGCTTCTTCATCGGTGGGATACTGCCCTTCTTTCTGGCAGACTTGACCATGTCCGCAGTGGGACGGGCCGCTTTCAGGATGGTGGAGGAAGTACGGCGCCAGTTCCGCGAAATACCCGGCCTTATGGAAGGGACCGCCCTACCGGACACCGGCCGCTGCGTCGATATCTCCACCCGGGCTGCGCTGGGCGAGATGATCATTCCGGGGATAGTGGCTGTTTCGGCTCCCGTCGTCATGGGATTTACCCTGGGAGTCGCGGCCCTGGGAGGGATGCTGGCCGGCGCCACGCTGGTCGGAGTGCTGCTGGCCCTTTTCATGGCCAATGCGGGTGGGGCCTGGGATAACGCCAAAAAATACATCGAAGAAGGCTTCCTGGGCGGTAAGGGTTCCGAGGCCCATAAGGCCGCCGTGGTCGGCGATACCGTGGGCGATCCGTTTAAGGATACCAGCGGGCCCTCGATGAACATCCTGATCAAGTTGATGTCCATCGTGGCCCTCGTCATCGCACCGCTGTTGGTGTAGGCTGGAGGCTGTAGGCTTCAAACGCCTAGCAACATAGGTCGTGGTAAAATACTTTTTTTTAAATCCGGCTGGGGCTCAAGTGAGCTGCTTTGGCTGCAGGCTTTTAAAGTCTACAGCCTACAGCCTAACAACAAGGAGAGTCCATGAGACGATACGAAGTTGTTTTCGTTCTCGCTCCCGGGCTGACGGATGATGAGGTCGAGCACAACATCGAGCTCTTCACCAAAGCAGCCGAAGAGAAGGGGGCCGCAATTGCCCATCTGGAGAACTGGGGTAAGAGGCGTTTGGCCTACCCGGTTAAGAAGCACAACGAAGGCTTCTATATCATCCTGACCATCGAAGAACCCGGCGGCGAGGCGGTTGCTGAACTGGAGCGCAGGTTCAAGGTAATGGATGCAGTGATCCGCTTCCTCTCAGTCCGCGTCGATCTTGACCTTAAGCGAGCCGACAAATTCAAGACTCGCCGCGAGGAACACAAGAAGCAGCGAGCCGCTTCCGGAGCCCGGAAACGAGGCGAGCAAATGAAGGAAACACTGATCGAGAAGGAGTAAGTATGGCCAGGAGAAGAAAGTTTTGTCGATTTTGCGCTGAAAATATCGATTACATCGATTTCAAAGATATGAAATTGCTGGACCAGTATGTGCCGGAGCGTGCCAGAATCCTCCCGCGGAGAATTTCGGGGGTTTGCGCCACGCATCAGCGCAAGCTGGCAACCGCAGTGAAGCGGGCCCGGCATTTGGCTCTGCTGCCGTTCACTGAATAATTGAACCAAGGAACTAAGAAACCAAGAAACGAATACACCATGGAAGTCATCCTCATAGACGACGTTTTTCATCTGGGTAAACGCGGCCAGGTGGTGAAGGTGGCCGACGGATACGGCCGCAATTATCTGCTCCCAAAGAAACTGGCTATTCCGGCTACAGCGGGCAACCTGAAAATGGTCGAGCAGCAGCGGGCTGCTCTGGCCAGGAAGGAAGCCACGCTGAAGGAAGATGCGGAAATTCTGGCCGGCGAGTTGAATCAGGTCCATCTGCTGATCAGCCGCAAAAGCGGAGAGACCGGCGCCTTATTCGGGTCCGTCACCTCCAAAGATATCGGCGATCTGCTGGAGGCTAACGGGATCGTGCTGGATCGGCGTAAAATCCTCCTCGAGCAACCGGTCAAGAGCATCGGCAACTTCAACATTGAGGTCCGTCCCCACAGCGATGTCGCAGCCCACGTGCTGCTGTCCGTGCTGGTCGAGGGAGACGAAGCGGTAAACCGCCTCAAGAAAAAAGATGCTGAAAGCGATCAGATCGTGGCCGAGCTGGAAGCCAAGGTCAAGGAGTTGACGCAGGTGGGAGGCGAAGAAAAAGAAGTGAAGAAAGAAGTGAAGAAAGAAGTGAATAGTGAATAGTGAATAGTGAATAGTGAATAGTGATAATCAGAGTTGACAGGTAAAAACGTGTACATCGTGTACATTTAGGTTTGACTTTTCAGCGCTCACTATTCACTATTCACTATTCACTTTCTATGGACGTCACACTCGAGAAAACGCTACCGCACAGCATCGAGGCAGAGCGCGCCATTTTGGGCGCGATTCTGCTGGACAACCGCCTGTTCGACCAGACCGCCGAGTTACTCACCCGTGAAGACTTCTTCCTGGATGGCCATCGCAAGATTTACTCCAAAATGGAGACCCTCTCCGGCGCTTCCAGAGCGATTGATTCCCTGACCCTTAAGGAAGAGCTAAAGAGAGACCGCGATCTCGATACGGTCGGCGGGATCGCCTACATTTCCTCACTGCTCGATGGCGTTCCCAGGCTTTCCAATATCGAAGACTACGCCCAGATCATCAAAGAAAAAGCGCTCCTGCGCAGGCTGATCCACTCGGCCAATGAAATTATCGTCCGGGGCTTTTCAGATCAGGAAGAAGCCCAGAGTCTGCTGGACCTGGCAGAGAAGTCGATTTTTGAAATCAGCCAAGAGAAGATTCAGAACGGCTTCGCCAGCCTTCAAGACCTGCTGCCGGAAAACTACAAGCGTATTGAAGCGCTCTACCAGCGCAAGGAGCTGATTACCGGTATTTCTACCGGTTTCGTTGAGATGGACCACATGACCTCGGGTCTTCAAAACTCCGACCTGATCATTATTGCCGCCCGGCCCGGCCTGGGCAAGACCAGCCTGGCGCTCAACATCGCCCAGCATGCCTCGGTCCAGCAGAAGAAAGTGGTAGGAGTTTTCAGCCTTGAGATGTCCTCCCAGCAGTTGGTGAACCGGCTGCTCTGCTCGGAAGCTCGAGTGGACAGTCATAAGGTCCGCTCGGGCTATCTTTCAAAGGAAGACTGGAAGAATCTGGCCAAGGGGATGGCCAAGCTTTCCCAGGCTCGCCTGTTTATCGATGATACCCCCGGCATCACGATTGTCGAGATGCGCTCCAAAGCACGCCGTCTGAAGGTGGAACACGGTCTGGACCTTTTGATCGTGGACTATCTGCAGTTGATGTCAGGCACCTCCAATGGCTCGCGCCTGCGCTTTGAAAATCGGCAACAGGAGATCTCCTCCATCAGCCGGTCGCTCAAAGGCTTGGCCAAAGAGCTGAACATTCCCGTAGTCGCTCTTTCGCAGTTGAGCCGCGCGCCTGAGCAGCGCCGGGGTGATCATCGGCCTCAGCTCTCCGACCTTCGCGAGTCCGGCTCCATCGAGCAGGACGCGGACGTCGTAATGTTTATCTACCGCGACGACCTCTATCGCAAAGAGCCGGATGTCGATGAGGAATCCGGAGTCGCTGAGATCCTCGTGCGCAAGCAGCGCAACGGTCCGACCGGCGATATTAAGCTCGCCTTCATCAACCAGTGGACCAAATTTGAAAACCTGGCCCGCGACGCCGGATGAAGAGATCGTGGGTTGAAATTTCCCTGCCTCGGCTGCGCCGAAATCTGGCCGCTCTCCGGCAGCACCTCGCTCCTGCAACGGCTATGATGGCCGTGGTCAAAGCCAATGCTTACGGGCATGGGGCCTCGGCGGTTTCAAGAGAGCTATCCCGGAACGGAGTTCAGCAGTTTGCCGTGGCGAACTTGCAAGAAGCCATTGAGGTGCGCCAGTCTGCGCCCCGGGCGGAAATCCTCGTCCTGGGCGGCTGCCAGGCTGGTGAAGAGCAGGAATTCGGCAAATATGACCTGACAGCAGCAGTCTTCGACCGCCGGCCCCTTCCTGAGGATCTCAAGGTCGAAATAAAAATTGACACTGGCATGACCCGCCTCGGCATCCCCTGGACGGAAATCGCCCGCTGCCTAGAAAACCAGAAAGGCCGCATCAGGGGCGTCTACTCGCATTTCGCGGACGCCGACGGCGACATCCAGTTCACCGATCTCCAGTTGGATCGCTTTCTGGAGGCCACTGAGGGCCTTCCCTACCGCCGCCACATCTGTGCCAGCACCGCCTTGACGCTCACCCGCGGCCATCTCGATATGGTGCGGCTCGGACTATCACTCTTTGGGATTTGCAGCCTGCCGGAGGTTGATTATATCGAGCCCATCCTGTCCTGGAAGACACTTGTGCTCACCATCCTGGATGTGCCGGTGGGACGAGACATCGGCTATGGTCGGACTTTCAGCACGTCTCGACCCAGCCGGGTTGGAGTCCTTTCAGTCGGATATGCCGACGGTTACCGTCGAAATCTTTCCGGCCGCGGCCAGGTCCGCATCCAGGGCCGGCTTCATCCGATTGTCGGCCGGGTCAGCATGGATCTCACCAGTGTCGATCTGACCGACGCGCCCGAAGTCCAGGTCGGGGAAGAAGTGACCATACTGGAGGCGGATGCGGACTCGCCGATTTCTGCTGCCGGACTGGCCCGGATGCTCGGTACGATTCCCTACGAGATCCTGACCACGATCGGCAGTCGCGTCGAGCGGACGTATTTTGAGTGAAGAAGTGAAAAGTGAAAAGTGAAAAGTCACGTCTTACGTCTCACCTTTCACTTCTTCCAAAGGAGGTACATTGAAGTTTCCATATGCAATAGTAGTCGTAAGCATGGCTTTTCTATTCACCGGCAGCGCCAGAAGCGCGCCCATTCCGGTCATTTACGATACGGATATTGGGACGGATATCGATGACACCTGGGCTCTGGCCCTGCTGCTGGCTTCTCCCGAGTTGGATTTGAAGCTGGTGGTCACGGATACGGGGGATACGCGGACTCGGGCCGAAATCGCTGCCCGTTTCCTGGAACGCGCCGGACGGACGGACATCCCGGTTGGCATCGGCGTTCACGAAGCTGAAGAGATCCCGATCCATCAGGCCGGTTGGGTTGCCGATTACGACCTGCATGACTACCCCGGCCAGATACATGAAGACGGCGTGCAGGCCATGATCGACCTCATTATGGAAAGTGACGGCGATATCGTCCTGCTGGCAGTCGGACCCGTCCCTAACATTCAGGAGGCTTTGAAGCGCAATCCGGCGATTGCCGAAAAGGTACGGGTTGTGGCGATGAGCGGTAGCGTCGATGAGGGCTACAACGGCGACCCTGATCCCGACCCCGAGTACAACGTGAAACGGGATGCCCAGGCGACGGCAGCCATGTATTCGGCAGGATGGGATTTGCTGATCGCTCCTCTGGATACGGCAGGCAAAATCCAGCTCAAGGGAGACCGCTATCAGCGGCTCCTTCAGTCGAATTCGCCGCTGGTCCAGCCTCTGCTCGAAAATTACCGCGTTTGGGCCAGGCAGTGGGGCAGGTACAACCCGGAGGTCGAAAGCTCTACGCTCTTTGACGCTTTGGCCGTCGCTTTGATCTCGCATCCTGATGAGTTCTGCGAGATCGAGAGTGTGCGCCTGGAGGTCACCTCGGACGGCTACACCCGCCGTTCCGATGCCGGCAGCCCGGTGCGCGCCGCACTGCGATGGAAAGATCAGGCGGCCTTCGAGCGTTTGCTCGTCGAGCGGCTTTCTCATCGCTGACCGCTGACCACTGACCCACTGACCGCTGACCGCTGACCGCTGGCCGCTGACCGCTGACCACTGACCACTGACCGCTGACCGTACTATGAGCGCTATTGCTGGGATATACACGTTTGACGGCCGAAAGCTGGAGGCCCGTGCCCTGGAGAGCATGATGGTTAGACTTGATCATAGGGGACCCACGGGAGGGGGCAGTGGCTTCCGTCAGCGGTCAGCGGTCAGCGGTCAGCGGGTCAATGGTCAGACCTTGAGGCTAAAATCTGCTCTGTGGGCAGGGCTCAAATTAAGACTTTGTATGTTTGCCAATCGTGCGGCACGAGCAGCCAGAAATGGATGGGACGCTGTTCCGGCTGCGGCGAGTGGAACACGCTGGTGGAGGAGAGCCTTCAGACCGCGCCCAGACCGGCAGCGACGATCAGCCCGTCTGTCCAGTACGCTGCAATCGAGAAGCAGGAAGTCCCACGCCTTAGAACCGGGAATCCGGAGTTCGACCGGGTTCTGGGCGGCGGGATTGTCCCGGGCTCACTGGTTCTGCTGGGGGGAGAGCCGGGCATTGGAAAATCCACGCTGCTGCTGCAGATAGCCGAGAATCTCTCGCTCCGGCAGTGCAGCGTTCTCTATGTGGCGGGCGAAGAATCCGCACGCCAGATCAAGTTGCGGGGCGAGCGCCTGGGGATTCAGGGCGAGCATCTCTACCTGGCCGCCGAGACCTGCCTCGAGCAGATCTTGGACGAAGTAGCCAGGCTCAAGCCGTCGGTGCTTGTCGTAGATTCCATTCAAACCATTTACTCGGCGAACCTGGAAGCCATCCCGGGCAGCATCAGCCAGATTCGTGACTGTGCCAACCAGCTTCTCTCTCTGGCCAAACGGGACAATGTTCCGGTTTTTCTAATCGGACACATCACCAAGGACGGCAGCCTGGCCGGTCCCAAGGTCCTGGAGCATAGCGTCGATGCCGTCCTCTATTTCGAGGGAGAGCGCCATCAGAATCAGAAGATCGTCCGGGCCGTGAAGAACCGATTCGGCCCGGCCAATGAACTGGGAATCTTCCAGATGACCGGACAGGGATTGCAGTGTGTCGATAATCCATCCCGGCTCTTCCTGTCGGAGCGCGCCCAGCAGGCGCCGGGATCGGTTATCCTATGCGCTCTGGAAGGCTCGCGGCCGGTGCTTGTCGAACTGCAGACGCTGGTCAGCCAGACCAACTACAGCACGGCCCGCCGCATGGCCAACGGAGTCGATCCCAACCGCGTTTCCCTGCTTCTGGCCATGCTGGAAAAGCGCCTGGGGCTGCATCTGATCGGCAGCGATGTTTATGTCAATGTGGCCGGAGGACTCTCCCTGACTGAGCCGGCCCTAGACCTCCCCATCGTCAGCGCCGTCGTATCCAGCTTCCGCGATCTTCCCATCTGCAGCAAAACCGTCATCTTCGGTGAAGTGGGCCTGACGGGGGAAATCCGGGCAGTCAACTTCGCCCACACCCGGGTCAAAGAGGCCAAGGCCCTGGGCTTCGAGCGAGTGATTCTCCCCAAAGCCAATCTGCCTCTTGCAGAAGCAGTCAAGAACGTCCGTCTCGAGGGTGTGTCATCCGTGCAACAATGTCTGGAAGTTTTAGATTTCTAGAGAGTTGGACCACTGGACACCTTTCCCCTAATAGCTTTACAATAGGTTAGTTTAATCATTAGCGGCACAACGAAAACAGATCATCTAAAATCTTCTTTCGGGTTGTCAGCCGTTCAAGACGGGAGGACACTATGGGACTGTGGCTGATGCGCATACTGTTTGCCGTCGCGTTCAGCACGACTACGTTCTTGCTGGCTCCCTTTGGTCTGGACCCCTTTATCGCCCTCGTTCTGGGATTGTTTCTTTCGCTGGCCATTATAGTCTTTGAAATGAACGTGCGGCAAAGTTCGCTGAAAACGCTCATCGGGGCAGCCATCGGCTCCATTCTGGGTATTCTCGGCGCGACTCTGATCAGCCTGATCATTGACCGCATGGCTTTTATGTCCGAGAACACGGAGACTTTTCTTCAGGTACTGGTCCTGGCGGTGATGGCTTATGTGGGCCTGGCCGTGGGAGTCACAAAAGGTGAACTGCTCAATCTTGGCTTCGGAGGACTGATCAAGGAGCGTGGGCCCAAGAAGTCGGCCAAGCTTCTGGATACCAGCGTCATTATCGATGGACGCGTTTCCGATTTGGTGGAGACCGGCTTTCTAGAGGGACACCTCCTGGTTCCCCAGTTCGTGCTGCGCGAGCTGCAAATGGTCGCCGACTCGGCCGACTCCATCAAGCGCAATCGAGGTCGGCGCGGCCTGGATATCCTGCAAAAAGTTCAAAAAAGACCCAGCGTAAGCGTCCAGATCATCGAGCAGGACTACCCCGAAATTAAAGAAGTCGATATGAAGCTGATCGAACTGGCCAAGGAGCTGGGCGCCAAGATTGTGACCAACGACTTCAATCTGAACAAGATCGCCCAGCTCCAGGGCGTTCAAGTTTTGAACATCAACGAGCTGGCCAATGCCCTCAAACCGGTGGTCCTGCCCGGCGAAAGCATGCGGGTGTTTATCCTGAAAGAGGGGAAGGAATACAATCAAGGGGTCGCCTACCTCGACGATGGCACGATGGTGGTCGTGGACAATGCCCGGCGGATGATTGGAAGAACCATTGACGTCCAGGTTACCAGCGTGCTGCAGACCACAGCCGGGAAGATGATCTTTGGGAAGTATCAGGGCGAATACGAATCCCAGTCACGCGGAGCTTACGAACGGGAGCGGGTGACTCGTCTTTGATCGGCCTGGTACTGGCGGCCGCAGGTTCCGGCTCACGTTTTGGCGCTCAGATTCCAAAGCAGTTTACACTTCTGCAGGGCAAGCCGCTCTATTTTCACAGCCTGGAAGCCTTCTCTCCTTTCCTTTCGGAGGGTGTGCTAGTGGTGCCTGCGGGCTGGGAAAATCAGGTTCGGGAGCAGATCCAGCCGCTTTCCGGGAGTGACAAATTCAAGGTGGCCTTAGGTGGAGCTGAGCGCCAGGACTCGGTAGTGCGTGGGTTGGAGGAGCTTTCGGAAGCCGTCGAAATCGTTCTGGTACACGACGCGGCGCGGCCCTTTGTCTCCCCCGCCCTCATCCGTTCGGTCATCGAGGGCGCCCGCCGTCATGGCGGCTGCGTACCGGTGATTCGTATTAGTGAGACGGTCAAGGAAGTCGAAGCCTCCCGTGTGGTGCGAACGCTCGATCGATCACGCCTGCGGCTGGCGCAGACTCCTCAGGGATTCCGAAGAGATCTTTTGAAAATGGCCCTGGAAAAAGCTATAAAGGAAGGTTTTTACGGCACGGACGAATCGTCCGTTGTCGAATGGTTCGGATCGCCGGTCCACATGACTGACGGAGAAGCCGGCAATGTTAAGGTGACCTGGAAAGAGGATGCGGCAATTTGAGCTTTCGTGTCGGACTGGGATTTGACTTTCATGCCTTTGAAGATCCGGCAGAGGCCGCAAAACGCAGCCTGATCCTGGGCGGTGTCCATATTCCGCACGCGCGCGGGCTCAAAGGCCATTCCGACGCGGATGCCCTTTTGCACGCAGTGGCGGATGCCCTGCTGGGCGGGGCCGGGTTAAAGGACATCGGGTCCTATTTCCCGGATACGGAAGAGAAGTATCGAGGGATGTCGAGTCTCCTGATTCTGGAAAAGGTTTATCGCCTGGTGCGCGGAAAGGGTTTCTCAGTCGGCAACGTTGACGTGGTGGTCATCGCAGACGAACCGCGAATCAGCCCTTTCGTTGAAACGATCAAGTCCAATATCTCCCGGGTCTTGCACCTCAAGCCGGAGGAGATCGGAATCAAGGCCACCACTCTTGAAAGTTGTGGAACCATTGGCAGGCGAGAGGGCCTGGCAGTTCAGGCGGTTGCGCTCCTGACAATGGACGAGAAACTATGACAAGACCTGGCACTATTTCAGAACTGTCCAGTGTCGCCCGTGAGGCGGCGCTTCAAACCGGTGAGATGTTGATGGAGAACTACGACAGGGACTTCAGCATCTCCAAAAAGGGCCGGGTGAATCTGGTCACGGATATTGACCTGAAAGCCGAAGAGATGATCATTGGAAAGATACGCCGGCGCTTCCCCGATCATCAGATCCTGGCCGAAGAGCGAGGCTCCCGTGAAGGGACCAGCGATCACAAATGGATCATCGACCCACTGGACGGCACCACCAACTACGCCCACGGATTTCGTTTCTTTTGCATTTCCATTGCGCTGGAGGTGGCCGGCGATCTGGTGCTGGGCGTCATCTACGACCCGGTGACCAAAGAACTGTTCACGGCCGAGAAGGGAATGGGAGCCTTCCTGAACAATCAGCCCATCCGGGTGACCGAAGAGAACAACCTGATCGACAGTCTCCTGACCACGGGTTTTTCCTATGATTCTGAAGAGATGAAGCGAAACCTGGTTTTCTTCGGCCGCGTGATGCTGAATGCACGCGCCGTCCGCCGTCCGGGCTCGGCTGCTCTGGATCTCTGCTATGTGGCCTGCGGCCGCTTCGACGGCTACTGGGAGGTCTCACTCAATCCCTGGGATATCGCGGCCGGCACTCTGATCGTGCGTGAAGCCGGAGGCCGCGTCACTAAACTGGACGGTTCCGAGTGCACGGCCTACGACCGGGAAATTCTCGCCTCCAATGGCGGGATTCATGAAGCCCTGATGGAACTGCTTGGGGAATAGTTCCGAGTTCCAAGTTCCAAGTTCCGAGCTGTTGAAACTTGGAACTTGGAACTCTAAGCCTGTCAGAGCCGCCGGCTAAAATCCAGCGGGATGAAGATTGCCATCGGGAGCACGCGCGATCCAAAGATTGAGGCCGTGAAGGAGGCTTGGAAGCTGTTCGCTCCCAGACTGCTCCCCGATCCCGAAGAATCCGTAGAGTTCGCAAGCTATGACGTTTCGCAGGCAATCAAAATGCCTCTGAGCACGAAGGAGTTGATGGCTGGCGCGTGCGGCCGGGTGGAAAGCCTGATGCTTCAGCTTAAGCGCGAAAAAGCCGAAGCCGACTTTTACGTGGGGATGGAAGCGGGCTTTAACATCATTGACTCTCAAAGCGTCCGCCGCCAGGTCTTCCTGGAAAGCTGGGTTTACGTTTCCGACGGCCACCAGGGCTATTTCGGCCACAGCGGCGGCATTTCCGTTCCGGCGCGCATTGCCGGTCCCGTCATCGACCGCGGTACTGAATTGGGGATCGTCATCGACCGCTTCACTCAGGAAAACAACGTCCGCAGCAAGCAGGGCACCTGGGGAATTCTCACTCGCGACCTGCTGACCCGCAGGCACTCCTTTGTCATGGCCCTGACGGCCGCCTTCGCGCCATTTTACAACCCGGAAGCGTATAAATAAGGGGTTAGAGTCGGATCTTCGGCGCAATATTCTGGTTCATGCGGAAGAAGTTGTCCGGGTCATACCTGGCCTTGATTCTCTGCAGGCGCTGGTAGTTCTGGATCAATCGGGCGCCAAGAGCCGCGGACAATCGTTCAACCGCTGAGTTGTCAACCAAGCCGTTGCTTGAGAACGTGCGCCAGCTTGGGTCCGACAAACGGTGTCAGCTCTTGAGCGCTGGCCTGGCGGATGCGTGTGACGCTGCCGAAATTCCGCAGCAGCCTCTTTTTGCGCTTTTCGCCCATCCCGGGGATTCCGTCCAGTTCTGAGCTGAAATCACGGATGGAGCGGCGCTTTCGATGATAGCCAACGGCAAAGCGGTGAGCCTCGTCGCGAATCTCCTGGAAAAGGTGCAGCAGGGGGGAGCTTTGACTCAGGATGAGCGGCTCATCCTGGCCCTGGATGAAGATATGCTCTTCCCGTTTGGCCAGGCTGACCAGAGGAGTATCTTCAATCCCCAGCTCCGAGAGCGCCTGATAGGCAAAGTGAAGCTGTCCTTTTCCCCCGTCGATAATGATCAGGTTGGGCAGCGATTTCTCCTCGCTCAGGACCCTCCGGTAGCGGCGGTGCACGGTTTCATAAATGCTGGCGAAGTCGTGCGCCCCCTGGACCGTGCGGATCTTAAATTTGCGGTATTCGCTGTTCTTCATGAGTCCTTCTTCACACACGACCAGCGAGGCCACGCTATCGCTCCCCTGAATGTTTGAGACGTCGAAAGCTTCGATGCGCAGCGGAAGCTCCGGAAGGTCCAGTTCCCGCTGCAGTGCCTCCAGAGTCTTATACTTGTCCGACTTCAGGATCTTGAAGCGGGTCTCGAAAGCGAGTTTGGCATTCTCCTCCACCAGCAGCAGCAGATTGTGCTTTTCGCCCCGATTGGGAGCCGCGATTCGAACCCGGCCTCTGAACCTCGCACTTCTCTTCTTGGAGAGCCATTCGCAAATCAAGTCCTGATCATCGATTTTCACCGGCAGGTGGATCTCACGAGGGACAAATCCGGAGGATAAGTAGTACTGCTGAAGAGCATCACGCAGAAACTGACCTGGATTGAAAAACTCGAGGTTCTCCCAGTAGAACTCCCGCTTTCCGACAATCCTTCCATTCCTCAGTGTAAACAACTGCAGCGCCAGCCGCGAGTCGCGCCGGTAATAAGCAAATATGTCCACGTCATCCACGCCGTTGAGGATCATCTTCTGTTTCTCGCTCAGGTCTCGGACCATGCGGATGCGGTCGCGATAAAAGGCGGCCGCTTCATAGTGCTGCTTCCCGGAGGCTTCCACCATTTTCTGGGTGAGACTGCGGATCAGCTCCTCATTTTCTCCCTTGAGAAGCAGGATCACATCCTGCACGGCCCGTTCGTACTCCTGGCGCGAGCACAAGCCCGCAACGCAGGGTCCCAGGCAGCGCTTGATGTGATATTCCAGGCAGGGGCGCTCCGCTTTTCCGTTGATCTCCATATCGCAGGTGCGCAACAGGAAGTGGCGGTTGATGATCTTCACCGTATTTCTGGCCAGAGAGGCCGGCAGGTAAGGTCCAAAGTAAAGTGCTCCGTCATTCAGGACGCGGCGGGTCAGAAGCACGCGTGGATAAGGTTCGTTCACGGTGAGCTTGATATGAAGGAATGCCTTATCGTCCTTCAGATTGACGTTGAACTTGGGCTTGTGGCGCTTGACCAGCGTGCTCTCCAGAATCAGCGCTTCGATCTCGTTATCGGTGACCATGACTTCCAGGTCGGAGATGAACCTGGTGAGCACGCGCGTCTTGTGGTCCATATCCCGGCTGCCCTGAAAGTAGGAGCGGACGCGCGGCCTCAAGCTCTTGGCCTTGCCGATATAGATGATCTTCTGACCGGCGTCTTTGAAAAGATACACTCCGGCCTTTGCCGGTAGATTGTCCAACTTTGCCTGGAATAGCTCAGAGCCCACGCAGACATTATAGCAAGCGGGGGCGCTCCCTTACGGCCGCTGCTCTGTTGATCCGAGCCGCGAAGGTAAGAGAGCGGCCCGCCTGAGAACTGTCACCGGATCCTACGACGAAAAGGGCAGACCGCTCATGCTGGCGCCGGTAGGCATCCAGCCGCGGCGGATGATCCGGACTTCCACCTTGCGCCGGCCGAATTGAATGGCTTTGTCATAGCTTGGAATGTAAATGTCGATCTTTTTGCCTTTGATCGCTCCTCCGGTGTCCAGCACGGAGTAAATCCCGCTGTACTTCCCGGCTTTGACTTCAATGATGGAGCCGATGGGAAGAACCGCAGGGTCGGCTGCCACAATCCCTTGAGCTACCCGCACGCCGGAAAATGTCAAGCCTTTCAGGCAATAAGCCGTGGCCACAAACTTCTGAGAAAATACAGGGAATGCCTGCGCTTCGCTCGCGGCCGCGCCTGGACGAAAGACATTATCGGTCGTTTCATTGGACACGAACATTCCTGCCGATATAAAAAAAAAGAATATTGCCGATAGGGCAATCCCCAGTCGAAAGCTTATCGTCTCTCTCATCCCAGGTCCTCCTTGCGGACCCGCCTTTGGGGCCACTCCACAATTTTAGACCCAAAAGCTTGTGATCGCACAATCTTGGATTAGTTTCTTGGTTTCTTGTTATCTTTTCTAAGAAACCAACTCACGTCCTGCTGTGGGCCGCCAGGATCGATCTATCCCCGAGAATGTTGCCCGCTCGGACGCGCGAAGCCTCTCCGATCATACAGCCCCGGCCCAGCACACTGCCTGAAATGACTGCTTCGCGCTGCACACGGCAGCCGGGCCACAGGACGGAGTTTCGGATGACGGCTCCTTCCTCGATCCGGCAGTTGCTGCCGATGACTGAGCTTTCGATCTGCACTTCGGGTTTGGTGATGCACTGCTCGTCGATCACGGAGAGCTCATCGACCTTCACGAGAGGATTCTTGGGAGGATGATGCTGGCGCTGAAAGGCTACGAAATGAGGAATGGATACTCTCTTTTTGAGGAAATCCATATTGGACTGCAGATAATTGTCGGGCCGGGTGATTTCTTTCCAGTATTGCTCGACGTTGGCTGCGTAAATGGGGATTTCACGCTCCAGCAGTATGGGGAAAAGATCTTTTTCGAAAAAGAAAGGTGTCGCCTGAGGAATCCATTTCAGGACCTCAGGCTCAAGGATGTAGATGCCCGCGTTAATCGTATTTGTACGCACGCTCTTGCCTCGCGGCCGTTCAATAAAGCGTGTCACCTCTTTGCTCTGGTTGATCTCCACCGCACCGTAGGCCTGGGGATTTTCCACATCACTGACGCCGATGGTGACCTGGGCCTTTTTTTTCTTGTGCCTGGAGAGTAGTTCTTCATAGGAGACTTCAGTCAGCACGTCGCCATTGATCACGATGGTCGTGTCATCGATCAGGTTTTCGGCGACCTTAAAGGCTCCTGCCGTACCTACTGGCGTAGACTCCATGTGATAGCGAAGCATCACTCCGAAGTTAGAGCCGTCGTCAAAGATCTCCCTGAGCTTTCGAGGCTGGTAGGAAAGACTTAAAATGATGTCTGTAATCCCGGCCTTCTTAAATTGGTAGATCTGAAAAAGCAGCAGCGGGTAATTTCCAATGGGGAGAAGCGGTTTGGGTGTATGGATGGTAAGGGGGAGCAATTCACTGGCCGCTCCTCCGGCAAGGATAAGTGCTTTGACCACTGGGTTATGGTAACAGGTGGGCTCGTGATTCGTCATTCGTGATTCGTAACCAATGACGAATGCCGAGCCACGTGCGATAATTCCCCGCATGTCGATCAAATCCGCATACTGGGGAGCAGCAATAGGAGCCATATTCATGCTGGGCTGTACAGACACAGGGGAACCCCGGGCCGGCAATTCCTGGGATACTTTCAGAGATCAGTTCTTAGAGGAGTACTTCGTCTCCAATCCAGCGTTTGCCGTCAATCAGGGACGCCACGAATTCGATGGCCGGCTCCCGGACTGGAGCGCCGAGGGTATAAAGGCCGAGATTGACCGGCTTAAATCGCAGCGGGAACGTGCACTCGAGCTGGATGCCGCTCAGCTTGACTCGCAGCAGCAGTTCGAGCGGGACTATCTGCTTTCCGTGATTGACAGCAATCTTTTTTGGCTGGAGACGGCCGAGATGCCCTTCAACAATCCGGCCTTTTATCTTTACAGCTACATCTACGGCAACAGCCTGGATCCGAGCACATATGTATCGCGCCAATACGCCCCGCTGGAAGTTCGCCTTCGCGCCTACACCGAGTATGCCCGGGCCGTACCCGAGGCGGCCGTCCAGATTAGAAACAACCTGCGCACCCCGCTGGCGCCGACGCTCGTGGACATCGGCCAGCTCGGCTTTGGTGGTCTGGCCTCTTATCTGGAGGATGATGTACCCGCCGTTTTCGCCGATGTGAAAGATGAGGAACTGCAGTCCCGCTTCCAACAGTCGAACCAGTCGGCCATTCAGGCCCTGCGGGACCTGGAGGCCTGGTTCACAGAACAGGAAGCCGACGCCACTGGCGATTATGCACTGGGAAGGGAAAGATTTTCACAGATGCTCTCCCGGACCGAGATGGTGGATATCCCACTGGAACAACTGGAGGAAATCGGCCGCCAGGACCTGGAGCGAAATCTCGAGGCCCTGAAGGAAGCCTGCTCCAGGTTGGCTCCCGGCAAGTCGATCCAGGATTGCCTGGAAATGGTCAAGGGAGACAAACCGGAAGATGGTCCGGTCGAGGCCGCCCGGGGGCAGCTTCTCGACTTGAAACAGTTCGTTCTCGACAAGGGGCTGGTGAGCATCCCAGGCGCCGAAGAGGCCTTGGTCGAGGAGTCTCCGCCTTACATGCGCTGGAATTTAGCTTACATTGATATTCCAGGTCCCTACGAAGAGAATTTGCCGGCGATTTACTACATTTCACCGCCTGATCCATCCTGGAGTCCGCAGGAGCAAAGGGACTATCTTCCTGGCCGCGCCGATCTTCTATTCACGTCTGTACATGAAGTCTGGCCGGGACACTTTTTGCAGTTTCTGCATTCCAACCGCTCGCTCTCAAAATTTGGCCAGGCCTTTGTCGGATACTCTTTTGCGGAAGGTTGGGCGCATTATGCCGAGGAGCTGATGTGGGAGGCCGGACTGGGCGAGGACTCACAAGGTGAGGACTCCCCCACAGTGCACATCGGCCAGTTATCCAACGCGCTCCTGCGCAACGCTCGCTTCCTCTCGGCCATTGGACTGCACTCAGGGACCATGACCGTTGAGGAGTCAGAGCTTATGTTTCGCGAGAAAACCTTCCAGGATGCGGGAACCGCCCGCCAGCAGGCGGCCCGGGGCACCTTCGATCCAGCCTATCTCAATTACACGATGGGAAAACTGATGATTCGAAAGCTGCGGGAAGACTGGACCTCAACGCGCGGCGGTCGTGAAGCCTGGGACGATTTTCATGACCGCTTCCTATCCTTTGGCGGACCGCCCATTCCACTGGTGCGCCGGGCCATGCTGCCCGACGATCCCGGAACTCTGTTTTAATGGGGGCCAGGCCTTTTTAATTGCGGCGTTGCGCGATACAATCTTTCAAACCAAACCTTTTGGCCGTGGAGAGGAGGGGCATGACTATTGGTAAGCAGATCGTCTTGACTGCGCCGCTTACGGAGATGATCGATCACGCCGGCTATTTCATTCAGATGGCCATGGCTTCAATTCCCATCTGGATGGAGGGCGTCATCAACCGCAAATATCCGGATTGGAAGAAGGTCAACCGATTCGAAGATAATTCCGCCCAAGTTGCTCCGGCAGGGCTGAGAGTTCTGGAGAAGGTCATTGCCAGACAATTCGGGAGCGACAACGTAGTGGTCTGCTACCCGGAAGACCTCGACCTCTTTGTCGGTCCGAACACGCGGGTAGTAGCCGTCTCCACCCATAACCCCCTGGGAGTCACGTTCGCCGCCGGTGTTTACACCTCGATCTTCGGCAGTTCCCAAATGCCCATTAACTCACACTATTCCGAGTTGATGTTCAAGAAGATCAGGAGCAGTCCATATCGACAGCGTTTTAAGGTCATCGTCGGCGGCTCAGGAGGGTGGCAGATCACTAAGACCGGTTCGGCGGAACGGCTGGGCATAGACTGTGTGGTCGAAGGTCGCAGCGAATCCGGAGAAACCGTTGAGCTTTTTCGAAAGGCCATAGAGGGGGAGGAGATTCCGCCTTTCATCGACGTCCACCATCCCTCCAGCATCGAGGAAATCCTTTTCCCGGATAAGCCGACCACTTTTGGAGTGGTCGAGATGACCACGGGATGCGGGCGGCGCTGCCAGTTCTGTATGCCGGATCTCAATCCGCAGTTGGCGCTGCCTAAGGAACGGATCATTTCGTCCGTTCGAGCCAACGTGGAAAACGGGCGCGACCAGATCTCGCTGGCGACGGAAGACCTGTTTATCTGGGGACAAGTCAATTCTAAAGTCCCATTCTTTTTTCCCAATCGCGAAGCTCTTTTGGACCTCCACCAGGACGCGGCCAACTACCCCGGCGTCAGGCATTTCGTTTTGAGTCATTGCACGATGGCTCCTTCGGTAGTGGACCCGGAGTTGATTCGAGGGCTCTCTGAGATCCTTTTACCCAAGAGTCCGATTCATTTGCCCATGCTCAGCTCACATCCTGAGAAGAAGGCTTTGGTGCCGCTGATCGGGCTGGAGACGGGATCAGTGCGGATGGCCAAGAAAGTCATGCCGGCCAAGGGGGTACCCTTTAAGATTGAAGACTGGCCCAGCGTGGTGATCCGAGGACTCGAGATCTACAACCGCAACAACTGGTTTCCCATGCTCACACTCATGGTCGGAAACCCCGGAGAAACAGATGAGGATGGGAAGGCGACCCTGGACCTCATTTATGAGATGGAGCGGCGTGACCTGTTTGGGTTCCTGGTGCCCTCGGTTTTTACTCCGCTTGAGGGCACCCGGATGGCCGGCGATACCGGTGTAACGCGCACCAGGGATCTGTCTCCCCTGCAATGGCAGATCATGATGAAATGCTGGAAGCTGAACATGCAGCCGGGGCTCTACAGTTGGTGGGGGCCGATGGCTTACCGCATAGGAGGCCTGCTTCTGTGGGCGGCCAAATTGCGCAAGACCAACGGGCCCAATTTCTTCTGGCCGATGATGATGTTTTCCAGCGTGCTCCCTGAGGAATGGATGTCTAAAATGGGAAAGCTCTACACGGGCACGCCGCTGAACATCAAGACCCGGGCCGAGCTTCTGGCTTCCATTCGTCCCAGCCACTGGCAGTTTCTGCGCGAAGACGCCGGCGATCTGCCCGAAGCAGCGCTGCAGGAGGCGACGGGTTGAGATCAAGCAAACCTGCGGCCATCTGGTCCACGGATGAAAATATCGGTGCAAATCCGTGAAATCCGTGGCCTTGCCCAAGCGTCTGGTGGATTCTAAAGATCCCCTGGTTTCCCTGAAAGCAATTCAGGCGGAAGCCACACGTAAGGGTCTGTATAAGCTGAGTATGCGGGAGATTGACGGACTTATCGCTGAGGTGCGCAAAGCTGCCATTCGCTTTCCTTCGTCTCCATGAACACCGGAACGCATACTGCAGTTAAGCGCCCGCCGGCTTAGCGGGCCTCACGCGGAATACGACGCCAGCCAACGCAGAAGCGCCATTGGGCTCAATATCGATTCGAAAGTCCTGAGTCGCATTGCTGAACGGTTCCGTCTGCAGCTTGACAACTGCGTACCCCGGTCCGTCGAGATACTTCACAATCGGGATTATCCAGCCTGCCGTGTCCGTATGTGCGAACGACGCATCAAAACTCAGTAGGCCCGACACTGGCACCCTGGTCGCTATCGGCGCCGATGCCGGGGACGTGGGTGCCCACTTGGTGCCAACAGTGAAAGAGACGACGGCGAGGCCGACGAGGCCAGAGATCAGGGCAATCAACACCTTTATGCGGAGGCTCGTCAGAACGCGCCACAGTTGCGCGATCGTCAGCCTCCTTGCCGCTCTCCTGAAGAACACGCCACGATCACGCCTCGGGCCTTTGCTTGATACCCTTCCCGCCTTCGTCCTTCCAGGGGGACTACGGCGGGCGGGCAACTCCCATGAAATGAACTGACCGCTTCAAGAAAAGAGAAAACAATTTCCGTCGCAGGCGGGCTGCCTCCCCCTTTTTCTACATGGGCATAATTTGACGTACACACATTGAGTGTGTATTCTGCAATTGTATGAACGGAGGTCACAGCAAAATGAATAAACGGATCAACATCACCCTGCCCGAGGAAACCATTCGGGTGATTGACCGCGTGGCCAAAAAGGGAGAACGCAGCCACTTGATTAGCCAAGCGGTAAAGCACTATGTGAAGGAGTTGGGTCGAGCAAATCTTAGGAAGCGCTTAAAAGAGGGAGCGATTCGTGAGGCTGAACTGGATCTCCGGCTGGCGGAAGAGTGGTTTCCTCTCGAAGAAGAGGCATGGCAAGGCAGAAGGTAGGCTACCCCAAGCGGGGCGAGGTGTACCTGGTCAGTTTTGATCCAACGCTGGGTGCGGAGATTAAAAAGACGCGCCCAGCTTTGATTTTGCAAAATGACGTTGCTAACCGGTACAGCCCGATCACCATTGTGGCTGCCATTACGTCTCAACGCCGCGATCCTCTCCGTCCCACCAATGTGCCGGTGAAGACCCCTGAAGGCGGTTTGACCTCTGCTTCAATGGTGCTGCTTAACCAGATCCGCTCAATTGACAAACAAAGACTCGGCAAACGCCTCGGAGCTTTGAAGCCTGAGACCATGAGCCAGGTTGAGCGTGCCCTCCAAATCAGTCTGGGTTGGGTCGAAATTTAATTTTCCCATCCCGCTCGCCAAAATTCTTTCGTTTAATGGCCCGTAGAGCCAAAGCAACACCCATGAAAACTTGGGCTGCACCATCTCCGGGGAGTCAATTGACGGACGCGCTGGGGTTCGCTACGCTCGTATTATGTCCAACAAATAACTGGACTATTAGCCCGAGTGCGATTAAATCCCAGGCGTGAGGCTTTTTGAAATTTACTGGCGGGGCCGACGAGACTCGAACTCGCGACCTCCGGCGTGACAGGCCGGCGTTCTGACCAACTGAACTACGACCCCGCCCTGGGGAAGATTGAATTATAGAATAAGTGATTGGCGCAGGGCAAACAGAGGTTTTAGGCTGTAGACAAAAACGGAACGCGGCGGGGAGTTTGATTGAGGATGAATCTTTGGGGGGGGTGAGAGATCACCCGGAGGCCGGGCCTCCGGATGTGGGTGACTAGTTTCTCCGCACCACGCGGCGCTGCTGTTTTAAGCTGTCGAGCAGTTTCTGGCGCAAAGCCTGATGATCTACATCAGCCAGTTGGCACCAATAAGGAAATCCCTCGTCATCGTTGGAGATCCACTCGATTGCCTTCTTCTTCAACAATCGATAATCCTTTCTCGACGTCTCCTTTACAGCCTTCAAGTCCAGCACAGCTTCATGCCAGGCCTGTCTCAAAATTGCAACAGCGAGATTCTTCTCAGAGCGCGGATCACCTAGACCAGACCTTCGTATACGAGAAAGATTCCTCAATTGCATCCAGTCATCTTAGCATACGTTGGGCTGATTTTTTCCAGAAAAATACGGCCAAATTCAGTGAGATTGGGCCCACGAATCGAGGGGACGTCAGGAGGATGACTCTGCGACGGCGGTTTCCTGAATCGGGACTATTTCGGCGCCGAGGTGCACTTCCACACCGCTGAGATCTCCCTTCAGAACCTGCACCCCCTGCGGGCTGACCCGCGTCTGCCATAAATAAACCGTCCTCAGGCTCTCAATCTTGCCCAGGTGTCGAAGTCCGGCATCGCTGACGCCCGTGCCGTACAGATTGAGATACTCAAGGTAGCCAAGCGAAGCCAGGTGAGCCAGACCGGCATCCGTCACACTGGAGCGCTCCAGATGCAGACGGGTCAGGTGCTTCAGCCCGGACAGCAGGGCGCAGGCATCCTCCGAGAGGCGCTGGCCGGATAAATCCAGCCAGGTAATCTGGGGCGCCAGCGGCAGGAGCGCTTTCATGCGCTCCACTCCCAGCTCGCCGCCCGTCTCAGGGAAATCAATCTGAAGCAGCGTACTCTCCTCTGAAAGCGGACTCACACCAACCCCTGCGTCCTGCAGCTTCCTGAGCAGCCCGGGCTCCGCCGGCGGGATGTCCAGCGCGTACACCCCGGCTGGCTTCTCTTCGTAGGGAGCCGAAAGACGGTTTAAAACGGTCTGGACGGCAGGCGGAACTTCCTGCCGGCCGGCTTCGGCAACCGTGTGCTCGAAGGAAGCTCCCCGCTCGACCCACCAGCGGATCAGCTCCGTCTCTCCGACCGTCAAGGGTTGCGCCTCTTCCGGCGGCATTCGGTCCTCGTGATAGAGGGGCAGCGTGATTCGACGAACGATCTCACTCAGGCCGGGATTGCCGGCCACCAGGATTTTTCCGCTCTGGCCCCCTTGCATGATCGCCTCAGGCGCATCCAACTGCAGCCCTCCCTTTTTCTTGGCTTCGTTGTGGCAGCTCAGGCAGCGCTCCTGCAGAATGGGCTGTACCAGGTCCTCAAAGACTACGGCCGACTGGATATCCGCGAACTTCCCCCGGCCGGCGTCCCCCTGAACGGATAATCCCACGATGCTCTTGATCGAGTCCGGCAGATACCGGGTCAGGTAGCCGGGCCCATGAGTCAATGTCGCTCCCAAATGTCCGACAGGCATCAGCATACCTGCGGTAATTGCCAGCACTGCGCCGTACAAGATCGGATAGGACACCCAGGAACGGAGGAGTTTCAAAGCAAGCGCCAGGACCGCGCCGCCGGCCACGCTGAAGCCCAGCCACATATGCCAGAAAATAGTGGACTCCTCGTAGCCTCCCGAGAGAGAAAGAAGGTAGCCTTCTACGGCCGCCAGCAGGGCGCTCGCTGCGCCCAGGCCGAGGATCAGCACAATAGCGGGTCGCAGCGACGCAGATCGCGTGAAAAAGGAAAGGGCCTCCAGCAGTGCAGCCAGAATCAGAAAGGCGATGGGGAAGTGCACCACCACCGGATGAAAGCGCCCCACAAACAGCCAAAAGTCCGAGGGGTTCGCCAGATCCACCAGGAGCAGGAAGGACAACAGACCGCCCAGAAAGAGAAAACAGCCGATGGCCAACGGCTTCAAGAGCCGCTTATGCGGCCCAGTTCGATGATTCATGACAAAATCGCGGACCTACTATCTGAGCCACGGATTACACGGATTACACGGATAGGCGAACTAAGCCAGGATCTCCTCCACCAAATTGCCGTGGACGTCGGTTAGGCGAAAGTCCCGCCCCTGGAAATGATAAGTCAATTTTTCGTGGTCCATCCCCAACAAATTCAAAATAGTCGCCTGAAGATCGTGCACGTGCACGCGATCTTTTACCCCTATGTAACCGACATCATCGGTTTCACCGAAGCTGAAGCCCTGCCTGATCCCTCCCCCGGCCAGCCACATGGTGAAGGCGTCACTGTGATGGTCGCGTCCCACGAAAGGATTATCCTTCCCTGCCCTGTTCTCCAGCATGGGCGTCCGGCCGAACTCGCCACCCCAGATAATCAACGTTTCTTCCAGCAAACCGCGCTGCCGGAGGTCCTGAATGAGGGCGGTCATGGGACGATCGATGGCCTGGCACTGTTTGACGAAACCCTCCTTGAGCCCGGTCTTCTCATTCGTACCATGCGAATCCCAGCCCCAGTCGAAGAGCTGCACGAAACGCACACCCCGCTCAATGAGCCGGCGAGCCAGCAGGCAGTTGTTGGCAAAGGAAGTCTCGCCGGGCCTGGTCCCATACATTTCGTGGATGTATTCGGGTTCTCTGGTGATATCCATTACTTCGGGAACCGACACCTGCATGCGAAACGCCATCTCATATTGGGCGATGCGCGTCAGCGTTTCGGGATCGCCGATCTCCTCGTACTGGCGCTGATTGATTCGATTGATGGCGTCCAGCGCCCGGCGCCGCAGGTCTCGAGTGACGCCCTCAGGATTGGAAGCATAGAGTACGGGATCCCCCTCCGAGCGGCACTGCACCCCCTGGTAAATAGTAGGCAGAAAGCCGCTGCCCCAGGCAGCCTTCCCGGCGTCCGGATGGTTCTCTCCGGACAGCAGCACCACGAAACCGGGGAGATTGTCATTTTCCGAGCCGAGTCCGTAGATTACCCATGATCCCATGCTGGGACGTCCCAGCCGCGAGCTGCCAGTCAGCATCAGCAACTGGCCGGGGGCGTGGTTGAACTCGTCCGTATAGACGGCCTTCAAAAAGCTCACCTCATCCACGGCACTCGAAAAATGGGGCAGGCGGTCGGAAACATAAGCCCCGGACTGACCATAGCGCTTGAAGGTGGCCTGAGGACCCAGCATTTTGGGAGTTCCCTGGATGAAGGCGAAATTCTTTCCTTCCAACAGGGACTCAGGGCAGGCCTGACCGTCCAACTCAGCCAGCTTGGGCTTGTAATCGAACAATTCCAACTGCGAAGGAGCGCCTGCCATGTAGAGGTAGATGACGCGCTTGGCCTTGGGAACGAAATGGGGGGGCCGCGTCGCGTGGCCGGTGGCGGGTGACCGGTGGCGGGTCACGGGATCCTTGGCTAGAGAGATTCCCGTAAGAGACGCCTGATCCTGCAAGGAGGCCAGGGCGATGGCGCCCAGCCCGAGCGTGGATTTGCGCAGGAAGTAGCGGCGTGTCTGATGTTTGGCTATTTCGAATCCGGCTTCTTCACGTAAGCTCATGGTTTCCTACTCCTTCATAATAAACGAATCCAGATTCATAATGGCGCCGGCTACGGCAGTGAGGGCGGCCATCTGCGGATCAGCGTCCTCGGCGCACTGCTCCAGGGCGCCCCTGTATAAATCAATCAGATCCCCCAGAGTCTGTTGATCAGGCCGGCGCGCCAGAGCGATTTCATAGCCGCGCATGATTTTATCATCCGGGCGCTCACTCTGTTCCAGTCCCATGCGCCGGGCCAGCCCCTGGGCCGCTTCCACGTAGACCGGGTCGTTGAGCGTTACCAATGCCTGCAATGGTGTATTGGTGGGAATTCGCCTGGAGACGGTCACTTCGTGACTGGGCTCATCGAAAGTCACCATCGAGGGATAAGGACTCGTCCGTTTCCAGAATGTGTACAGGGCGCGGCGATACTGGTCCTCTCCTTCGCTGACCTCCCATTTGGAGTTATTGTAAGGACTGTTCCAAATACCCGGAGGCTGAGGCGGCATGACGCCGGGCCCGAACATCTTCTCACTGAGGAGGCCGCCCACGAACAACGCCTGATCCCGTATCTGCTCGGCCGAGAGCCTGACTCGCGGCGCCCGGGCCAGCAGCCGATTTCTGGGATCCTTTTCCAGGTGCTCCGGCTTCACCTGCGAGGACTGGCGATAAGCGGCCGAAAGCACGATCTGCCTCAGCAGGCTTTTCATACTCCAGTCCTGCTCATGAATAAACTGAAGCGCCAGCCAATCGAGCAGCTCGGGATGCGAAGGGCGCTCACCCCTGGTTCCGAAATCCTCCAGGGTCTCGACAATCCCGACCCCGAACAACTCATGCCAAAACCGGTTGACAGCGACACGCGCCGTCAAAGGATTCTCAGGACTCAGGAGCCATTGGGCCAATCCCAAGCGGTTGCGGGGAGTCCTTTCGGGCAGTGGATTCAACGATTCAGGCACTCCCGGCTGGACGACCTCCCGCCTTACCATCCAGTTACCGCGTTCAAAAACGCGCGCGATGCGGCTGTAGCGTTGCGGCAACTCCCGCATGATGGGGGTCAGGACAGGCTCCAGCTCCTCGAGCTGCTTCTGTTTGGCTTCCAGTTTCTCCTGCAGTGAAGCCAGTTCCGGAGCAAAGGTCATGTAATACTCGGTCAGGAGCCTTTGCTCGATGGGCTGCCGCTGGGCTCGAGGCTTTTTGATGATTTCCTCGATCCCCATTTCTTCGGGGATCTCCATCACTCCGATCAGATCCCGATCGGAAGTTGATTTCAGGGCCTCGCGAGCCGCCTTCACCCACTCCTGCAGCTTTATTACGTTCTCCGGCTGGGCTGCAGCGGCCTCCATCTCGGCCTTGATTTCCTCGACCTCAACCGTCAGAAAATCGATCTTTTTCTGCTTTTCCTCGTCAGCCGAAGTGGGGAGTGTCGGCCTCTCATCGGGCTGATCGAAATCCTGCGTATTATTGAAGAAGGCGAAGAGCTGGTAGTACTCCTTGTGCCGGAAAGGATCATAAGGGTGGCTGTGACACTGGACGCACTGCATGGTGGTGCCCTGCCACACCTCCATCGTGGTGTTGACGCGATCGATGACGGCTGCGCTGCGATATTCCTCATCGACCGTGCCGCCCTCGGTGTTGGTCATGGTGTTGCGATGGAAGGCTGTCGCTATGAGCTGGTCACGGTTCGGCTGGGGCAGCAGATCCCCGGCGAGTTGCTCGATCGTGAATTCGTCAAAGGGCTTATCCTCATTGAAGGCCTGTATCACCCAGTCCCGATATTTCCAGATTGTCCGGTGATAGTCTGCTTCATAGCCTTTGGTATCTGCATAACGCGCCAGGTCCAGCCACATGGAAGCCCAGTGCTCTCCGAAGCGCTTTGAAGCCAGAAGTCTGTCCACCACCTTGTCATAGGCGCCAGGGGAAGAATCACTGCAAAAGGCCTCCACTTCTTCGGGAGTGGGAGGCAACCCGGTCAAATCAAGGCTCACGCGGCGGATAAGCGTTCGGGGATCCGCCCGGGGAGAAGGCTCAAGGCCCTCCTCTTCCAGCCTGGCCAGGATGAAGTAGTCGATGCCGTTTCCAGGCCAGCTCGCGTCCGAAACCCTGGGAAGCTCGATCGGCTCGGGCTTCACATAAGCCCAATGGTCGGCCCATTCGGCCCCCTGGTCGATCCAGAGTTCGAGCCGGCGGATTTCCTCAGCCGTGAGAGGCTCGCCTTCTAAGGGCATGCGCTGCTCGGGATCGCTTAGTTTCACTCGCCGGATCAGCTCACTCTTGCCCGAATTTCCAGGCACAATGGCCCTTTTGCCGGATTCTGTGAGACCCAGGGCGTCGGAGTTAAAGAGAAAGCTCAAGCCTGCCTCGCGCTTTATGCCCCCATGACAGACCATGCAGCGGCTGTTTAAAATCGGCCGGATGTCTTCGTTGAAGCTGACTGTTTCGCGATGAAACCAGCCCGGCAGGCCTATCATGCCCGCGGCAAGCGCCGCCACCAGGGCTAAGCCGGCGGCCGCCAAGAGCTTTGAGGTTGTGGAAAACGGACCTGGCGCGTTACTCATGATTAAAGTCTGTGCCTGTAATGATACTAAATGATCAGGATTATCTTCAAAGGCTAATACTGACCGCGTGCTAAACTGCTCCTCCATGAGCCACGAAGACCGGACACTGGAACTCTCCTCCGAGGAGATGCGAAGCCTGGTAGAGCAGGCCATGGAACATATTGTCGCTCACATTGAATCGCTTCCTCAGCAGCCCTCTCACGACGTGGAGGGAGCATCCGAGCTGGCTTGGAGCCTCAAAGAATCGCTTCCGCAGCACGGCCAGGACTACCGGGAGCTCCTGGACTTCATCTTTAACCGGCTTGTCCCCAAGAGCTTGAACACAGCAAGCCCGGGATATCTCGCCTACATTCCGGGCGGAGGAATCTTCCACGCCGCCCTGGCCGATTTCATCGCCCAGACGGTCAATCGCTACACGGGAGCCTGGTTTGCCGCCCCCGGGCTGGCCCAACTGGAGGCCAATGTGATCCGCTGGTTTTGTGAAATGGTCGGATTCCCTGCCCAATCCAGCGGATTGCTGACTTCCGGCGGGTCTTTGGCCAATTTGATTGCTCTGATCACAGCCCGCCGGGAGCGCCTTCCTGAAAACTTCCTCTCAGGGACGCTGTACACCTCGGACCAGGCCCATCACTCGGTGCGGAAAGCAGCCGTCCTGGCTGGTTTTTCGGCACCCAACGTGCGTGAGATCCCCAGCGACTCCTGTTTTCGTATTCAAATTGACGCCCTCGAAGAGAAAATCGATCGAGACAGGAAAGATGGACTTGAGCCGTTCCTCATCGCGGCCAACGCCGGCACGACCAACACGGGGGCGGTGGATGCCCTGCAAGACCTGGCCGATTTGGCTGAAAGGCAAAATCTATGGCTGCACGCTGATGCAGCCTACGGTGGCTTTTTTGTGCTGACGGAGCGGGGACGCCGTCGTCTGGGCGGCATCGAACGGGCTGATTCCATTACCCTGGACCCTCACAAGGGCCTTTTCCTGCCTTACGGAACGGGCTCCCTGCTGGTACGAGACCGCCAGGCCCTCAAGCGAACCTATAGCTTTCAGGCCGACTACATGCCCTCGGTCCAGGATGACCCCGATCTGATGGACTCCCGGGATATGTCTCCGGAGCTTTCGCGCGCCTTCCGCGGTCTGCGCGTATGGCTGCCCTTCAAGATGCACGGAGTCGAGCCCTTCCGCCGCAATCTCGAGGAAAAACTCGACCTGACGCAGTGGGCGACTGAAGAGCTTCGGAAAATTCCGGAACTTGAGATTGTAGCCGAGCCTCAGCTCTCCATCGTCGCCTTTCGTCTGATCCAGCCTGGGCTCGACCGTGAGTCCTTGAATGAGCTTAACCGGGGCTTTCTGGACCGAATCAACGCCCGCCGGCGGGTCTATCTGACCCCAACTTACCTCAGAGGAGAACTGGTGGTGCGGATTTGCGTGCTCTCTTTTCGCACTCACCTGGATCGCATGGAAGCGGCTTTAGAGGATATCCGGTCAGCAGTCGCCGAAGTCGCGCGCTAACCTTGCTGATCAATGGTAAAATCGTTCTACGGTCATGACATTTCTGCCCCGGCGCGGCAATGCTTCGGATTTAGTTTCTGACATCCAGCGGCTTTTGCGGGATCTCCAATTGCCCGCCTGGCTGTTTTACGACTTTCGCGGTTTGGACCCGATTGCGCTTCGCATCCTTGAGTTTGACCCGTCCGCCCACACGACGCGCCGCTGGTTCTACCTGGTGCCGGCCCAGGGTACTCCGATCAAGCTGGTGCATCGGATCGAGAGCGGCGTGCTCGACCACCTTCCGGGAACTAAAGAAATCTATCTGCGCTGGGAAGAACTGCGGTCCAAGCTTGAATCGATGCTGAACAACCTATCCTCCGTCGCCATGCAGTATTCCGAGAAAAATGCCATTCCTTATATCTCTCGCGTGGACGCAGGGACCAGAGAACTGGTGCAGTCCTGCGGCCCGCAGGTCGTCTCCTCGGCTGATGCCATCCAGCGCTTCGAATCGGTCTGGAGCGCCGACCAGGTCAAGGAGCACCGGACGGTGGCTCAAACCCTGACCTCCATCGTCAATGCGGCCTTCGAGAAAGCCGGCGCCGATATTCAATCCCACGGGAGCAGCAGCGAGTGGTCCATTCAGGACTTTATCCTGCGCTGCTTCGAGGAAGAGAGCCTGAGGACCGATTCACCTCCCATTGTGGCAGTTAATCAGAACAGTGGGGACCCGCACTATCAGCCCTCAAAGGAACGCCATTCCGAGATCAGAAAGGGCGATTTTCTTCTCATCGACCTGTGGGCAAGAACTCCCGGGCCGCAGGCCGTATTCGCCGACATCACCTGGACGGCCTTCTTCGGCCACCATTTGCCCTCCCTTCAGCACGAGGTATTTGAGATCGTCCGCCGGAGTCGAGACCGCGGAGTCGAATTTCTAAAGGATCGGCTATCAGCAGGACACCCTCCTCAGGGGTGGGAAGTCGATGAGGCGGTCAGAGAGGTCATCCGCCAGGCGGGTTATGGCGAATGCTTCGTCCATCGCACCGGCCACAACCTGGGCCGCGAAGTGCATGGCAACGGCGTCAATTTCGATAATCTCGAAACCCACGACACGCGCCGGATCATCCCCGGAATCGCCTGTACGATTGAGCCGGGAATTTACCTGAAAGAGTTTGGAGTCCGGAGCGAGATCAATGTCTACCTGATGGAGAATGATATTGAGGTGACTACTCCGCCCCAAGATGAGGTGGTGATGCTGGAGTGTTAGTTTTTAGTTTTTAGCCACCGGATTACACGGATCAAATTAGTCCGTGTAATCCGTGGCTTCACCAGAGTTGCGTACGCTGTCTTTCGACGGACTTCAGCTCGTCTCCCAGGAGATTGAAGCAGAGCACGGTGATGAAGACGAAGGCGGCCGGCCAGAGCAGCCAGGGATAGTGAGTCAGCACTCGCAGCGAGGTCGCCGCGTTCAAGAGCGTCCCCCAACTGGCGTCCGGTTCCTGCACGCCCACTCCCAGGAAGGACAGGGTGATCTCTCCGAGGATGTAGGCCGGGATCAGAATCATACTCTGGACCACGAGATAATTTGAGGTAAAGGGCAGGATATGGCGCAGCAGCACGCGCCTGTGAGAGGCGCCCGAGGCTTGTGCCGCCAGGACGTATTCCCGGGTCTTGAGACTCACTACCTGCCCCCGAATGACGCGCGTCACAGACGCCCAGCCGATCAGACTAAAGATTAAAACGATGAGCCAATACAAACTGGAGGCCGGCAACTGGACCGGAAACAGGGCCCGAAGTCCCAGCACGACGAACAGTCCCGGAAGTGAAAGAAAAAGATCCGCCAGCCGCATGATAGCCACATCGAACCAGCCGGCGAAATAGCCGGCAACACTCCCCAGAGAGAGCCCGAGCAGGCCGGTGAGGAGAATTCCGGCTACGCCGATGGTCAGTGAAAACTGAGAGCCGTAGAGAATCCTCGAAAAAAGATCCCTGCCCAGGCCGTCACTTCCCATCAGAAAGATTGTCCTATCGGTGTCCTGGAGGCCGAAGAGGTGAGTGCGCCAGGTCATGCCCAACCATTGATAAGGCGTCCCCTCGACAAAGAAATAGACCGGCAAAGGGCGCGAGGTTTGGCGGTAGCTGGGAGCCGGACCTTCCATCTCATACTCGTAGATAAACGGGCGAGTGTGCCAGTTCCCCTCGGTGTCCCGGAAATGGACGCTCGTGGGAGGAGCATAGAAGAAATCGCGAAACTGCTCCTTATGGGAATAGGGTGAAATGAAAGGAGCCCCCAGCGCCATCAAGTATAAGACCGCCAAAGCCAGAGCCAGCGAGAACCGGTAGATAGATTTCATCGATAGCGGATGCGAGGATCGTTCCACGCCAGCGCCAGGTCGGCCGCCAGATTGGCTGCCACCGTAAACAGTGCGGCGACCAGCACACTGTTGACCACCACGAAAAGGTCCCGGGACAAAATGGCGTCCACTGTGAGAGATCCGAGTCCGGGCCACTGAAAGACTTTCTCGACGACGACCGCTCCGCTCAGAAGACCTCCCAGTGTGATCCCCATGATCGAGATCAGGGGGTTGATGGCGTTTCTGAGAGCGTGGAGCAAGATCCGGCGCGAGGGCAACCCCCTGGCGGCGGCAGCCAGGACAAACGGTTGGCCCAGCGCATCGATCATCTCCAGACGCAGCGTCCGCATCCAGAAAGCCACTGCCGGGAGAGCCAGGGCCAATGCCGGGAGGAAGAGATGGCGCATTCCGCCGGTCCCTCCCAGAGGAAACCAGGCGCTCCAGAAGGCGAAGTACAAAAACAGCAGCGACAATAGAATGGAAGGGAGGGAGAGGCCCAGAAGGCTGAGCGTAAGACTTGCCCGGTCTTTCCAGCTTCCGGCGCGCAGAGCGCTGAAAAGGGCCAGGGGAACGGAGAGCAAAATCGTCAGAACAAATGCGGGGATCGTCAAAGCCAGCGTGTTCTGAAAACGGCTCAGGATCAGGTCAACCGCCGGACGCCGCTGCTCGAAAGAATAGCCGAGATTTCCCTGAAGCACCTGGCCGAGCCACTTGAAATAACGAACAAAGAAGGGATCATTGAGTCCATAATCCTCTCTAAGCTGCCGGACCGTCTCTTTTGACACGGTGGGATTCAACTCCATTTCGCTCAGGAAGTCACCGGGTATCATGGCAAAGATAGCGAAGGTGAGGAGGGATAAAAGGAAGAGCAGAATCAAAGTTTCCAGCGCCCGGCGGAGGATGAAGTGGATCATTTTGTTCGTTGAGCATTATGGGCCAACGAATCACACGAATTGATTCGCGCGATTCGTGTGGTTCGTTGGCCTGTCACGGAAGTTCCTCAAGCCACAGCTCCCAGACATTGGCCAGGCCCTGGGGGAAGAGATGGGTGGGGTGGAGGCTTTTGAGCCGGCTTTTGTGGGCGATGAAGACATCGGCGTTCACCAGAGGAATGATCGGGAGCTGCTCCGCCATGATGTGCTGGACTTCCCGGTATATCCGGCGGCGCTGCTCCTGGTCCAGGCTGGTCATCTGTTGTCGCATCAGACTGTCAATCCGCCTCTCCCACTCGGTCGCCGGTTGGGGCTGGTTGGGATGCCACATGTGCATCTCGGCGCTGGAGGACAGCACGTTCATATGATCGGAAGGATCGATGGGAAAGCCGATCTTCAAGATTGAGGCATCATAGTCGTAGGAACCCATGATGCGGGAAAGAGCGGAACGAAATTCTTCCTGCCTCAAGGTGACCTGCATGCCCATCTCCTCCAGATCCTGCTGCACAATGGACGCAATTTTGGCAAAGACATCATCGGAGCGGGTCAATAATTCGAATCGGACGGGGCGGCCCTTTGAATCGACGAGAACCTCCCGGGCGCCATTTTGACGCCAGGAGAAGCCGGCTTGACGCAGCCAAGACCTGGCCTGGTCCTGATTGTAGTGATACTGGCGCGCATCCGGGGCGTGCCATCTGGGAATCGAGTTGGGAACTAGTCCCCAGGCAGGCCGCGCCTGGCCAAGAAAAATGTTCCTTACGATGGTGTCCCGGCTGATGGCGGTGCTGACTGCCTGCCGGAACTTCAAATTCCCGAACCAATCCTTCTCTTGAGGCGAGAGATAAGGTTTCCCTGTTTGCGGGTGCTTGCCCGTGTTCAAGTTAAACCAGAAAAAGTACAGCTCGTCGGAGGGGCCGGCGTTGTGTACTTCGATATGCTCGCCGCCGGTCTCCTGCAACTGCAGGTTGTCTTCGGGCCGGAGGTAGCGGTCCAGTAGATCCACTTGACCGTTTTGAAATCTCAGGAGTTGGTTGTTTCTATCTTCTACATAATGAATCACAAGCTGGTCCAGATAAGGCAGGCGGGTCCCACCCTGATCCACTTTCCAGTAATGCGGATTGTGCGCGTAAACGGTGCTCTGTCCAGGATAGTGCGCCTGAAGGACAAAAGGCCCCAGTCCCGCCATCTGCTGAGGTGAAGTGCCCAGAGTCCAATGTTCTTCAATCTTTTTTCCCGCCTCGGTGAAATGATGTCTGGGCAGGATGGGAACAGTGGTGAGCAGGTATTCGGCTGCAGCGTATCGCTCGGGGAATCGGATCTTGACGGTGTGAGAGTCCACGACCGTCAGGTGGAGCGGCTTTCCTCCCATGAGCAGAGTATCCCGGAGCGCATTGCTGGACCCCTCCTCATAAATTTTTTCGAAGGTGAAAGCCACATCCTCGGCGCTCAGAGGACGGCCGTCGGAAAAATTGACTCCCCTGCGCAGGTGAAGCGTGATTTCGGTCCCGTCTGCGGAGACGCTCCAATCCCGGGTGATGCCGCCCTGAATGTCCTGTTTGACGGGATCAAACTCCAGTAGAGTGGCAGTGGTCAAATAGGTGACCAGCTTTGAGCGGGAATCGCGAGCCGCCAGGAAATTGAAGGTGGCGGGTTCGCTGGCCAAGGCATAATCGAGCGTGCCCCCTTGCCTCCCTTCCGTTTCGAGCACCAGGACGTCCTGAGGCAGGGCTGCGCTTCCACGCTGGTCGGAGGTCAGGCTGGGCGAATCGGAACACCCTGCCGCGATCATCACAAGCAAGCCCAACGCCGGCCCAAGAGGGAGTCGCATGGTTGAGAGAGTTATAGCTGAAGTAGTTCCAAGTTCCAAGTCCCAAGTTCCGAGTTCACAGGCGGTTGCAGATTCTAAAGGTTGCATTTTGAAGCCTACACTTGGAACTTGGAACTTTCAACAGCTTGGAACTTGGAACCTGCCGCGACCGTCAGGGAGCGGGAGTGCTAGCGCAATACAACGGTCTTGCGCGAGGAAAGCATCCGGTAACGAATGCCGCGCCATTCGATGTCCCGGCTGAATAGGGTTCGGATCAGGCTCATGATGGACAGCAGTGAGGCCAGCGGACCCCAGAGCAGGTAGGCATGAAGATATCTGCGCAGCGATGTCCACTGCTCCGGAAAGAGTTCACGGACTGCCCTGACTCGCAGCCAGTTTTTGGCTACTCCCAGGAGGTAGATGGCAGCCACCATTAAGGCCAGCACCAGCATCTCCGGGCAAAAGCCCAGGAACAAGCTCAGCAGTATGGCCGCGCTTCCACCCCAGATCACAGCGACGTTCAGTGCCTGAGTGATGAACGCTGCCTTCCACAACCTGGGCTGATAAACCCGCGTAATGCAGAGTTGACGGTAAACCCAGCCAAGCAACTGGCCGAGAGTGCAGTCTTCGTGAGAAAAACTCAGGCAGCGCGGCTGGAAATGGATGGAGAGCGAATGATCGTGCATGGCCCGGCTGATGGCATAGTCGTCGCTCACGGCATTTTTCCAGTAGTCCGGCACGCCGCTTGATTCAAATACCTCGCGCCGGATCGCCATGGCGCCCCCCCAGGCGAAGAGACAGTCCTTCTCCTGGAGCAGTGAGGCCGTTCCGGCGTTCCAGACAGAACGAAGCACGGAGGCGAAGTTCCCTTCCTGGGGAAGGTACCAGCGAAATCCAGTGCTCATGCCGACTTTTGGATCTTCAAGAAGCGCTATCAAGTCGAGGAGCCAGTTGGGATGAGGACGAATGTCGGAATCTCCAAAGGCGATTACTCGATCGTTGTCGCGCAGGCGCCGGACGGCCTCGAGGAGATTGTGGACCTTTTGCCCGCGCGCCGATGCGCGGCCGGCGTATAGCAGATGAGCGTTAACATGGGGATAATCGTGCTTTAACAGCCGGAGCAGCGGCAGGCAAGGGTCGTTTACGCTCTCAGTTACCAGGAGCAGTTGAAAGTCGGGATAGTCCAGGTTGAAATAAGCGCGCAGGTTTCGCTCAAGGCCGGGTTCGATCCCCTTGCAGGGGAGGATCAGGGTGGCCGGTGGCCGGTGGCCGGTGGCAGAGGATTTGAATTGTCTGAACGAGCGGAGGTAGTTTAGGCCGCCTTTGAGAGAGTAAAGGGATTCCAGTAGTGCGAAAGCACTGAGGGCCAGTAAGATGTAAGCTACAAAGGCGCATGATTCCATGTGTTCGTCGCATCGTACTCGATTGCGGGTAGGTAGGTCACTAGACGAACGATCGCATGGCCGCTCCTTCCCATGGCGGCGGCGCAGAGGCTGCTCAACAGAGCCGCGACTGTAAAGGAGCGACCATTGGACAGTGACCACCGGGTACAAAGCACTGATACAATGACGAGCCGAGGAGTTTGAATGAAGAAGCTGGCTCTTGCACTCTTAATGACCTGTTTCCCGCTTATCAACGCCCAGCCGGTCAGCCCTGAAGGACACTGGTTGTTTCTGGCCAGGCTTGAGTCTGGCCAGGACCTTGCCCTCCTGATCCTCGAGATATCTGCTGCCCAAGACGGCTATCAGGCTCAGGTGTTGAGCGCTTCCGCTCCGCATGAACTCAGGGTCGAAACAGTGCACATCGATGAGAGCGATTTCAGGCTGGAACTCTCGGGCGGGGCTGAGAACCTGGCCCTTTCAGGGATAATCTCAGAAGACGTCATCGAGGGGACTTTAGACGGGCTTGGTGTTGAAGACGCTCACTTCCATGCCCAGCGCACGAGTTTTGCGTCCATCCAGGCCTTCGAAGCTGCGCAGCAGGAGGAGCTGGAAGCGGTGCAGTCGGCCATCCGACTACCAACTCCTGAGGAACGGATCACCGCGCTGCGCGACTTCATTCAGAAACATCCTCAGAGCCGCTTTCAGGAGCACGCCTACGGCCGTATCTTGGACGACCTGCTCACGACGGAGTCCACGGACGAGGAAGTGCTGGAGACGGCGGAGGAGGTCGTGGAACGCGCCTCCGACCGGCCCATGATGATGAACAACGTCGCTTTCTCGCTGGCCGAAAAAGAGCGCCTCCTCGATCAGGCTGAGAAATATGCCAGGGAAGCAGTCTCAAGCCTGCCCGATTCCCCCGAAGAGAAGGCTAACTTTCTGGATACGCTGGGTTGGGTGCTCTTTCAAAAAGGGGCTGTCCAGGAGGCCGCCGCTCAATTAGAAAAGTCCCTTGAGGCCTCGCCTGGCAATCCTGAGATCGCCCTCCATCTGGCCCAGGCCTATGGGGTCCTCGGAAAGGATCAGGAGGCCTTAAAGCTTTACGCCCGGGCTTACGTAAACCGGGGCGACCCGAGCGTGAGGGCTGAGCTCAGTAAGCTATTTGAAAAAGTCCACGGCTCTCTGGACGGGCTCCAGGAACTGATCGTCAAAGAGCACGAAAATGGCCCCCTGCCCTTTGACCCGGGGAAATTTGGCCAAGGAAGAGACTCTCCGGCCTCCGGCTTCAACCGCCGCGTCGTTCTGGCCGAACTCTTTACGGGCTCAGAGTGCCCGCCCTGCCAGGCGGCCGATTATGCCTTCGAAGGTCTGTTGAGGCATTATCCGCGAGACGTCATGGCCGTGCTTCAGTATCACGTCCACATCCCGCGGCCCGATCCGCTGGCCAATCTGGATGCGGAGCAGAGGCGGGCCGCCTACGGCGCCCGCTCAGCTCCTTATGCTGTCTTCAACGGCATCGAGGTACAGCGAGGCGGGGGTCCCACCCGTTTAGCCGGCTATCTTTTCCAGCAATACCAGCAGCAGATTGCAACCCAGTTAGAGAAGGAGTCTCCGGTCGAGATTAAAGGGGAGGCTTTCCTGCGTGGCGATGCCGTCCAGGTCAGGGTAGAGACGCGAACCAAAGATATGCCTCTCGATCACTTGCGGCTGCACGTCGCTTTGGCGGAGAAGGCGATCCCCTATGCCGGGCATAACCGCGTTCCGATTCACAGTCAGGTCGTCCGAAAACTAATGGGAGGGCCGGAGGGCTTGGCTCTGAAAGCCGATGAATCAGGAACTTCCAGTTTTTCACTCTCTCAGGATCTGGGAAAACTTGAGTCCGAACTGAGCGCGTATCTTGACTTTTTTGAGCGCGAGACCGGACTTGGCTTTAAAGAAAAGCTCTATCGGGTCAATCGCTCGAATCTGTCCGTGGTCGCTTTTGTCCAGAATGCTGAGACGAATGAAGTACTGAACGCCCTGACCCTATCTTTAGACACGGATTAACCAGCATCACGTAATCGGCGGTCCTTTGAGCCAATCGTATCCGATCTCGGCGTCATCATGCGGGATGCGCCCCTCATCGGCGGGATTGTACACATTGGATGTAATATAAAACAGGTTAGCCGGACCGCTCATGCACTTACAGCCGTGCGCCACTCCGGGAGGAATCTCGAGCACTCGGGCCGGCTGGTCGTCGCCCATCATCAGCTCAATCGTCTGCCCGCGGGTGGGAGAGTCCGGACGGCGATCATGCAAGGCCACCTTTAAAACACCGCCGGCTACATACCACCAGTCGATCTGCTTTTGATGGATGTGCCAGGCCTTGATCACACCTGCATACATCAGGGAATGGCTCCACTGCCCGAACCCTGGTTTAAAAAACTCATCGGAGACGCGGATAATCTCACGAAAGAAGCCGCGCTCATCTCGATGAGTAACAAGATCGCGAAGAACAACACCCTCAATCAGCGTCTGGTCCATCAATGTCATCTTACTGGTAATGGGCCGTTTAGCCAACCGGCTCAGAGAAGGACGGAGACATAAAGTATGATTACTGCATGCCCATAAGTCCAACGTTCAAAGTTCAAGGTTCAAAGTCCAAATTGATCAATACAACCAATTTCCTTCTACTTTCCTTTTTCATGTCATGGGGGCCGGCATTGGCGCAAAGCCCAAGGGCAAGGGCGCCGGCTCAGGTCCAGCCACCGCCGAAGCTGACGGAAATACGAAAAATATATATCCTTCCCATGCGGGGGGCCATCCACAAGTGGTTGGAGCGAGGATTTCGCGATTGGGGAGTCGTCGAAGTGGTCAGAGAGCAGGAATTGGCTGATGCGCTCCTGGTCATGGGAACGGATCGCGAGTTAGAAGGCCTGTTTTGGGAAACTGATGATGGTCTCAGAGTCAACGAAGACGCGATCTGGAACCGAATCCTGCCGCTTACCACTGACCACTGGCTGGATGAAGCTGTTTTTCGACTCATTCATCGCAAGAGCGAATCAGTCCTGTGGAAATTCGAGATCTTCCCCGATGTCTTAAAAGATGAAGCCGAAGACATCGCCGAGGAACTCGTCGATCGGTTCAAGGAAGTCTATGACGCTTTGGTTAGTTCGGAGTAAGCTTGAGTGTGCAGAACACCTTACCCGTGCTATAATCCACGCCACTGAGGCCGTGAAACAAAAGGGAATATCTTTACTGGAAAGCGTGACCGCGTTGGCTGTTATCGCCATTATAGTCGGGGCTGCTGCTCCTCTCTCCATTACCTTTCTCGACAATCGACGAGAAGCGGAGACACTGGATCAACTGGAAACCTTTAAGCGGGCCATTATCGGCGATCCCCGCATCATCAGCAGCGAGGCCAGGACTTCCTTCGGCTATCTGGGAGACCTGGGGAATCTTCCCGCCAGCCTGACAGACTTGTGGATCAATGGAACCCAGCCTGCCTTTGCCTTTGACAGCACTTTAAAAACCGGAGTGGGCTGGGCTGGTCCTTACCTGAACACTCAAGTTTTGGAGTTCCTGAACCAGATCGCTCTGGACTCCTGGGGAAATCCCATCGACTGGACCCGGCCTGACGACAGTTCGGGAGCGATTGGAAAGACCGTCAAAGGCCGATTGGTCTCTCCCGGCCCCAATAAGATTTTAGGAGACAGTGATGACCTGAAGGTTGAGATCTTTGATACGGAAACGCTTTCTAAAGTTATTGGGTTCGTCCGCGACGCCAGCGGCAACTTGATGCCTGGGGCGACGGTAGAAATCAATTACCCCCTAAATGGGGTACTTACCACACAGACACTCCAGACGGGAATCAACGGCGACTATATTTTTGATGGTATTCCTTTTGGTGTCCGCAGTATCACCGTCAAGCCGCGCCTTGTAGCGGTGCCAGACAGCGCAGTCACCACCGGAGGTGGGGGAGACAACGTTGAAGTACTCATTCAGAATTTTTCCGCTGCCGACATTATTCTGAGCTCACTGACGATAATCTATGAAGCCGTCGCCTTTTACGAGATGGTCAAATTGGACGGCCAGGTAGTCTTCAACAGCAACAATCCACGCGGCGCCAGTGGGCAGTTTATCGATTTTAGCGGCAATCCCTTTACCGTTACGGGAACCGGCCAAATATCAGGAGAGAGTTTTCCTGTCCGTATCCAGAGTCCGGTTACTCAGGTGGCAGACCTGAATATCGGACTAGCCGCCAAAAAAGGAGGGACTTTCAAGCTGAAGATTGAAAAATTTCGGGATCTGCAATCGGGTGCGGCGGCGGCGGTTGATATGACGGGAATTTCCTTTCAGATCGACTTCAGCGACGGCTCGACGGTCTTTTTCACCCCCATACGGAAGTAGGCTGCCTTGCGAATCCCACGAGGAATCAGTCTATTGGAAGTCGTGACTGCCCTGGCAGTACTGGCGATTTTAGTCGGAACCCTGACTCCCCTGACCATTCGTCTAATGGACGATCAAAGGACTCATTCGACTCTAACTACTCTGGACAATCTGAAGCGAGCCGTTTCAGGCAGCCCGGTGGTAATCATCGATGAAGCTCGCACCGCCTTTGGTTACCTGGGAGACATGGGGAACCTGCCGTCAACGCTGGAAGATCTTTGGATACTAGGGACACAGCCAAACTTCACGTTCAATTCGACCTTGAAAGCAGGGGCGGGCTGGAACGGCCCCTACCTGGAAGCCGGCGTCATTTCGTATCTGGAGAGCCTGGATCGTGACGCCTGGGGAAGAACACTGATTTACTCCACAGGAAGTTTTACCGATGCTGAGACCGGAGCCGCGGCCGAGGGTAAAATCGCCAGTTTGGGACCAGACGGCGTCGCGGGAACCAACGATGATCTCACCCTGCTGTTTTTTAAGACGGAAATTAAATCGCGCGTTCTGGGGTTTATAAAAGACGACAAGACCAATCCGGTGGCCGGAGCGAGCGTGACGATTAACCTGCCGCAAAATGGGACGCTTACGACCGTCTCCGTATTCACCAATAGCGATGGTTTTTACCAGTTTACCGATATTCCTTACGGAAACCGCAGCATTACCATAGAGCCAAAACTGGTCCTGGCCCCCGATACGGCGCTGGTCAAGGGTGCAAACCTGAACAACATAGAATTTGTAGTCAAAAACTTTTCGAATCAGGACATCACCATTTCTACTTTTAAGGCCATCTATACCTCCAGTCCCCAAGCCTTCTATGAGACCTTGAAAATCAAAGGACGCAATAAATTCAACAGCAATAATCCTCGGGCGGGGAGCGATACACTGATCGACTTCTCGGGCGATCCGGAGACGATTACGGGCTCCGGGGCGCTTGCGGAATCCTTTCCCATCCGCATCCAGTCTCCAACCACTGAGGTAGAAGATCTGATCATTGGGAAAATTGGTAAAGGCGGTTCGGCTAAAGTAGAGATGTTGAATTTTAGAGATGCCGCGACTGGAAATGCTGCTGAAGTAGATATGACGGGAGTCACATTCGAAGTTCATTTCAGTGACGGATCCATTATTATCTTCACGCCAACGGTGGTTTAAAAAATGATCGAACCAGGGGACAAGGAAGGCTTTACTCTGGGTGAGACGGTCGTAACGCTGGCCATCCTGGCTATCCTCATTACCGTCACTGTAGCGCTCATTCCCAACGTCCTGGATTATCGGCGGGATGAGCAAGCCCGGGCTCAATTACTGACCATCAAGCGGGCAATTATCGGAGAATCCAGAGAGGTGGCGCGGGGTCAGACTCAGATTAATCAATTCGGATACGTGGGCGACATGGGCAAAATTCCTTCCAGCCTCAACGACTTATTTTTACAAAACTCCCAACCCGCCTTTCAGATCGACGCCGATTCTCAAGTGGGACATGGCTGGAGAGGCCCCTATGTCCAGGCGGCTTTTGTTTCCGATCTGACCACCGACCCTTGGGGAAACGCATTAATTTACGATCCTGCACCCTTTACAGACCCGCTCACGGGCGCCAGGGTAGAGGCACGATTACGCAGCAAGGGACCTGACGGAATCGAGTCAAGCGCTGATGACTTGACTGTGGATATTTACCGGACGGAAACCTTCGCGGATATTATTGGATTCATCAAGGACCCCACATCCGCGCTATTACCCAAAGTATCCGTTTCGTTGAAGCATCCCAGCAATGGCGTCGTAACTACGATCAGCGTCCAAACCAGCAATGACGGCTTATACAGCTTCGACAGCGTTCCTCTGGGAGTGCGGTCAATCAGTCTGGATCCCAAAATCGTCTACAAAGCAAATACCGCCTTCACCAGCGGACCGGAAAAGGACAAGGTAGAATTTATCGTCACAAATCTCTCTAAGAATCCGGTGACGGTCAGTTCTCTTACGCCGGTTTACGAGTCCTCACCGCAAGCCTATTTTAAGAAGGTCTTTATAAATGGCGTCAAGGTTTTCGACAGTGATAACCCGCGCGGCAGCAGCGGAACTTTGATTTCATTTTCGGCAGCTACCCTATCCGGAACCGGAGTCATTCAAGAAGCGTTTCAGGTGGTCATACATCGAGAAGAGATGCATTTGCCCGATTTCACCGTGGGGACTCTCGGTGCAGGAGGAGAGCTCCAGATCAGATTGGAGGACTTTAAGGATCAGCCAACCGGGGCTTCCAACCCCGTTGACATGACCGGAGTGGTCTTCGAAATCACGTTCAGCGACGGCTCAGTCGTCCTGTTTGCGCCTAGAAGAGGAGACAAGTGAACAGACCATCGACTGAAAGTGGTTTTAGCCTGCTTTTCGTCGTACTTCTTATGGTGCTGTTTATCCCCCTGGTCTTCGTGACTCCTTTTTTCTTTGCAGACCATCTCTCTCGCCAACAACTCAATACCCAGGATCGGCTGCGGCTCCTCAAAAAAGCGATCACAGGAAATCCCCGGCTAATCATTAACCTGGGACGGGCTGATTTTGGGTATTCGGGCAACATGGGCGGTCCTCCACCCTCTCTGGAAGACCTGTGGCGCAAAGGGAGCCAACCGGATTTTACTTTTGACACTCAGCTTAAGATAGGCGCCGGCTGGTTAGGTCCCTATGTTCCCGTGCGCGTCAGCGAATTCACCAGTGACCTTTCAAAGGATTCCTATGGGACGGCTTATGAATACACAAGCGTCGAGTTTACCCGGCCTTCAGACAATCAAAAGGTATCGGGCCGAATCCGCAGTTTCGGTCCTGACAAGAGCTCGGGCGGCGGTGATGATTTAACGCTCGACATACTCAGAAGCGAACTCTTCGCGGATGTATCCGGAAAGGTTACCGACCAGGGAGGCAAGGGCATGAAGGGAGCCACCGTAAGTCTGAATCTTCCCGTCAACGGTTCATTCGGCAAGTTGATCGTTGTAACGGACGCAAACGGCCTTTACCAATTCACTGGTGTTTCTTTTGGCTTGCGCAGCCTCACCATCGATCCGAAGTTGAGCTTGGCACTAGGGTCGGAGAGCATCAAAGGAAGCAACACCGTTGAGTTCAAGGTGACTAATTTCGCCAGCAACGATGTCTCCATCACCTCCATTAAAGCCGACTATGCAACTTCACCAGCATCGTTCTTTGAGAAAGTGAAAATAGGGAACACAGTTGTTTTTGATTTCAATAACAACCTGGTTAACGGAATCGAGACTCGCAAGGGAAGCGGGGAAACAGTAACATTCTCCGGCATCACGATTAAGGGCTCTGGAAAGCCTTCCCAGACTGTAGTGCTGCGCATTGATTCAGAAGAAGTGAATGCCCCCAACTTGATAGTCCGAGGGACGGGGGAAACTGTGACCATCCGCTATGAGAATTTTAAAGACGCGGCGCAGGGGAGCGCCGGCAACGTGTCCCCTGCCGGAATAGAATTTACAATCACTTTCAGCGATGGATCCGTGGTAGTCTTTACTCCCTTCTGAGTCGCAAAACTGGTTATGGAAAATACGAGGGGCTATACATTGCTTGAAATGGTCTTGGCGTTGGCAGTGATAGTGGTGCTGTTGGGCATTTTCGTGCCGGCCGTATTAAAGTACATCGACGAGGCCAGGACCGGCCGGGCACACAGAGAAGTGGAGGCACTCGGGGAAGCCATCAACCTCTTCAATTCCCAACTGGCGGTTCCTCCGGGCTGGCTGAGCGGCGATTCGCTTCTCCCCAGCAGTCCCTTTGTGGACTTACTGATCACGGATGAAGGAGTTATGCCAGGCACTTCAGGGGCCGCGGCAGCGGATTGGTCGCTTGGTTCCCGCGTGCAGGGCGCAGACGGTGGTTACGATTTTCTGGAGAACCATGTGCAGCTCAATACCTCCTCATACCCGATCAGCGGCCGATTTCGATGGCGGGGGCCCTACCTGGACAGCGTCAACGCCGATCCCTGGGGCAATAACTACCTGGTCAATGTAGAATTCGCTAAACCAGGCGCCCCTCAAAACGCTGTCTTCGTGCTCTCAGCAGGGCCCGACGGGGCTGTTTCAACAGCCTACTCACAGGCGCTCACCGCCTCGGGCATTACATTGAGTGGCGATGATATCGGCTTCCGGCTGCGTTAGTTAGAAACCGGGGCTCAACGCCGCGCTTTGGTCGGATGCTACACAACTGACAACTGACGCACAATGACACTGACAACTGATACAGCGACCAACTGACAGATGATTGCCGGCCAACGACGCGCGTTGATCTGGACTGAGCGAAAGTCTTGTCAGTTGTCACCAGTCAGTTGTCACCAATTCGCCTTGCTTTTTTCAGGGGTCGCCCTTACAATCTACGCCGTACATCGCCGGCTCAATAGAAAGCGCATTCATATTTCGTATGATCCCTGCCTCTAAAAAAGTCCTTTCGATCGGGCCGATCGGCGAAAAGCTGATTGAGGCAGGGCTGATCTCCGCTTCCCAACTTCAACTGATCCTCAATTTTCAAAAGTTCGACGGCCGCCGCCTGGGAGAAATCACCTGCTCTCTGGGATTTGTGGAAGAGTCCGCCCTTGCGCGCATTATTGCGCAGGATGTGGGCATACCATTCGTGGAACTGGACGATTATCCGATCGACCGTCAAGTGGTTGCGCTGATTCCGGAGCGAGTAGCTCGCGAGCTCAAGGTCCTGCCTCTGAGAATCGAAAATGGGCAGCTTGTAGCGGCAGTTGAAGATCCACTGGATATCGGTATTATCAATAAGATTCGCCGCGTTACAGGCCATCCGGTCCATGCGGTCTGCGCCACTTCGACAGATATTCGAGCCCATATTAATCAGCTTTACGCCGTCGAGAAGAGCCAGGACTGGCAGGCTCCCGGAGAAGATTCGCGTGAATTGATCAATATTGAACTACAAGCGTCTGAAGAGAGCTCCGATTCATCCGCGCCCATTGTGATGCTGATCAACAGCTTGATTCAGGAAGCCTTGTCCAGGGAAGTGACCGATATTCACTTCGAACCGGAGGAAGATCGAATTCGGGTCCGATATAGAATCGACGGCATCCTTTACAACCGCGGCAAACTGGACAGAAACATGATGTCGGCTCTGGTGACTCGCCTCAAAGTGATGTCTGAACTCAACATCACGGAGTCGCGTACACCTCAAAGCGGGCGTGCCGAATTTCTGGTGGGGAAAGAAGAAGTGGATATACGTGTGTCCACCTTTCCGACTATTTTTGGAGAAAACGTCGTCCTGAGGCTGCTCAACAAGGATCGGCTGGTTCGCGGGTTGGAAAACCTGGGTTATGACGAAAAAAGCCTGGAGATCTTTACCCAGGCCATCGCGCTGCCCAACGGCATCATTCTCGTAACCGGGCCTACAGGGTCAGGAAAGACCACCACCCTGTACTCCGCTCTGATGCATATGAGCGGGTCCGACAAGAAGATCATTACTCTGGAAGATCCGGTGGAATACGAGCTTCCCACCATCCGTCAGTCTCAGATCAACCCCAAAGCCGGATTGACGTTTGCTTCCGGTCTCCGAGCGATCTTGCGACAAGACCCGGATATCATCCTGATCGGCGAGATGCGTGACCAGGAGACCATCGACACGGCGATCCGCTCGGCATTGACCGGACATTTGGTTTTGAGCACACTGCACACAAACGATGCGACGGGCGCGATTACCCGGCTGCAGGATATGGAGGTCGAGCCTTATTTGATCAGCTCTTCCGTGATTCTAGTGATCGCGCAGCGTTTGGTGCGCCTGATCTGCAGCCACTGCAAGCGTCCGACACAGGGCGAGCCCAAGCTTCTCGACCGCCTGCACGTTCAGTACAGAAATGCGCAGTTCTACGAAGGCGAGGGTTGTGAGAAATGCAATTACACCGGCTATCGGGGCCGCACGGCCATTGCCGAGCTGCTGGTTATGACGGACAAAATCCGCAACCTTATCATGCGGAAAGCAGACGCTCCGGCCCTGCGGGAAGCCGCTCTCGATAGCGGGATGAAGATGATGTCGACGGACGGGATAGAAAAGGTCATCCAGGGAAAGACGACGCTGAGGGAGGTGCTGAGGGTGACATCGGAATGAAGGAGCTAAGAACTGACAACTGACAAACTGCCAAGACTTTCGCTCAGTCACACGTGTCGTTTCTCAGCTATCATCTGTCAGTTTGTCGCTGCGCCAGCTATCAGTGTCAGTTTGTGTCAGTTGTCAGTTGTCAGCTTGTATCAGTTGTCAGTTATTTAGAACGATGCCCAAGTACGAATACCAGGCGAAAAACGAGCTTGGCCAGGTGGTCTCAGGCAGCCTCAGGGCCGCTGATGAGCGACAGTTGTACTCGATCCTCAGAAACACTCAACTTTATCTGATCTCCTCCAAGGCGGCAAAACGCGCCGCCGCCCCCAAAAAGGTTGATCGGCGGATCAAGCGAAGAGATCTGATCAACTTCTCGATTCAGCTCTCGAATATCCTGTCGGCGGGTGTGCCGCTAAATCTGGGACTCGGCGATATCGCCAAGGTAGCGGGGCAGGATTGGCTCAAGACCTTGATGCTGGACTTAAAGCGCAGCATCGAGATGGAAGGCCTTTCCATGTCCGATGCCATGGCTCGTCACCCCAAAGTATTCTCGCCGGTCTATGTAAGCATGATACGAGCGGGAGAAAAAACCGGCAACGTGGATAAGTGCCTGGATGATTTGGCTGAATTTTTGGAGTGGCAGGATAAGTTGATCAATGACACCCGTCAGGCTACCGTCTATCCGGCCATCATTCTAAGCGCGGTCTCCATTCTTTGCATCGTATTGCTGACGGTGATTTTTCCGAAATTCCTGGCCGTGATGGTGCAGCTCAATATGAATGAGTTGCCTCTTCCGACCCGGATACTACTGGGTCTAAGCAACTTTGCCAAAGCCAGCGGAATTTACGCGCTGGTTCTCCTGATATCTTCAGCCATTGGCCTTCGGATCATGATCAGTTATCCGGCCGGCAGATTGATGTGGGACCGCTTCAAGCTGTCGCTCCCGGTGCTGGGCGATTTGATCCAAAAAGTGGCTCTGTCGAGATTTGCCAACTATTTTGCCATGTTGGCAAGAGCTGGAGTGGATGTGATGAGCACACTTCGCATTATCCAGGAAATCGTCGGCAACACAGTGATCTCCGGTGAGATCCACAGGGCTCGAGAGCGAGTTTTAACGGGAGCGACCCTGTCGGAATCCCTGGCGTTGAGCGCCTATTTTCCGCCGTTGGTCATTCGCATGGTCCATCTTGGAGAAACGACCGGGGAAATCGACCAGTCCCTGGAGCGGGTCAAGACTTACTATGATCGCGAAGTCTCCATGGGAGTGAGCCGACTGTTTGCCTTGATCGAGCCCACCCTCCTGATCGCCATGGCCTGCGTAATTCTGTTCGTCGCTCTGGCTCTGTACCTGCCCATGTGGGATATCCTGGGCAGCATTAATACCAGGTGACTGGGAGGGGGAGGCTCGCTGCGCTCGGGGTGTCAGGTGGCGGGTGGCGGATAAGTTAATAATGGTTTCCAAAAACGTTCTGGCAGTCGAGTTTGATTTTCCTAAGCTGCGCATCGCCGAGATCCGGGTGGGAAATCCGTTGAAGGTGCTGCAGTTCAAGGAGGTCGATTATACGGTCTTTTCCGAGGAAGGCCTTTCTCGTTTCCTCAAGCAGCAGTTCAAGTCACGCAACGCAGTCGTTGTCAGTTCCCTCAGCTCAGCCGTACACCAGATAGAAAGCTATCCGCTGGAGATCAGCGAAATCGTCCGGATCATGCCTTCCGAAGCCCGGCGCATTTCCATGCTGAGAGATGAGGAGTTGGTCTATGACTACGAGATCCTGGAAAAAGACTGGGGCTCGGCCGGAGAGATCCGCCTCGGCGCTTTACTCGTGATCGCATCCCGGAACGAACTGCAGGCCCGGCTGTCCTTCTTTGAGACATCCGGTTTAAAGGTCAAGAAGCTGACCACGATTATTACCTCACTGCTGAACGGTATTCGAATGCAGGCCGACCGATGGGGGGATGATCGGGTGTTGGCCGCCCATATCGGCCATCAAAATATCAATATTCTCATAGCACATAGGGGGAAGCTGCTGTTTTCCGTGGAAGCCGCCCTGGATCTAAAAGATTTCGCGGGAAACGAAGCTGCCTTCCTGCCCCGGCTTGTCTCCGAGATCAAGCGCAGCTTCATGTACTTTAACCAGCAATTTCGAAGTGGACTGCCTCATCGGATCATCCTGAGCGGAATAGGAAATCTCCGGGAGGTTACGGGCCCGCTGATGCAGTCTTTTGGCGTGGATGTGGAGTTGTTTGAGCCAGAGGGATGGGCTGATTACTCACCACTTCGAAGCAAAGAACAACTGCCCTGTCTGGCTGCCCTGCTGGGCGCCGTTTCCAGATCCGAGTCGAGCCTGTCTATCGATCTCAGCAAAGGCGTCACGTCCGCCAAGCGAAGTCAGGCGCAACGAGCGCTTGCACGAAAGGCTCTTTTGGCCGGGCTCTGCTTCTTGATGGCTATCGGCCTGGGCGGCTCGCTTTACTTTCATACCGAGGCCTCTCGATTACAGGAGGATCTCGCCAGAGTGAATACTCAGGTTGCTTCGCTCCAGGCCGGCATCGATGAGGCAAATTCCAGAGCAGAGGCTCAAAACGAGGCGCAGAAGCAATCCCGTTTACTGGAGTCGATGGTGACCGCCGGTCCCCTGCTCTCGGCAGCTCTCAAATCGCTCAGCCTGGCGGTGCCGGCGGAAATGAAGTTCACCGCCTTGCAGGCCCGCCCCAGCGGGTCTGATTGGGAACTGCTCATTCAGGGCGAAGTTCTGGCCGAAAACAGCGCCATCGTGAATATGGAATTTGCTCTCTTTATGGAGGCACTGGAAAACAATCCCCTGATTCGGTCTCGCTCCTTCAGGAAACCTATAGAAACTTCGACCGTGGAATCGGCCCGCAACCTGGACGGGGCGGGACTGCACGTCTCCAGTGTGTCGGCCCCTGGCGCGCGCCTGAGCTTCGATTTGGGTCTGGTGGTGGGACGGTGAGCGGGTGGCAGGGTCAGGTGTCAGTATGGGATTAAATCAGAAATACATTTGAACACAAAACACCGAAAAATCTTAATAATCTCGGGGTTAGTTGGGCTGGGGCTTTTTAGTATTTATTATCTAATGTCCTCCTGGGGGCGGGTAGACGACCTTCAGACAGAGCTGCTTCAGAAGCAAGGTGAAGTGTTACGCTTGCAAGCAGAGCAGCGAGTAATCGAAAATTTTTCAGCCGACACCCGACACCTGACACCGGACACGTTGTTGAGCCGGCCGCTTCCAGTAGACAACGTCTATTTAGTACAACAGGAGCTAAACCAAATCGCTCTGGATCGCAATTTTGAGGCTTTTCGGATGACACTGGGGCAGGTCGTTGATCCGGCGGCATCCGGGCAAAAAGCTCAGGAGAATGCCAACTCTATCGACATCGCCACACGAGACTTCCTGTATATCCCCCTGAAATTATCTTTTTATAGCAACTACAAATCGATCGGGGATTACCTCTATGATGTTTCCGAGATCGGATCGGGGCTGGTGACGATAGAGTCGATCGATATCAAGAGGTCGGGAGACCGACTTTATACCGAGCTGGCGCTGAGAGCCCTTTTCACGCGTGAAGGGTGACGGGTGTAAGATGCTGAGAAATAAATATTTCAGGGTGATCGTATTCGCAGCACTCGTGCCGGTCATTTATTACAACCTACAATATATGAGGGACCAATTCGGCGGGCCGGCCTCTCAAGCCTCGCCCCACAATTCCGCTCCCTCCGCAGACACCGGCCAGAAAGCAATTGAGAGTCCGTCAGACGGTCCATCCGTACCATTGCGTACCGGCCCTGCGGTATCCCTGGAGTATCTGGAAAGGATCCACTCGGCCGACTGGGGACGAAATCCGTTTTTTACCGAAAGGGAACTGAATCAGGAGTCAGTACCTTTACCGCAATTGGAGGAGGCAGGAGAGGCTCCGCCACCTGAGCAGCCTCCCGAGCTGCAACTGCAAATGGTGGTTTTATCGGAACATGGGAACGTAGCCTTGATTAACGGCCAGCTTTACCGGGTGGGCGATCAGCTTGCAGGCGGACAGATCGATGAGATCCGCCGGCAGGAAGTCGTCGTCAAGACCGCCAACGGGCTCGAGATCCTGAAGCTCAATCGCAGTCCTATGCGTGTGGAGCGGGAAAGTGGCACGGCCCCTACAAAACCGGTCACCTGGTGGTAATGCCTCGACTGAATGGAACACTAAAATTCACGAAATGGATTCGCGGGTTTCGCGATCCCGCCCAACCGGACAATTACCGCCAAATCAACATTCTGGCGATAGCCATATTCGCTGCTATTTTCTATCTCAACAGCTTCCAAAACTTTTTCGTCTGGAATGACTGGACTTTTATCATTGAGAACTTCCTGATCAAGGACTGGAGAAATCTGCCTGAGATCTTCACCAGCGCCTTCTGGAAGCCTTTGCTGGGTGAGCCTACGCTGGTATACAGGCCGCTCACGGCCCTCAGCTTTATGACCGACTTTTCGCTGTGGGGCCTGGAGCCCTGGGGCTATCACCTGACCAATACGGCCCTGCATATTCTGAACTCGGTAATCGGCTATTTTCTAGTGCGGAATTACACTTCAGCAACAACGGCCTTCATGGGATCGATCCTTTTTGCCGTTCACCCCATTCATACCGAAGCGGTCACATACATCTGGGGCCGGGCCGACCTACTGATGTCGTTCTTCCTGCTGGCAGGCACTCTTTTATATCTAAAGAGCGTCAAACGCCGTTCCAGGCTGCTCTACGCTGCTTCTCTTCCCCTCTTTTTGTTCGCTCTTCTCTCCAGGGAAATTGCGTTTATGTTCCCCTTGCTGCTGCTGACAGCCGATTACTCGCTCCCATGGTCCCGGTTTCGCTGGATCAGGCACCTGGGTCCCCTGCTTGTTTTAGTCGCTTATTTGATCGGGCGCGTTTTTTTCGTGGGAGGATTCTCGTTCGATCCGGGCCCCGCCGCAGGAAGCTTTGTTGCGAGTCTTCTGGTCGTATTGAAAGCAATTCCCATATACGTGGGATTACTGCTTTTTCCTTTTAATATTCAATTTATTCATCCGCTGGCTCCGTTTCCGATTGGCGGCCTCGTGATACTCTCTGTGCTGTTGCTGGTAGGGGTCGGCGCCGGTTTAGGGTTGGCATTTCGATCCGGAAATCAGGCGGCGGCTTTTGCCCTGATGTGGTTTCTGGCTGGCCTGATTCCTCTTATCCACCTGGCAATCAACGGGCTTCCCTTGCTGGAAGCGTGGCTCTATCTGCCTTCCCTGGGCTTTCTGCTCTTGCCGGCTTTGGGCCTGGCGGCTTTGAGGGAGAGAATATCGCCCGTTTTACTGACCATTTTGATCGCCGTTCTTCTGGGGGCGGTTACAGTCAATCGCAACCAGGATTGGGAAGGCGAGATGAGTTTGGCGCTCGATACGGCTCAGGCTTCTCCTGACGATCCAACTGCTATGGGCCTGCTTGCAGATGCTTACTTTCGCTGGGGGCGGCCTGATCGAGCTGAAGAACTTCTCCGGAAAGCCCTGGAGACTGCGCCTGAAAATTTGAGACTGCACCGAAGTATGGGAGTTCTCAGCCAATTTTTAGGCAGCGATTCCGAAGCTCTGGCCCATTATCAGCGCGCGATAGAGTTGAATCCTGATCACCCTGGTCCCTACGGCAGACTGGCCGCCTACTATCGCAACCGCGGCCATCTGGGCCAAGCCCGGAAGTATCTGGCCAAAGCGGCTCAGACCTTTCCCTACTCTTCCGAGATATACAACGAATTGGCTTATATGCACTACATGGACGGGCAACTCGAGGCGGCAAAGATTGCCCTTGAGGCCGCTCAAAAGATCTCGCCCTGGTCACCGGCTGTCCAGAATAATCTGGAAAAAGTGCGGCAGGCCTCAAAGCAATGAGGGTGCAGCGAGCAGCTCATTCAATTTCTTTTTGGCTATCTCATTGCTGGGATCCAGTCGGAGCGCGGCGCGGAAGTGCTCAACGGCCCTGACGTTTTCGCCGCCTGCGGCATAAAGAACACCCAGCCGGTTATGGACATCGACGTAATCGGGCCAGATCTTTAGAACCGTCTCAAAAGACCGGATGGCGTTTTCAGAATCGCCCAGGGTGGCGTAGATCACGCCCAGGTTGTTCAAGGCGTTGATGTTGTAGGGATGCATGGACAATACCCGGACGGTCGCCTGCAGGGCTTCTTCCTTTTTTCCCTGGCGCAGTTTGAGAATGCCCTTCCAATGATGGTAACGGTGATCGAAAGGATAGGCCTCGATCGCCTTGTCCAGATCGTTTCCCGTCCAGACCAGCCTCTCGTCCACGCTGTCCGTTCCATAGGCGCCCTGCATGGCCCGGCCGAAGTAAAACTCGCCTCGCAGATGCATGACCTGAATGGAGGCTGACGCCGTCACAGCCAGAGCAACAGCACCCAGAACTGCGAGAGCCGGTTTCCTGGAAAGCTGAATGCCTTGAGAATCGCTATCGGCGCTGATCTTCCAGAGAAAGCCGGCGTAAATCCAAAAGAAAGAAAACGAGACCGGCAGGTAAAAGGGGAAGTCGAGAAGCGCCACGGCTAAGATGCCGATCAGGGCGAAAGCGATCGGAATGCACGCCGGTGGCAGGTGGCGGGTGGCGGGTGGCGGGGAAGGATTTAGACTATGCCAGAAACGGCAGGCCAGAAGAAAGAGGATGAGCAGAAAGGCCGCGGTCCCCAATAAGCCTGTCTCCGCCAGAAACTGCAGGTAGTCATTGTGGCTTTCAGCGGGTTTTGTTTGCACTCCAAAGTACTTATCCTCGATAGCTGCCCGGTTATAGAGCGGGTACATGAATTCAAAGTTACCGATTCCGACACCCAGGAGCGGGTAATCTTTGAAGATCTCAACGGTGTTGGCCCACATCCAAATTCGGTTCTGAAAACTCGATTGCTGCTCCGGATCCGCCATGGTCAGCAGGCGGGCGCCGGCTGAGGGGGAGCCGGCAATTCGCCAGCCTGGCACCAAATAGGGTGGAAAAACGTTCATGGTCATGACAAAGAGCAGAACTCCGGCAAGAAATTTGCTTTTGCGACGATCCCAGGAAAGAATCTGGCCGGGAGTGAAGCCTCTCAACCGGAGACAAAACCAAAGAATGAAACCTGCGGCGATAGCCCCCGCCCAGGAGGCCCGAGTCCCGGTATAGATGAAGTAAGTCGTAGTCAAGGAAGCGGCGGCCGCGTAGAACCATTCCTGAAGCTGCCGGGACGAGACCATCAAAAGATAGAAAGCGGCCGGAAGAACAAAGAGAATAAACTGGGCCGCCATGTTCTTGTTACCGAAAGTAGAGCTGGGCCGCGACACTTGAATGAGCGTGGGAAACTCCATGCCCCACTGCTGAGCGATTCCGATCACCGAAGCGATCAGTCCGGCCCATACGACCCAGCGAAGCAGCTTCTCGACCCCTTTTTCGCTCACGTGATTGATAATCACCCAGAAGAGCCCGATTCCAACGATCAACTGGAAGTATCGGACGATCCCGCTGTGAAGGTTCAACGCTTTAAAGAGGGAGAAACCGGTCAGGGCCAGATAAATGAGAACGGGGAGCAAGAGCGGGAAGACCGGTCTTTCATTTCGCTGGTAAAAGGTGACAAAGGAAACGCAGCAGAGGACAGCCGTCAAGAAGGCCAGAAGGGTCTCTTTGGGCAGTCCGTAAAGGCGGATCAGCCCCGGAAAGAAGGCCAGGGGAAGGAGCAGGAGCAGAAGACCCAGTCCGCGCTCGATTTCGTCGCTTTGGGCATGAAGGCGAGACACGGAGGGAGATTATATCGTAAGCAGGTGTTAGCCAACGAATCAGGCGAATTTCGCGAATATTCGCCTGATTCGTTGGCTGAAAGCTCAACAGCTAGAAACTGCTGGCGTTCTGAAAGATAAACCCGATGTCGTCGTTCGAGAGAGCCGTTGAAGTAGGAAGAGTGTCCAGAAAATTGTCAGGCCCGGCGGAGAGGATCCAGCCAAAACTGGTTGCCGCTCCACTGATAGCGCCGCCTCCGGGTTCCATAGCGCCAACATTGGCGATAAAAGCCCTGTCCCAGGGATCGAGGTTGATTCCGAACACGTAAGGGCCTCGCCAGCGCCATCCTGCGGTCTTATAATCCTGAGTAGCCTCCGCCGCAAGGCCGTCAGCATCTGGATCATTAATGACCAAGTGATTATATGCATTGTTGCGTGCAGGAGAAGCTTCATCGTTTACAGAAAAATCCCAATTTCCCCCACCCGTACCTGCACTGGGATACTGAGAGACGAGGCTGCCTGCCCCGTCGCCAAAGGCTAGAAAGACCAGATCATTGCTCTCGAATGTATTGCAATCTGAGGTGCTGTCGCAAGTCGGAAAATGCCGCAGGTCTTCATAAAATGCCGCCAGCCCTTTGGCGATGCTGGAGATGGTTCCACCGGCGCTGACCTCGTCCGCCTCTTTGATTTTGGTCGTGGCCAAGGGCAAAAAGATGCTGGCTAATACCAGGATGATGGCCAAAACCAGCACCATCTCCATCAAGGTAAAACCCTTTTCGTTAAGTTTCCACTGATTCATGTGATTCATGCTTTCGTTTTCCTCCTTCGTGACCTGCAGGACGCCCAAGCCCTGCGGTCGTCTATTTGATTCTCACCCCTATGTCATCACTGGATAGATCCGTAGAAGCTGGCTGCGTTTGAAACACGCCATCCGGTCCGGGGGAGATTACCCAGGTCGGCTGAATGTCCCCACCAACCAGGGTATCCACGTTAACCTCATACGCGTTACCCCAGGGATCCTCCTCCAGTCCTTGTGCCTGTAAATAAGAACCATTCCATTTGAATCTACCTGTCGCTGGGTAATCAGTCGTTGAACCAGGCGTGTTAGTCAACAAATGATCTTCAAGAGGTTCATTGTTCGCGCTGGTCGCCCATCCTGTCCCGGCCAACGTCCCCGGACCGACCAGGAAATCGATACTAGCGCTTGCCACGAAATCCCCCGGAAATCGACCGGTGTCTTTAATTAGACTATTAATGGCCGCGTTAATCTGCCGGACATCCGACTCGGCCCTGCTGCGTTGGGCGTCGCCTATATATTTAAGGACGGTCGGCACCAGAATACCGGCCAGAACAAATATCACGCCCAGCACTACGATTGTCTCGACTAACGTAAAACCTCGATCTGCGTCTCTCTCCAAAGTCGGTTTTTTCATCAGCTTAGCCTTCTTAATATCGGTGGTCATCATCAAATCGCCCCTGCTGACAGCAAAAGCCATGCCAAATGATGGGTATTGAAAAGAATGTCATGCGAGTGCCCGAGGTAAACTATAAAAATAAATAGGTTTAAGGGATTACTCGACTCGTTCAGGAGCCGGCACTCCTGGGGCTTCCACCGATCTAAGATTTTTAGATTCCCACCGTAAATCTAATATTTTTAGACTCGACCTGGCCGCGCGGATCACGTTTTGATACGGTAGTTTAGCGTGTCAATCTGATGTTTTTTGATTTTGGCCCACAGGTTTTTGTTGGTCAGGCCCAGCAAACGGGCTGCTTCCACCTGAATCCCTCCGGCCTTTTTCAGGGCGCGAACGATCAACTCTTTCTCGATTGAGTTCAGAGCATCATTCAGGGGGGCTCCATCTTCGAACCAGGAGTCCTGCGGTTGCGGCTGGAGGGAAGACGAGGAAGGGGTCCAATCGTTCAAAGACCCGAGGAAGAGATCATCGGCCTGAATAAAGGAGCCGTCCGAGAGCAGCGCGCTTCGCTCCATCACGTTTTGCAGCTCGCGGATATTTCCAGGCCATGAATAAGACAGCAACTGGTTCAGAGCGCTCCTGGACAGGGACCGCCTCGGGATATCGTTCCGTTCCGCGGTTTTCTCCAGGAAATGCTGGGCAAGGAGTGGTATATCCGATTTTCGCTCCCTCAGCGCAGGCATCCGAATCGTCATGACGTTCAAACGATAGAAGAGGTCTTCGCGGAAATTCCGTGCCTGGACCTCCGCCATCAAATCCTTGTTGGTGGCGGTAATAATGCGAACGTCCACCTTTTTTACTTGCGTGCCGCCAACCGGTGTGAATTCTTTTTGCTGGAGCATGCGCAGGACTTTGGCCTGCGTAGGAGCGCTCATATCCCCGATTTCATCCAGAAAAATGGTCCCGCCATCCGCCAGTTCGAATTTGCCGACCTTTTTACTCGTTGCCCCGGTAAACGCTCCTTTTTCGTGGCCAAAAAGCTCACTCTCGAGCAGCCCTTCCGGAATAGCGGCGCAATTGATCTTAACCAGGGGTTGCTTGGATCGCCGGCTCAACCGGTGGATGGCTTCCGCTAAAAGTTCCTTTCCTGTGCCGCTTTCACCCAAGACGAGAACGGTTGATTCCGAGGGAGCGATCCTGATCACCAGATCCAGGACGTCAGTCAGTTTGGAGCTGTTACCGATGATTTCTGGAATACCGGAAGCTTTCTCCAGGCGCTCCCGGAAGTTGATGATGAGGCCGACCAGATCTCCTTCTTCACGCTTGAGCTTTACAGGCGAAGCTTTCATGGAAAGGTGGAACTCACGGCCTTGCTGGGAAATAAAGTAGATGGAATTGGCGCTTCTTTCCTGCTGGTCCTGCAGAGCGCTGCTGATAAACTCAAGCAGTCCAGCGTTGCGGGGGTTGCCTTCAAACAACGATTTGAAATCCTTTTGTCTGGCTTTTGTCAGATCGATCTCCAGCGTCTCCCGGGCCTTGAGATTCATGCCGGCGATCTTACCTTCCTTGTCGATTGCCACAATCCCATCATTGATATTGTCGAGAATCTCTCGCGCTTGAACCAACTCGACAAATGAGATATAGGCCTGATCAAAAACCGCGGAGAGGGCCCGCACTTCGTCCCTGGCCTGAATGGGAGGCAGGTCGGGCTTCACATAGTGAATGATACGGTGGGCTTCAGCAATAGCCCTCCTGATCGGCTTGGTGATCCAGTGCGCCAGAAGAGCGCCCACCAGACCGGCCAGAAGGGAAAAAGCCACAATGCCCAGACGCAGCAAGAGGACCTCTCTGGCTCCGGGGGGCGAAAATTTCAGAAATGATTGAGTGAGACTTGCCGATAAGAAACCCGCGGAAAGGGCAACCAAGACGAAGATAACCGGAATTACGACGATCAACCGGAGATTCAGACGCTCGCCAGAGCGGATGGGGTGTGAAATGTCCTCTGGATGTGGGGCCGGCACTATTTTCCTTGCTAATTTTTGGTTGAATTATAGATAATGGCGGGCGATATTGTCAATACGGGGGACGGGGACGGGGATCATGGATCAGAGAACAGAGGTCTCGAGCGTGAGGTTTGGATAACTATGACTGGCGATCCGAAGCTTATCCTGGTGTTGGAGGAAAATTCAGAGGATCACTTTCTCCTGAGCCAGTTTCTGGAGCAGCTCGGATTTGAAGTCTGTCAGGCGGCCGATTACAGGGAGCTTGTAAAGAAAGCTACCGAACTGCAGCCCGCTTTGATCATTTATTCTGCGAGCCTGATAAACCCTTCGAGTTTGCAGCTCATCAGGAATTCGCCCGATCTTGCGGGTATTCCACTGCTCCTAATGATGCCTGAGAGTTCTTCCCAAGGCTTGCACAGACATGCTCATTATGCGGACGAGTCCATTACCAAACCTCTCGACCTGGACGAGTTGGAGCGACGGATTCAGTGGCTGTTGAGGAGGCCGGAGGCCATAGGCCGGAGGACGGAGCCTATTCGGGCGCCTAAGATGCAGGTTGCTCCCTCTATGGAGTCTGACCTCAGACCTCCAGCCTCGCCCGCCCGCCTCAGGCCTGATTGTCTTGATCTCTACGAGAGAACGCGCGAATATCTTCTCCGCTGCTTTCAGGCGGTATCAGAGGGCGCGGATATTGATTTCGAGTCTGCCCAGAACCTGGTAGACGAAATTCAAACTTCCTTGCTGCAGGACAATTCATTGCTCGAGAGGACGCTCGACCAACGCGCTTTTTACTCGCTCTCCGAACACAGCACCAATGTTTGCATCATTTCTGTAATGTTAGCCCTGCAACTTCCCGAGATGGTCTCCGACATCAAACTACTCGGCCAGGCCGCTCTATTTCACGATATCGGCTCCATTCGCCTTCCCCACAATTTTCTCTTCAAGTTGGGACACTTCACGCAGGCCGAAGTCGATGAACTTCGCAAGCGGCCGGAATACAGCCGCGATGTGATTTTGTCCCAGACTCAGGAGGTCACAAGGCTGGCGGAGATTGTCTATCAGGCCTACGAGCGGGAAGACGGCTCCGGATATCCGTCCGGCTTGAGCGGCGAACAGATTTGCCTTGAAGCCAAGATCGTCGGACTGATCGACTATTATGAGGGAATCACGCACAGCCGACCTCATAGAAACGGCCTGTCCGGATTCGAAGCTCTGAATGAGCTTTTGGCGAGGCCTCGTCCGCTTTTCCCGATCGAACTTTTGGCCACTCTGATCCGCAGCATTTCACTGTATTCCGTCAATGAATACGTGCTGTTGAATACCGGGGAGGTCGGCCGAGTAGCCCACTTGACTTCCAATCCGGTGCGGCCGGTAGTGGAAATCTTCATCGGCGGCCAGGGAGAGCGCCTACCCCAGCCGCAGCGCGTGAACTTGACAGGAGACGGCGGCCGAGTGGTTGTAAAACCGCTGGTGGCTGAGGAAGTGTTGCTTCGGTTCAGTGGGGCCGTGT
>JBOGJG010000150.1:0-1041 GCA_050747825.1 Acidobacteriota bacterium | reverse complement strand
GGCGACGCCAGTATCCTCTACTTGGATGTTCCTGGATAAGGTAGCGGTAAATGCGTGCACACTTTCTACCGGACCTATCATCCAATCCAATAGGTCTATATAATGACTGGCTTGGTTCATAAAAGCCCCTCCATCAAATTCCCAAGTTCCTCGCCAGGCAGCGCTTTCGTAATACGATTGGGGACGATTCCAGTAAACATTCAGATTCGCCATATAGATGCGTCCAAAGCGTCCCTTTTCTATGCTTCTTTTGAGCAGCTGCAAGGTGGCGTTCTGACGGTTCTGTTTGACTACGAATAAACATACCCCCGCCTCATCACACGCCCTGACCAAAAGTTTCCCATCATTCCAGCACGTGGCCATTGGTTTCTCCGTGACGACATGCCGTCCTGATTGAGCTATTCTAATGCCTTGTTCGGCATGTAATCCACTTGGAGTGCAGAGCACGACCACATCAGCTTTTGCTTTCTCCAATAGAGAATTCAGATCCGGGAATCCAGGTGCACCTGTTCTCTGCCGAGCGGCTTCGAGTGCGTCTGGATCGGTATCACATACAGCTACCAGCTCGGCACGGTCGCCGTGCGCCTCCAAAGCTTCAAAGTGCCTGCCTGAAATTCGCCCACAGCCGACTAGCGCAAAACGGATCCTTTGTTCGAGAGCTGGAGATCTGAGCTTTGCCATGTTTACCTTGAATTTCTTCTTGTCAGGTTACCGATTTACCATTAGCGTGCTCGAAAGCAGATCCATGCTGGATTGGCGGGTGCCGATGAGACGGCTATGCGATGATCCGCCCGGTGGAGATCTCCTGGCTCATGGTGGGGCAAGGTAGAGCACCCGATCGCCGGAGGGCAACCACGCGGCCGCGTTACGCCCGGCCGTAACGATCTTCCAGCCGCACCACGTCGTCTAGCTCGGGGGTGCTCACCTCCAGGAAAACCGCGTCCTCCAGCGCCTCCATGCGGTGGATGTCGCCCGGGTTTACGGTGAGCGCGCTACCCGGTTCCATCTCGTGATCGGTGCCGTTCAGGTGAAAGCGCACCC
>JBOGJG010000149.1:0-1046 GCA_050747825.1 Acidobacteriota bacterium | reverse complement strand
GGAGATATCAGGATTTCATCCCAAGACACTGTTTCCTTGCGACGTTTTCGACGAAAAAGAAGCAACAATAAAAATAGTATCGCCCCCGCGGCGATCGCAACGAAAACGATCAACTTCATGTTCGGTTAAAAATTGAAGTCGTGTTTATGCCCTCTCGTGGCGATGCCGGCCGGAGGCCCGGCATCGCCATCGAAGGTCAGGCCGCCGCAGTTCATCACTGAGCCAGTGTCCCGCAGGTGAGCATCGAGCTGCCGTAGTAAGGGTTCCGCACTCCTTTTTCAGCCTGGATCCAACTTTTCTGGGACATGCTGCAAAAGTAAACGGGGTACTTCTTATTCCCGGAATAATGGTTGCTGAGATAGGCCGAGATCGGCTTGCTCAGTTCAAAAAAGGCGGCTCGTGCCTCGTCCAGATTCTTACCTTGTATCTGCTGGGCTGCCTTTTTCACGTCGTCGAACAGTTTTTGAACGCCTGAATCTGTGGCCGGTGCTTCGGATGCCACGCTGATGATTTCCCGTGCTGCGACATCCACGCCTTCAGTGGAATCCTGGGCTAAAGCGGCGTGTATTTGAAAATACTGGTCCAGAATCTTCTCGATTTCCGCATCAGCCGTTCCGGCCCAAGCGGTGACTGTAAAACTTAGAATCAAAAAAGTGTAAAAGGTTGTTTTCATTTTGATGTACCTCAACGGTTGTGTTCAGCTTGCTTCCATGGGCGCCAGCATCCGAATCCTGGATACCGGTTGCCCGCCAGAAGCGGAACGGAGACGAGGGGAAAAGCCGGACTAAATCAGAAAGGTACTGTTGAGCAGATAAAGGTCTGCGGTCGAACTTTTAACGTGGGACTCAAAAAAGGCAAGATTCTGATCCTGGTGGCGATGGGATGCAAACTGGGGAGTCGCCTGATCGGCTGGAAGCGCCGTCTTCTCGTGCAGAACGAGAGGCACTCCATCCTGCCCCAGCTCGCACATCTGCCGGCAGCTTTCCATCTGTGAAGGAGCTTCCAGTGCTTCTCGGGCACAGCTTCCCTCGACACCCATCCAGCTC
>JBOGJG010000148.1:0-5619 GCA_050747825.1 Acidobacteriota bacterium | reverse complement strand
TCCAAAGCGACGTAGTACGTCATCCGATCCTCCCTGTGCTTCGTTCATCGCGGACACCAGCGTCCACGACTCAACAGGGAGCTTGACCCAAACTCAGATCAAAGCCCGATTACGAATGCTTTGGGTCTTGGTTGCGTGAAAACGTGGAGGTGCAGAGAACTCATAGAAGGAGATTCCTTCGGACCGCGATTGAGATGATGAAAATTCGCAAGTGGGATCAATTTCCATTGACCTGAAGAAATCTATTCTAGCCCGTTCCGAGCTTACGGTGTTTTCACACAGCCAGGGTCAAAAGCGGAAGCAGCATGGCCTATCGGGCATCGTTTCCAGATCGGAGTGATTGGCATCGTTGCCAGATAGCGAGGGAGGATCGCGGCAGCTTGAAGCGCGCTCAGAAACATCGCTTCCTGCGCCTCGGAACGACAAGGACGCTGGCCTGTTTTCCCTAGAGGAGAACCGCCATGCTCAGACTCTCCGCCACCATAGTCCTTTGGGCAACGCTCGCCATTCTCCAACCCGATACCTCACTTGCTGGTGCGACCGGCGCGCCAGAAAAGACCGTCCCCCAGGGCCAGGACCCACCCGGAGCTGATAATGGGGAGCAGCAGGCGCCTCCGTTGCCCGAGCATAAGGGCGCCGATCCCGCCGCCGCCGATTGGTGATGAAGACATCTATACCGAAGCTCCCAACCCGGAGGCCGGGCATGAGGAGGAAGTGATCCCTCCACCAGCGCCAGAGGAAGAGCAAGGGACCGACCCTAACGAGGATCGCTGAGCGTGTGCGTGCGTTACGTCGATGAGGCTTGCAATGCGGAAGGAAAGCGATGGCTATTTGGTCCCTCTGCGGGAGGCATGTAGGTCCCGACAAACCCCCAACCCCGGTTTTTATCAATCTCGACAACGTGCTCACCGTAGAGCGTCAAGGCGACTTAACCACCTTGGTCATGCTAGGCGGCGAAACGGTCTACGTTGACACCATGCCGGAAACGCTAGTAAGGGCGTGAAGCCGATCACGCCTGTCAGCGCGGCTTTGACCTTTGGCTCTAAACCGGAAGCAAGAACCAACGGAATGAGTCGCAAGGCCAGATAGCCGCCCAGGACGAGGACCGCCCCTATGCCTGCGCGCCAGCCAAGTTGGATCAGCTCTTCTCTTCGTGTGGTCTGGCCCATAGCGGCAAAAACGCGCGGCGACGCCCGAAGTTGAGTAGTTGGACCTTCTTAAGGCCGACAGCGTGGCGAGCGGAGCCATGCCGGGCTTCACGGAGCTCGATATCCGGCCCCAAGCCAGAAGACGTGGTGCCGACCTATATCGGCCGGACGCTCCCCGGTTAATTTCGCCCGACCCCTACAGTCCTGCCGACCATTGCCCATATCTATGCATATAGGCGTGCGCGCTGAGCGCCGCGGCGACAACACCCAGGCACAACAAAAATCGGCTCGCACGTAAGGTTTGGTGGATGCCGAGGCGCGTTCGCAGCCTGACCTACTTTGAGGAAGACCAAAAATGTCGTGGCAATTCACTGTCGGACTTAGGGTCAAACGGAAGGCGGACCGAATTGTCGTCGAGGCTGATGACGCGCTCATTGCGGCGTTGAAGGTCAAAGCTGAGCGGCCTGAGGCCATGATCATGTATGTGCGTCGGTTGAACCGACGGGGCGATTCACGTCACCCACCTCACACCCTCACCGCGGCCGTTGACCGTGGATGGCAGGCAAGTGGAGATCGCCTGGCCACGGGCGAGTCGAAGGAGGCATAATTGACCTACATCGTCAATGAAAGTTGTATCAAATGTAAGTACATGGACTGTGTCGAGGTATGTCCGGTGGATTGCTTCTATGAGGGTGAGAACATGCTCGTCATCCACCCTGACGAATGCATCGATTGCGGTGTTTGCGAGCCGGAATGTCCGGTTGATGCCATCAAGCCGGACACTGAGCCGGGGCTCGAAAAGTGGCTGGAGATCAATACTCAATATGCTCAGGTGTGGCCGAACATCACCGTAAAGCGTGAGCCGCCGCCAGATGCCAAGGACTGGGAGGGCAAGCCTGACAAGGCCAATCTGTTTTCGCCGAACCCTGGCACTGGTGATTGAGCTGGGACAGCGCATGTGGTTTGCGTGCGTGATCGGCATAGCCAACTACGAGGTGGTCATCAAGGGGTCTAGCACAATCGGAGGGAGTAGGCCGGTCGCAGAGCCGACGAGCACGAGATGTTCAAGCGTGTGGCCAAACTGGTGAAGACGAACAGGGCGAGATCATGGACGCTCAATCAACTGGCCCGGTCGATCTTTTTGACGGAGTTCGTGTCGGCGTTCTTCCTGGCGATGCGCTACTTCTTCAAGCCGAAGGTGACGTTGAATTATCCGTTCGAGAAGGGGTCGCTCTCACCCCGCTTTCGCGGCGAGCTCGCGTTGCGGCGCTATCCGAGCGGCGAGGAGCGCTGTATCGCCTGCAAACTGTGCGAGGCGATCTGCCCAGCGCAGGCTATCACAATCGAGGCGGGACCACGACGCGAGGACGGCACGCGACGAGCCACCCGCTTTGATGTCGACATGATGAAATGCATTTACTGCGGCTTCTGTCAGGAGGCCTGCCCGGTCGACGCCATCGTCCTGGGACCGAACTTCGAGTTCGCGACCGAGACACCCGAGGAAGTCTACTACAACAAGGAACGCCTGCTTGCGAACGGCGACCGCTGGGAGCGGGTGATCGCGAGGAACATATCGCTTGACGCGCCCTATCGATGAGCGCCAGAGCGTCGCCAGCGCGGGGGCCTGCGCTGGGTCGCGTGGAATGAAAGTTTGGGAGCTTAGGCGATGACGGAAGAGCTGACCGGACGACGAATTGTGGTACCGGAAACGCGCGAACTTGGCCAACTGCTCCGCATGCTCGAAGAGCGGGGTGCTGATACTGTCCCCTGTCCAATGATCGCCATCCGCGATGCGCCCCATATAGCACCTGTAGAGGCGTGGCTGCGCCGGTTCACGAAAGGGACGTGTGACGATCTCGTGCTGATGACGGGTGAAGGTCTACGGCGCCTTCTCGGCTTTGCCCGACGCATCGATCTCGAGTCCTCCTTCCTCGATGCGCTGCGCCTGACACGCAAGATCACGCGCGGACCGAAGCCGGTCCGCGCGCTGAGAGAGACCGGATTGGCCGCCGACGTGCCCGCCGACGAACCCACCACCGAAGGTGTAATCGCGGCGCTGGAACGGCATGACCTCACCGGGCGTCGCGTCGGCGTGCAGCTATATCCCAGTAATCCGAATGGGCGACTTCTGAAATTCCTCGAAGGCGCCGGGGCGGAAGTCGATTCCGTGCTTCCCTATGTCTACGCCTCTGAAGCCGACGACGCGCGCGTAATCGCCGTCATTGCCGAAATGGCTGCCGGCCAGATCGATGCCATCGCTTTTACAAGTGCGCCTCAGGTCCGACGGTTCCGCGATGTTGCGCGCGCCTTCGGTCGCGAAGCGGAACTGCGGCAAGGCTTCGAACGCATTATCGTTGCGGCGGTTGGGCCCATTGTTGCAGCCGAGCTCGATGCGCTCGGAGTGCAGGTAAATGTTACTCCTCGTGACAACACGTTCTTCATGAAGCCACTCGTACGAGAGCTCGCTGTCGCATTATCGCGGGACCATAAGGGGCTCACTGCCCCAAAGGGAGCGAGTGGGGGGAGGTAAATAAGATGGCAGGAATGACGAAGGGGAAGTTCGGCGCCCGCGCCCAAACCGACGGCGAAACTCTGGCGCCGCGTTCGGCCGCCTCGCCAGAAACGAAGAAGCCCCGATGGGGGACGGGGGCCGGCGCCAGGGCTTTCTTTTTAACCAACCTTCGTTTCTTGTTCGGCCCGATGATCGAGCAGAGCTTGGCTGCTCCCTTTGGTCATCACCTCATAACCACGACCATCATCCTACGCGAAGGTGGGAAGTCCGAGCCTCTTCCGCTTGCGTGATTGGGTTCATATGTAGTAGCGCGAGCGTTGATGGATTCGCGCGAGGGCCAAAGAGGGGCCTCCATGCCTGACTGGCCTCGAGACGGCGATGAAAGACCTGGCCAATATCTACCTGAACACGCTGGTGCCCATGGTGGTCGAGCAGACCAACCGCGGCGAGCGAGCCTATGACATCTATTCGCGCCTACTCAAGGAGCGCATCGTCTTCGTCACGGGCCCCATCGAGGACCAAGTGGCCTCGCTGATCGCGGCGCAGCTGCTGTTTCTGGAGGCGGAGAGCCCGAAGAAAGAGATCTCCATGTACATCAATTGTCCGGGGGGCATCGTCACCTCCGGCATGGCGATCTACGACACCATGCAGTTCATCCGCCCGGCCGTCGCCACCCTGTGCATCGGTCAGGCCGCGTCCATGGGCTCGCTGCTGCTTGCCGCCGCGAATTTGAGGATTATCTCAATTGGGTGGCCATACAGCTCTCTGACGTGATCTTTGGGAGCAAGGTCGGCTGCGTCGAGTACGACCCAGACACGAACTTGTTCATCATAGACACTGAGAGCGACGAAGAGCGTACGCGCTACAGCTCAAGGCACATCGTGTTGGGATGTGGTGCGTCACCAGATTCCACGGTCGCGAACAGCCAAGGTGCGCGCGTCGTTCATGTCTCGGACCTTCTCGCCTTTAGATTTCCCGAGCCGTTGCAGAACGTCCTTATAGTTGGAGGCGGGCAGTCGGCGGCGGAGTGCGTGAATTATTTGCTCGATCGTTTGGTCGAAGCTGAAGTGCAAATCACCTGGGTAACCCATGAAACCGCCTTCCGCGCCCTCGACAAGGGGAACTTCTCGCGTGAAGCCTACTCGGCGGGTTACGGAATGGCCTTTGCGCGGCTTCCGCCAGGCCTGCGAGAAAAAACCATTCGAGAGGAGCGAGACATTGCTTACGGGATAACCCCTGAGATGGCCAAGGCGCTTTACCAACGACTGTATTCGCTCAAGCATCTTAAGGGTCCTACTACGACGGCCCCTGCAGTTCACATGCAGCCAAATATTGAAGTCATTCAAGTCCGTGAGGATTCAGGGGCCGCCGTCGTGACCGCTCGAGATTTGCAGTCAGGTGCGACTCGCGCGACGCTCTATTCCTGCGTAGTCCTATGCACGGGGTTTGAGGATCAATCCGTGATTGACTCAGCGATAATCGGACCTGGCTTGAAATCCCGCATTGAGCGGCGAGATGATCGCCGAGGCTATGCAGTCGTTTGGGATGGTCCGGACGACCGAATGATCTTTGTCCAATCTGAGAACCTAAAAACTCATGGGTTAGGCGATGCCAATTTTGTCACAGCGCCTGGTCGGAACGCGTGCATTTTGAATGCGATTTTAGCCAAGGAGATTTACCCGATCGACCAGATGGACCGATTGGTTGGGACCCTAATCGAGTCGGCAGAGCCATAGTGTAAAAGTCCTGAAGACCGATCATCGTTGGTCAAAAAGCCATTGCGGCAAAGCGAAGATCACCCGCAAAATTCCCGTGGCCCGGAGGTCTGCTTCTGGCACCAAGCGGACCAAACTGGACCCCTGCAAGAGGTCTGCTTCTGATCCCAAATTAGACATTTTGTCCGTTGGGGTCGGGTCTCCCGGGAACCTCCGTGAATGCGCTATGCTGTCGTGGGGTGTT
>JBOGJG010000147.1:0-1398 GCA_050747825.1 Acidobacteriota bacterium | reverse complement strand
TCGAGCCGGCGCAAGCGCCCTCGATGCCGGACATCCTGGACACCGCAGATCTGAGCGACGAGGAGAGCGCCGAGCTCGCCGCGGAGATTCGCGACCTACGCGCCGAGGCCGAGGCCGCGGACGATCCGGACGAGGCCGAGGACCTGCGAGCGGAAGCCACCGAGCTCGAGCAGGACCTCCGAGCCCGCCAGCAGGAGCTCACGGGAGAGCGCGAAGAGGCTGCTCGCGAAGCCCAGGCGGCAGAGCTCACCGCGCGACAAGAGGCCGTGGACCGGCAAACCAGGGAAGCCCAGCGCGCCGAGCGCCGAGCGTACACCAGCCAGGACTGGACAGGGTTCTATATCGGGCTGAATGCTGGATATGGCTTTGGTGACGAGGTCAGTGCGAGTAACGCTCTCGGCACTTCTCCGCCGGGTGACATCGACGGCATCGATTTCGGTGTGCAGCTTGGTTTCAGCCACCAATCTGGTCGTTTCGTTGTCGGTCTTGAAGGTGACTATCAGGTCTCCGATCAGAGTGGCACTACGGATCTGGGCTCGATTGGGTTTCCAGGATCGAGTATCGAATACGAACAGGACTCCTTCGGCACCGTTCGGATTCGCGGTGGATTCGCAGCCGGCCAGGCCCTCTTTTACGCGACTGGAGGTTATGCTTTCGCAGATGTGAATGGCCGATTCGAAGGCCCGATAGCCATTGTGGAGCCTGATCGGTCGGTGAGCTTTAGTGGTTTCACTGGCGGAGTTGGGGCCGAAAAGTATCTAAGTGGCCAGTTTTCCCTCAAAGGGGAAGTACTCTATATCGAATTTGACGACGAGCCGGAGATTGGTAGCGAAGGCGGCTCGTTTAACGCGCGCATCGGTGTGAACTGGAGATTCTAATCGGGGCCATGAGGAGTCTAGTAAGGGCGCGATAGCGATGGCTACATTGATTGGCGGTAGCTTGCTTCAAGGAAGGTAGTTTCTCGTGGGCAAGGAACTTACTATCTCAAACCCGACCGCACTTCCGCCGGTCCAGCCGACAAATCCGCCCTCGAGGTCTCAACCGAATCCCAGTCCAGTGCCGGGTCCGTCGCCGCAACCTCAGCCCGCCCCGCCTATCGTGCGCGAGCTGCCAGAGGGGTTCCAGCAGCTGCCGCCGGAAATGCGGACCGAGATCCAGACATTCGCCCAGAGCTGGGACGGCGGGTCCAAGAGCCTGAACGACTTCGCCAAGGAGATCCAGGGGAACTGGAATGTTCCTCCCGGGGAGACGAAGGGGATCGTGAAGGACCTGGCGACGGTTCAGCAACCGCAACCGGGCACCCCGAACTTCAACTCCACTCCTTGGAGTCCGAATGCTGGCGTCTGGAACGCGAATCAGTCCCTGAACCTCGGCAACATCAACCAGGGCAGCTACTAC
>JBOGJG010000146.1:0-1237 GCA_050747825.1 Acidobacteriota bacterium | reverse complement strand
CGTACATTGGATTGCGTACTTGAAAGCAGCGAAGCCTCTCCAACAGTCTCGGCCATTCCCTTTTCTTTAGTACGCGAGGTAATTCCCCCACCGAGTGCTGGGCCGAAGCTTCTGGACCGGCTGCGTCTGGCCCTGCGCGCACGCCATTATAGTCGTAGGACTGAGAAGATCTACCTGATGTGGGTTAGACGCTTCATCTTCTTCCACCAAGTACGCCATCCAGAGGAGATGGCTGAGGTGGAGATCAACGCCTTCCTGACCCACCTGGCCGTCCAGGAAAAGGTCAGCGCCTCGACTCAAAACCAGGCGCTTTCAGCCCTTCTGTTTCTGTACCGCTATGTGATCGGCCGCGAGGTGGGAGACCTGGGCGAGGTCATTCGCGCCCGCAGGCCCCGGCGTCTGCCTGTTGTGCTGACGCCGGACGAAGTGAAGGCGGTGCTTGGGCAGCTCACCGGAGACAAGTGGCTCCATGGCCTCGCTCATGTATGGCGCCGGACTGCGCTTGATGGAATGTCTTCGATTGCGAGTCCAGGTCCTTGATTTCAACCGAAACGAGATTTTGGTGCGCGACGGCAAGGGCTCCCGAGACCGAATGACGATGCTGCCGAAATCCCTCAAGGCTCCGCTTCGGGATCATCTGAAAAGAGTAAGAGCTCTATATGCACACGACCTGGCGGAGGGCTGGGGCCGCGTTGAGTTGCCCGAGGCTTTAGACCGCAAATACCCCAATGGGTCGGCCCAGGGGCGTTGGCAGTGGGTCTTTCCGCAGGAGAACTGGTGGAGGAACCGCAAGACGGGCCAACAGGGACGCCATCATGTGGAGGAATCGCTGGTTCAGAAGGCGGTAAAAGAAGCAGCAACCAGGGCGGGATTGACGAAGCGAGCCACCTGCCACGGCTTTCGCCACAGTTTTGCCACGCATCTGCTGCAAGCCGGTCACGATATTCGGACCGTCCAGGAGTTGCTGGGTCCCAAGGATGTCAAAACCACGATGATATACACGCATGTACTAAACCGCGGGCCTGCCGGGGTTCGAAGCCCCGTAGCTGCGCTTTAAAGGGCGCATGAAGGACTTTATGCTGATCCGTATAAGTCCCCTTGATAGAAACGGCTACCGCAGTAGAAACGACTCACAACACGGTAGTTAACGTGGGAGTAACTTGTTTACTTGAAAGCATCTTATACGGACCAGATAATCCCTCTTTGGGGTTTTATCTGGGTACAGATAATCAATGTT
>JBOGJG010000145.1:0-6143 GCA_050747825.1 Acidobacteriota bacterium | reverse complement strand
TCCTGCGGAGTTTCCCACACCCCCCACAGCCCCTACCGCTGGACCATAATTAAAGAAATTTTTCAGGAACTTTTTAGATGACTCTACGAATCCCTTTTCGGGAACTTTTTTAGTTGACGCTACAGGGGCCTGGAGTGCAATGGGGTCTTTTCGGTTGCATCGAGGCGCTCATTTTTCCCTTTCTGTTAACCTTTTTGATCTGTATCCCGCTTCTGATTTGCCTCGCTACTGACACCTGTACCCCCTGGCGGAGTTCTCAGCACGTAGAGATTGCCCACTCTCCTGATTCGCTACCCGTTCGGTATCGGCAGCGCCGCAATCCGCCGCAACATCGCCTTGAACAGCCGCCGTGTCAAATGACTCTCCGCCAGTAGCAGCCAATAGTACCGTGCGTGTTTCACCAGCCGGCCGCCAGTCTTTACCAACCGTTTTTGCAAGCTGGTCAACGACCAGTTGGCGATCCTTTTCGGCAGCACCAGCCGCCGCCACAGGTTCCCCAGGTTATAGGCGATCAAGCTCAACCATAGTCGTACTTGGTTGGACCGAAACCGATGGCAGCTCAACTGTGTCATTTTCACAGCCTGCTTGCCTTCCTTGATCCACTGCTCGGCAGTGCCTCGTTTGTTGTAGAACCGTACAACCGCCCGACTCGGCAGGGTCAAATTCGTCACAATAAAGCCCACTCGCAGGAACAGTTCTCCATGGTGATGCTCAATCTTGGCAACGACCCGTCTCGCCTTGCCCCAACTGGCCGCTTGGTAGAGAAAGCTCTTGTACTCGACCAATGGTTTGACACTGGGTCTTCCCACCGGACGTGGTAAGAGTTCGGCGACATCCCGTTCCAGGTTCTCGTTGGCGGGTATGCGGATGGCATACTTTACTCCGCGGTCTTCTCGAGCTTCATAGATCTCGGGTTTGGCGAAGGCGGCATCGGCCCGAAATACCACTTGCTTACGCAGGTTTTGCTGCCACTCAATCTCGGGCAGCAAGAGTTCTTCCCAGCCCTCGGCGCTGTGGACATTGCCCGGCCGCAGCTTCGCCGCCAGACAATCTCCCTCACGATTGAACAGCAGCAGTGGGTGATAGCAGGTAGACTCGAAGTGTCCGTTGTAAGCGCTCTGCTCCTGCTGGCCGTAGACCGAAATCTCGGTCGAGTCCATCTCCAACACCACTCGCTGCGGGGAATCCATGGCTTCCACCGCAGCGATCAGCTCTCGGTTGATCGCGGCCAGACCGGTGAGATTCTTTTCCTGGGTCAGCAGCTCCGTCTCAAAGGATTGCAACCGGGAAGTCAGCGCTGCCCCACGCTCCCAGATCTTCTCCGAACCGATCAGCCGGAAAGAAGCCGGAGCGCACGCTGCCACTCGCTACCGGCCGCAAACCAGCCGCTCGCTCGTTTCAAACGAATCTTCTCGCTCAGGTTCCTCACCTCTCCAGGGCTTCACTTGGCCCATGCCATTCATCGCGTCTGGAAGCCTTTAAAACGAAAATCCGCATCCGCCCTGTTCCCAGGTCTTCACGCGCCAAAAAATTCCTTTTAACAGCCCGGAGTCGCACGATTCGCGGACCGAACTGGGGAACGATATGCTCTTGAGTTTCTGTGTCGAGGCGCGCCGAAAATTTTGACCCCGATTGTAGAGTGCTCATGGTTGCGATCCGTTGTGGACGGAGTTTAATGGGGGCGAGTCTGGATCGATCGTCCATGGTTCCAGTTCCGGATTGAGCCCTTTCGTTTGAAAAGACCCCAGCGTTTCGCGGCGCCATGGCTGGACCCTCCGTTGTAACGTTCGCAGCTGTACGTCTGGAAAGGGGCCGGGGTATTGGCTTTGCAATTCAAGAACCAATGACTGGGCCGTCCGCTCGGGCTCCGTCTGCCCCCATGGTTGGACGTCCGGCCAGACCTCCTCCAACGGATCCTTGCGCGTGCGCCCAGTATGGGGCACGCGCGGTTTTTCGCTGCGCCGATATTTTCGCTTCTGACGTGGCTGGATCTCCACCAAAAGGCCGGTTGATCCGAAAACCTCTCCGACCTGGTCTTGAGCTTTCGTCTTCTCCGCCTGAGAGACTTCTGGAGTGGACGATTCCAGAAGTCGAACCGAAGGCATCTGGGCCAGTCGAACCTGGCCAATCTTGATGTGGGTGGGGCCTGCTCCCCAAAGGCGTCCTGCAAGCGAGCTGACGCAACAGTTCGACCGATCTAATGCCTGATAAAAAGTCGCGAGCTGCTCACGATTCTCCTCCTTCAGAACCCCCGCGGCCAGCACCCTCTGATACGGCGTCTGCGGTTTGTCCTAGTGCTTCACTACCTGGGCCCCTTCTCGTTTTTTGAAGATCAGCTTCATCGAGGGTTGAAAGAAATTCACGTACAGGCGAATCACACGGTACAGTTGGCCCAGTTGCCGATGGTCCCACAGCCCCTCGTAGCGGTCCTAACCCACCAGCTGTCGCACGAGGGAGCCGTTTTTCTGTTCGACGTAGCATTGATCGTTTTTCTTGTAGGCTCGGCTTCGAGTGAAGGTGATTTCTTCGCGCGGGCAGTAGGCCCAAAGACCCTCATTTAAAAATTCCGAACCATTGTCCGTGTCCAGGCCGAGCCATGGAAACGGAAGCCATGGACGGGCTCTTTCCAGCGCCAGCAGGACCTCCTCTTCACTTCGGCAGAGTCACGGGAGGCATTCGGTTCAGCTCGTGGCCACGTCGGTTAGGACCAGGGTATTTAAAAAACCTCCGGACATGGAATCACCGCAGTGCGCGCCCAAATCGGCTTCCATAAAGCCGGGACGTGATTCTTCCCAGTCGGCCAATGTCCGCACGCTCACCTGGTGCTTTAAGAGGGGTCCGTGTTTGGTCCTCGTCGTTCCCGACGCTTTTCTCCGATAGCGAGCCAGCAGCCGATCCGCCGGAGCCGCACTCCGGGTCATTAGTTTGCCTCGCGTTTCAGCGGAAAGCGTCAGGGGGCCAGGGTGCTCCAGAACGCCCATCAACTCCGGAAGGTATGGTACCAGGCGTTTCGCACAGATGTAGTTGGCCGATCGCCCAAGGGTGACCAGCGCTTCCTCTACCTCGCTGCCGTACCAGCGCAAGCGTTGCCGGGTGATCACCGAGCGCGTGGCGTCGGCTCGATTCAACAGGCGTATGGCATGCTTGCGAGCGTACCCGGTTGAGCGGGTGAACTCGTCCAGAATCACCTGCTTTTCATTGCCGTCTCCGCTGCGGTAGCGTGGAGCCACCTGAAAGAACAACTCACGTCGGGCAGAAAAACTCATCGTTGCTTTCATCTGTCACCCCCGTCCTATCCAAACAACAGCTCGGTGACATTTCTCGTGAGGCAACGATTTCAGCAGAGTAACTTTTAAACTGAGTCAATGCGCCAGTCGGATCTTGGCGTCGCGGCTGCGCTGTCTCCTGCGGTTGGCTTCGACGTAAGCCGGGTAATCTTCTCGATATTGCTTTTTTGATAGCCGGGATGACGTGCGCGCCACTTCTGGCGGCTGTCCCGGCAGACTTCGCGATACTCAGGATCACTCGCCACTTTGGCGCAATGATATTCACGCCGGCGGCGGTGCTGGCAGCCTTCTCGGCTGCAGATGCGCTGCTGGGGATGGAAGCGGGAGGGAACAAAAGACTGGTGGCAGTAGGGACAGTGGCGCTGGTCTCGTTTCATCTTCATCTTTCCGATCGATCGGCCCAAACTTACTGGACCGCCGCATCGGAAGTCGAAGAGCAATGGCCCCTCTGTATGTAGAAATCTTTTCTATAGAGTTTTGTTACCGCGTCCTGGCAGATGGGGCGAGAAAGACCAGTGGCTCACTTATGGTGATGAAATTGGCTCACTTTTAAACCGTCGCTAACAGGCCATTTCCCGGATTTGCACTTTCTGATACTCTCCGACCGGAAACAGGATGCGAGAGAGCTGCTGCTGCGTCAGTTCAAAAAGAAAATAGGACTGGTCCTTGCTCCGGTCCTTGCCCTTGAGCAACAAATACCCGCTCTCCTTATCGTAATCAACCCTGGCATAATGCCCAGTGGCAATCCGGCTGATGCCCACCTGGCCTGCAAAGACCAGGAGCTTGTCGAACTTCAAAGAACTGTTGCATAAAGTGCAAGGTAAAGGCGTGCGACCCGAAAGATAATTGGCGATAAGGGGCTCCTCCAACCCTTTTTTTAATCAGGATGTCGATTTATTTATGCGCACCTATATAGCTTACTCCGGGGAGTAGGACGGCAGCCCCCTGGACCGCCCCTTTTTTAAGATCCATGAGAGCCTGATTAGCTTTGACAAGCGGGTAAACCTGTATCTCGGTTCGGATCGGAACCCGAGGGGCTAATGTCAGGAACGCTTCCCCGTCGCGCCGCGTCAGGTTGGCGACCGACGTAACGGTTCGCTCTCCCCAGAGCAGGCTGTAAGGAAACGAAGGTATGTCACTCATATGAATGCCGCCGCACACAATAATGCCGCCTTTGGCGAGAGCCCGCAGCGCCAGGGGGATCAGCGTTCCGGGGGTGGCAAAAATAATGGCGGCATCGAGCGCTTCCGGTGGGGACTGGTCCGAGTCGCCTGCCCATACCGCTCCAAGCTGTCGGGCGAACTCTTGCTTCTGAGCATCCCCAGGGCGAGTAAAGACGTAGAGCTTTCTGCCCTGATAAACCGCCACCTGCGCGACGAGATGCGCTGCCGCTCCAAACCCGTAAATTCCGAGACGCTCTGCGTCGCCCGTTTTCAGCAGCGAGCGATAGCCGATCAACCCGGCGCACAGCAGAGGAGCGGCTTCGGCGTCTGCGTACGATTCGGGAATGTGAAAACAGTATCGGGCGTCAGCCAATGTGTATTCTGCATAGCCTCCGTCGAGCGTGTAGCCTGTAAACAGCGCGCGGTCGCACAGGTTCTCTCGCCCCGTACCACAGTAGTGACATGCTCCGCATGTCCATCCCAGCCAGGGAATCCCTACTCGTTCGTCGGGGGCAAAACAATCTACGGCCGATCCTTTTCCGACAACGATTCCCACGATCTCGTGCCCAAGAACGAGCGGCAACTTGGGATGAGGAAGTTCTCCATCGAACACGTGCAAGTCCGTCCGACACACGGCGCAGGCTTTAACCCTGACGAGAAGCTGATGAGCTTCAGGCACAGGCATGGGTAAATCTCTTTCGCTTAGCGGTTGGCCAGGGGAGTGCAACACCATCGCCCGCATAAGATCAAAATCCGTTTCGAAGGGCGGCAAAGAGCTTTTGAAGGAACTGTTGCTCCACCTGTTTCCAGTTTTGATTGCCGGCTCTCCCTGTTCGGATGGCGATGAGATCCATGGATGGCGCCATGAACGCCCAGTTCAAGCCGGAGCCTGCGATCCGAAACATGTCCGGCGGATACCGGCCGAAATAGCCTTCCCGGTTCGAGCGAATGTTGCAGGCGGTGGAAAGTAATCCGTGACGGGATAAAAACCGATCAGGCTTGCAACAGCTAAAATGGCAAAGGGCAAATTCATTACAGTGGCAAATTTACACTCTTTTGTCTCCGCTGGCTACCGGGCTAAAATCATCCCACTCATGAATCAGGCCATTCGCTGCGAGAAGCTTTACAAACGCTACGTGAATGGCAAGAAGGCCATTGACGCGCTCAACGGCTTGGATCTTGCCGTCAAGGCAGGGGAGTGCTTCGGGCTCTTGGGACCGAACGGAGCCGGCAAGACCACTACGGTTGAGATCCTGGAGGGTCTTCTTCGCCCCACTTCGGGCCAGGTTGAGGTTTTGGGAATGCGCTGGGGAGCGGGACAGGATCAGCAGCTAACACAGCGCATCGGCATTACTGCAAGAAACGCGATTCCAGGAGAAGCTCAGCGTTCTGGAAATCCTGCGGCTCTTCCGCAGCATGTACGATCGGGGTATGACTCCGGAACAGGCTCTGGCGACCGTGTCGCTGGAAGAAAAGGCCGACGACTGGGTTCGGAATCTGTCTGGGGGCCAGCGCCAGCGCCTGGCGGTGGCAACGGCGCTTGTGGGTCAACCGGAACTTTCATAGCTCCGTCCCGCTCAGTCCCATATCCGCGCACCAGTCGATAAAGCCAAAAAGGTCCATTTGGCCGCCGGTCAGATCCTGGCGCACCGAATAGGCCGCCAGTGAGACTCGCATATTTTTGGGTCCATCG
>JBOGJG010000144.1:0-6376 GCA_050747825.1 Acidobacteriota bacterium | reverse complement strand
AATGAACACCGGACGGCGGCGGGCGCCGCCGCGACCGGCGGCCGCCAGTAGCCCGCCGCCCCGAAATCAGCCGCCTCGTCGCCGGGGCCCGACCGTGGTGGGGGCCGGCGGCTCGCAGCAGCGGGAGGCCTTCCTGGTGGCCTGGGATCCGGTGGCCCAAGAGGAGCGCTGGCGGATCCGCTTCGAGCGGCCGGGAGTCACCAGCGGGACGCTGGCGACGGCCGGGAACCTTCTCTTCCACGGCTCCAACGACGGCTCCTTCAGCGCCTACCGGGCCGACAAGGGTGAGAAGCTCTGGTCGATTCAGCTGGCCCCCGGTTTCGCCAATCCGATGACCTATATGCTGGACGGCCGGCAGTACGTGGCGGTCGCCACCGGGCGCAGCGGATACCAGGCCCCCGGGCGGGTCTATGCCTTTGCGCTGGACGCGAACACACCCGTCCCTTCCATGGATCCGGTGCCGGAACCCCCGGCGCCGTTGGGATTAACGCGCGATGCCCTCGGCACCGTGCTCGCCGAATTCGAACAGGCCGGCCTGCGCGCCGGGCCGGGGCGGGACCTCATCCAACAACTGTGCGCCGGTTGTCACTCGCCCACCATCATCACCCGCTACCGGCAGTCCGAAGAGGCATGGAGGCTAACGGTGCAGGATATGCTGAGCCGCGGCATGGCAGGCACCCCGGAGCAGCACGAACAGGTGATCCGATACCTGACGACGCACCTCGGCCCGGAGAATTGATCTGAAACTTCGACCGCGGGCGCAGCAAATGGAGCGTCGGCCCTAACGGCGTCGGCCCCGCCGCAATTATAGGCGGGCTGCCGCGGCCCATAGAAGCCGTGAAAGTTCGTACGGCTCACCGCTCCCTTCCGGTCGCGGCTCTGTTATTCGCCTGCTACCGGCGCGCCTGAAGCTGTCTCTCGATCGATCCCCGCAGTGACGGAAGGTGGCGCAGAGCGTTCTCGTAGTACACTTTCCGAAGCACCTCGTCCGGCAGGCCGATACCCGAGATGTTCCAGCGACCGTGCCCCGGCGAGCCACCAGGCGTGACCACCTGCGCGGGGTGGTAAAAATACTCGTCGAAGGTTTCCAAGTACCTCCAGTGCGGAATCCAGAACTGATCCGGATCCCGATTGGGATTCCACCGGAAGTTCCGGCGGCGAGCTCGCCCGGTCCGCGCCCTGTCTCACTCCTCCTGTAACTGGACTGTCCGACGATTGCGTCGGCCGAGAGGCGCGGTCAGAATCAACCCCGTTCGGCCGGGAAGTCGATCATACCCGCGCCGGAGGGAAGGTTCAACGGCCAAGCGGCCTATTGCCTCATGTAAAAAAGCGCCGCGCTTGGCATTCGGCAGCAAGCGACATTACTCCGCTTAATGCTGAACTCGGGTTTCTCCCCGGGCGGCTGTAGCACGGGTTGGTTGGCGTCGCAATTCTGCGAATCGGCGCCTCATTGATACGAGCGTTCGGCTCATGGATTCCTCTGCGACGCTGCGCACAATCGGACCGATGACGGGCGCCAGAATTGTGGGAATCGAGCGACTCAATGTCAGAGACTCACACTCCACCAGTACGCCGCCGTCCATTTCCTGGTAGCGCCAGTAAGAGTTCAGCCGCCAGAGGAATCCCCGGTCCTCGCCCTCCGGCTTGCCGCGCTCGGCGCTGGTCCCAGCGTTCGCCAGCTCCGCCACCTTCGTGGAAATGGTCCGGCTGGAAGCCCGTTCCGGGCTGTGGCGCCGGTATTGGACGAGATGTTCCGTGCTATAGGTCACGGTGACGATCTTCGAACGAATCAGCTTGAGGTAGACTCGGAGTGAATTGCCGTTTCTTTCAAGGACTCTTGACTCCAGGACATCCTCCTGCCAGCGGTTCTGGACGTCAGGGTTTTGGACTGCCTCCAGCACGGCGTCGAGCGTGACACCGGGAATGAAGACAGCACCTCTCCAGTGGTGAATCATTGCGCCCGGCACTTCGATATCGCTGCCATCGACGCGCCGCGTCCTCGCTTTTGCAATTACCAATTTCCCCGACAGAAGGGCTTCACGGTCGGCCCCCGCCTTCCTGGGCACTTGAAAATCGTAGGCAAAGAAACCCTCTTGTGAACTTAGTTCCCGTTCAATCCGGCTCTCGGTGAGACGCACGTATTCGTTCCAGGCCCGGATCATTTCGGCGGGTAGCCCCTGGGCCTGCAAGGAGGCGAGGGAAACAGCCGCTGCGGACACAAACAGGAACATCCTGAAGTTTTTCCAGCCAACGTGTAATTGAGCCATGACGATTTTCCTCCACCAATGGAGACCTGATTTCGCAGAACACGAACCGATCGCTCACCAGGAAATTCATGAGCGAACAGATCACTATTGAGGCGACATTGGCAGGCAGGTAGTGAATCGCAAAGTGGTCCACCAGAATTTTCATGAGGAAGAGATTCTGGGCGATGGACACGACTCCGACGGTCAGATTGAACCGGACCAGGCGACTGAAGGAGGCCTTATCGCCCTTGGTGCGGTCCCGCCAGGTCCAATGCCGATGCCAGGCAAAGTTATGCAGCACGGCGGCCTCGACGGCGAGTGCTGTTGCGGCCAAGTAGTGAGCCCCCCAGAGCGTCAGCAAGGTCAAGACGGAAAGCTGGATGATCACCCCGGGCACACCAACCAGATTAAAGCCGACCCAACGGCCGAAGGCCGAATGACAGTGTTTCTTCTCCGTCATCATTTTCGAATCCCGTTCAAGCCTCGTTCCTGGCGAGAGGTTCCGCCCGGTACAGCATTCGCGTGTTCCGGATAGCCGAGACCGTGAGAGCCACAGCCAATCCAGCGATGCCACAGGCTCCGCCGACATCGAACAGCAGAAAAGGCCCCCAATTGCCCAGCTGGACGGTGGGTTCGTGAATCACCCACAGCGTGCCAACTGCCAAGAGAATGCGCAGTTCCGTGGGACCGACCTGCAAGAAGGCGAGGCGGAAGACTCCCAAGACGTGAGTGGCGAGAAAGGACTCGGCTGACACAAGCAAAAACGCACAAAGGAGTCCACAGGCGATCAAGGGCGTCATGTAGCCGGATGCGGCCAGTCCACCCAGCAGGAAGCACGCCCCCATCATGTCGATGATGTGATCCACGTAGAAGCCGTACCGGGGCCGCGGGCAGTTTCGGACTCTGGCGAGCGTTCCGTCCAGACTGTCGCCCAACCAGTTGAAAGCAAGGGCCACGGCAACCAGCAGCAGGGCCCGCTCGTCCCACCGGGCAGCCCAGTAGGCCACGCCCGCCAGCAACATGGCGAGCAGCCCCAGCAAGGTCAGATGATCGGATGTGACTCGCCCGGGGAGTCTCCTGGCAATCCAGATCAGCAGCCGCTTTTCCATAGCCATGAGGACACTTCGATGGTCGCGAACATGGTGGGCAGAGCACATAGTCATAAGCACCTCCGTTTCGTTAATGTGAAAAGCGGATCCAAACGGGCTCACCGTTTTTAAAAAAAAATTCGGGAGCTGATACGGCTAGGAGGAAGGAGCCGCGAACGGCGACTGCTTTCGGGAATGCTCTCAGCGCTCGGACCGGCGCCGGGTGAAGACTGCATGAAATGTAGCCGGTTCCACCACCAGAAAGACGACCAGATAGCCGATCGCGACCGCCAACAAGACTCCCGCCCTCAGGTGGTCCGAGAAAATGCTGGCTGCGGCGGCCAGCAGCACGGCCGTGAAAACCCAGTCAACTCCGCGCACCCATGGTGCCAGCCGGCCGATCTGAGCTTGAATCGCGCTGGAATTGAACCGCCAGGTAAACAGGAGGTGGACTCGCAGCACCCCGTTTGCGATGGCACAGGCTAAGGCCCCAAAAAAGGCCAGTAATGGCGAGAGGCTCACATTTTCTTCTTTGACGTGCCAGAGGACCCAGACCATAGTGCCGTAAAGCAGCAGGACCAGGGCCTGGTGAACCGCCCACCAGGAACTTCGAAGGCGAACTTCCTCAGTTTCTCCCTCCCTGGACTCGAGATTCGGGGGAATTCGCGCTTTTCGAGGGAGGCCGCCCTCCCGGATGGAGCCCAGCGCTCGGAGATCGGCCACGATCTGCGCGGTCGATTGGTAGCGCTCGTCGGGATTCTTTCGGAGGCACTTCCGAATGAGCTCGTCCAGCTCTGGGGCGGTTTGAGAGAGATTCACGAGTGCCGGGGGGTCGCTGTCGAGGATCTTTGCCACAGTCGCGATGGCGGTCCTGCCCCGGAACGGATGATCTCCGCACGCCAGTTCATAGAGCACGACGCCCAGCGAGAAAATGTCACTTCGGAAGTCGACTCGCTGCCCTCTCAGTTGCTCTGGGGACATATAGGACGGCGTACCCAGGACCATGCCTGACTCGGTCAGGTGCGGTTGCAGGGGCTCTGGCTGGGGCATCAGAGCCAATCCGAAATCTACGATCTTGAGTTGGCCCTCGTTGTTTCGGATAACGTTTTCGGGTTTCAGGTCCCGGTGGATGATTCCCTTTTCGTGAGCGGCGGCGAGCCCTCCAGCCATCTGCACGGCGGTGTCGAGAACCTGATCGACCGAAAACGGAGCTTCCTCCAACTCGCTGCGCAGGGTCTTGCCGGCCACGTACTCACTCACGATATAAAAGCGTCCCTCAACTTCCTCCAGAACGTAAATGGTGGCGACGGCCGGATGTGACAAGGACCCCGCCAGCCTGGCCTCGCGGCGGAACCTCTCTTGTTGTTTCTCGTTGAAGAGCTCGGGTGCCAGCGCCTTCAGAGCTACCTGGCGCTGAAGACGCGTATCTTCAGCCAGGTAAACGATGCCCATGCCACCCCTGCCGATCTCCGACCGAACGACATACGGGCCCACAGACTGGCCTTCTACCAGCGGACTGTACTGCTCGAGGAACGCTGACGTTTCGATATCGGTCTCACGATGGGAGGCGAGCAGGGAAAGGAGTTCACGCAGCAGGTCCGGATCTCCGGCACATTTCTTCTCCAGAAATGCCTTGCGTTTGGCCGGCTCACGCTCGATCGCCGCTTCGAAGGTCTCTCTCAGTTTTCGAAATCGTGTGGGATTCAAGCCTGCAACTCGCGCCGGAGCCACGCCCGGCAGAAAGCCCACGATCGCTTCACGGTCGCGGCGGAAGTTCCCATAACTTCCGCGGTCTCTTCGACAGTCAGACCTCCGAAAAATCGCAGTTCCACCAAGTGCGCCTGCTTGGGATCAAGCTCGGCCAGCCTGGTGAGGGCCTGGTCCAAAGCAAGCAAATCGATGGGGTGCCCGGGCCGGCCCAGGACCTCATCGGTCAGCGTCACGGGGATGGCCGCCCCTCCCCGCTTGCTCGCCTGGCGGGCCCGGGCGCGTTCGACCAGGATCTGCCGCATCGACCTTGCCACGATGGCGAAGAAGTGAGCGCGATCATTCCATTTGAGGTTTCGGCCCGGAATCAGGCGCAGATACGCCTCGTGAACCAAGGCCGTTGCCTGGAGGGTCTGACCCGGGCGCTCGCGCTGCAGGTATTTCGCAGCCAACCTGCGCAACTCATCGTAAACCACGGGAAACAGTTTCGAGATGGCCTCTGCATCTCCAGTGCGAATTCGTTCCGCCAACTTTTCGACGGGGTCAGCGAGCGGTCTCATGGGTGATCCTCGTGTACGCAGGCCAATGTTGCGCTCTTCCGCTTCCTGAGAATAGGAAGTCCCTCCGGCCGAGTCATTCTAGTCCGGGCGGGAAGAGGGATCAAGAACTCCCGCGGTATATACCTCGCGGCTTGCCTACCATCCGCCACCCAAGGCCTTATAGAGATCGACCAAGTGCAGCGCGGTCGCGGTTGCGCTTTTTGCAAGATGCCGTTCGACAGCCAGGAGCTGACGTTGAGCATCCAGCACCTCCAAATAATCACGCAGGCCTTTGGAATAGAGTTCGGTCGTCAAAGCGACCGCATCACGAATCTGAGCTTGCGCCGCAATTAATTCCTTCTCGCGACCCTTTTCTCGCTGGAAGGCACTTAGCGCGTTTTCCACGTCGGCGTTTCGCCGAGCTTCCGTGAGTCTGAGCGAATCCTGCTGCAAGGAAATATTCTCCCGGACGATCCCAATCTGTCTTTGGGTGCCACGAAGCGCGATATAGTTCCGGCCAACCTCAGCAGCGACGAACACCCGGAGATCGTTTCTCGCCTCTTCGACAGCGCGGATATCCGCATCTGCCGCGTTTACGTTTTTCCGCAGGCGCGCGCGCTTTCCAGATTGCCGGACGGCTCGGCCGGGTAGGGCTGGCTCCACTCAGAAGGAATCTGAATGTTCGGCTTCTCACCTTTCTGGCCGTACGCCAAAGTGGAAGCCAACAACGAGGCAAGAAAAACAGCGGTTCTCATTGCGCACCTCCCTGTGGGGACGCTTCAATAAAGATGTCCAT
>JBOGJG010000143.1:0-10139 GCA_050747825.1 Acidobacteriota bacterium | reverse complement strand
CTAGCAGCCTGTCGGACTTCGCACAATGTGAGCCGTAAGTCCTTTGTTTTCAACGCCGATTTTCGGGCACCAAAAAGTACCATTGTTGAAAATAAAGGACTTACGGGCGAAAGTCCGACAGGCTGCTAGGCCAATAGGATCGAATTTCCACGCAATGAAATGGAGGAAAAATGATGAATGGGCAGCGTCCCGTGTTTGTCTCGATGGTTTTGTTCGGCGCGCTCTGGGCGAGCCTGCGGGCGGAAGGCGCCGAACTGATCGTTCCCATCGTCGTCAACGGCCCCAGCGGGAGCGCTCATTTTCAGACGACGCTGACGTTTATCAGCCATTCGACCACATCCGACGTCGCCACCGGAGTGCGCGATCTGCCGGACGGCGAATCTCGACTGTTTTGTCCACCGTTGATCATCGGAGTGCCTCCGTTTGATCTCGAGACGACGAGACAAGCACCCCTGTCCGCTGAAGGGGCTGCGACGGTTCTGAGCAGCAGTGAAAGTGCGGACCTGTTTGACGGTTGGGCTCGGGTCACAACCGAGCTGATTGACGCAGTGACAGCCTCGGCCGAGGTCTCCTTGATCGGCGGGCTTCCTTTGCCTTGCCATGATGGGGGCGAGGATATTCCCAGAATCGATATTGCCGACCGATCTTCAGAAGAGGTGCTGACCAGCGTCAAGGTTCCTGCTGTAAAACCGGCGCACGAGTGGCACGAGCCGGTGACCGTCACTCCGGAAAGGGAATCTGCGGTTGCGCTGGTTAACCCCGGAGAAGAAGAGGCTGAGGTGTCAATCCTCCTCAGCGGCAGCGATGGCCTCCTTGTTGTCGGCTACGGATTTCATCTGGCTCCGATGGAACGCACCTCCACCTTTGTGTGACGGTTTGCGTCCGATCCTTGTAACTTTCTGGACATCTGCATTGCAACGCCCCCTGAAGGAGCCCCGCGTCCCGAGTTCTTTCGCGGAACGCTGCACGTCAGCAGCACCGTTCCGATCGCCGTGGGCGGCCTGGATGTCCTGTTTCCGGAGGGCAAGTTCGTCAATCTCGAGATCACACGCGGGTTGGAATAAGTTGCGCTGCGAATGTATCGCTCCACGAAATGGTGACGTGCTTTACTCGATACCGGCAGTTGGAAGGCTGGAGACAGCAAAGCCCTCTCTTGAAAATAAGGTGACACAGCCGGCCACGGCTGTGTGTAACATCAACTTTTTTATTCACTTGAGGCGCTGGGGCGGGCATGAACAACTCTCTTCAAAATTACTGATTTCTGATTCCCGAGTTTTAATTTCTTCTGAGACACCAGGGTTAAAGTGGGAGGGGCCTCAGGCCCCGACCTGTCGGTGCCAAGTCTTGTCGAGTTGCAAGGTAGAAAACGCTCAACTGAACCGCGATGATCATCTGTATGATGATCGGAATAGCTTCAATGAGGCCCCGATCTTTTGATCGGGGAAACCGAAATTGGGGCAGGGTTGGAACCGGCCGTTGTGCGCAATTCTCGAACCGTTTCCGGGTACGCACCGCTGAACCTCGTTTTTTCAACAACCTCAAAATCAACCCTCTCACCCTGGTGCGTCTCGCGTATGTAGATCGTCCTGTCTTCAGACTCTTCACCTTCCTGAAGGTCTCTGAGCAGGTCATCGAGATTGAAGTCAGCGCCTTCAACTCGGTTTCAAACAGCGCCGGAACAATTGCATCCGCACTGGACCTCAGAAGTTTCTCATTTAGAAATCTTTATTAAGCCCGGCTCCTATGCTACCTTGCTACAAGAGCGAGGTTTGTACAAATGGCACGACGTAAGACATTGACACAGCAAGACATTCTGCGGGCCCTGCAGAGCAACTACGATGTCTTGAAGAAATACAAAGTCAAGCGCATTGGGCTATTTGGCTCATTTGCAGCAGGGAATCAGACGCCAGAGAGCGACATTGATTTTCTTGTCGAATTTCACGAACCGACCTTTGAGAATTTTATCGGTCTCGTCGACTATCTGGAAAAAACTTTCGGTAGGAACGTGGAGGTACTGACCCCTGACGGAGTTGCAGGCATCAGAATTAGAGAGATTGCGCAAAACATCAGGAAGAGTGTTGTCTATGCCTGAGCGAGGCGATCTTGAATGGGTCACCGACATTGCCGAGGACATCAGAAGAATTGAGCATTATCTCAAAGGGACAACCTATACGAAGTTTCTCACGACACAAAAACGCAGGACGCTGTTGTCAGAAATCTTGAAGTCATCGGCGAGGCTGTCAAGAACATCTCGGCTGATTTCAAAAGGAAACACAAGAACGTGGACTGGGCATCTATTGCCAGGATGCGCGACAAGCTCATCCACCACTACTTTGGCGTCAACTGGGAAATCGTGTGGGATGTAGCTGAGCACAAGTTGCCAAAGGTAGCAGAGGAACTGAAGCCACTCCTTTCGAAGAAGCAACACGGTTCATAATATGGTGCCCGGCGCTGTTTTGCCGGCCTTTATTGAGATGTCCTCGTCCTGCACCATCCCCTTCCTGATCTCAACCCTCGGGAACGCGACGTGCAGCGGCACGAGAACACGACCTTTGAGCGAAACAATAGCATTAGCGCAACGCAAAATTCTCGGCATGGCCGAACAGGCACTGGTCTTCCTCATCTGCCCCCCTCGTTCCGAAAAAGCAAATTCCTATCTTTCATCATTGATGGTAAACTCCTCCTTATGGCGGTTGCCGATCCAGGCCTCAAGCCCGCTATGCTGCGGTTCGTTCTACACACGGTGGATCGCAGGGTTGACCGCCGAGATCTTCGCGATTTCCGGTGTTCAGGTCGTGGCTGACGGCACCTACTTGAGACATTCGGATTTTGTCCTGGATATTCGCCGCGGGTGCGATGGGCTGGTGGCATCGGTCATGCTCTTGTGCGCGTTTCTGGCATACCCGGCCAGTTGGCGGGATCGACTGCGCGCCCTTCTGCCCGGATTTCTGCCCATCTTCTGATCCTGAAAGCTACGAACTGAGGACAACGATTATTTTGTTTCGCCTGAAGCAGGTCACGGGAATTTATGGAGATTGCCAGGGTAACGGCAAGAAAACAAAAGAAATCCTTGCGTCCTGTGGAGTCTGCCCGGAACTCCTCCGGCAATTTGAAAACGATAGTTCGGAAGGAATTCGGCTGGCCCAGCAGATGTTAGTTAATCGATCCGATGACGAACGCGCCATGTTTCTCCTTGCGAAAATGAACCTGAGCAAGCTCTGGCTCAACCTGCAGGTCCTGGAGAAGACTGTGGTGTCCGGGTCGGGAGGCCTGAGTTGCACACACCTCTGGACTCATCCCGCGGAAGGTATTCCAAGCTCGGGACGGCTGGCAGTGGAATGAAATCAGGCAACTCATTGCGTATTTCGTCAAACACAATAAAGCCCTCAGGAAATTACGGAGGAAGGATTAACCGCCGCGCCCTCTGGGTGAGCAAGAGCTCGGAGGGCGAGAGCCCAGTCGAAGAGAGTTGGAGCCCCGGAACCCCGCTCAACCCGGCGCAACTCCAAGAGCACGCTCAGCGCCTGGCTACGGAGCACCAGATCGACCCAAAGCCGCTGCAGGACACTGAACTGCTCAAGCGGCTCGAACGGAGCCGCCGCTGGGTCCAGCAGGTTTGCCTGGATCTCTCCGAAGCCTGCCGCCTGGAGCGGAGCGTGCCGCCGACCGCCGAGTGGCTCCTCGACAATGAATACATCCTCGAAAGCAACGCCCGCGACGTGCGGCTGAATCTGCCACGGCATTATTACCGCCAACTGCCGGCGCTCGCGAGCGAACCCAACCGGGGTCTGCCGCGCATTTACGGCCTGGCGCAAGAACTGGCCGCCCACTCGGACCTGTGCCTGGACGAGGAGAATATCCTGGCCTTTATTGAGGCCTATCAATCCGTGGGGCCGCTCTCGATCGGCGAACTCTGGGCCGTCCCCCAGATGCTGCGCGCAGTGCTCATTGAGGGGATACAGCATCTTGCAGGCCGGGCGCTGACCGAGTTGCATGAGGGAGAAATCGCCGATTTCTGGGCCAACCGGCTGATCGCAGCCAGCCGTCGAGATCCCAACCAGCTCTTCTCGATTCTGGCGGAACTGACCGAAACCCACCCCAGCCCCAGCCCCTATTTAGCCTCGCAATTGATCGATTACCTCTATGACGAAGGGGCCGCGCTGGCGCCGGTGCAGAGCTGGCTGGAACGTACCTTTCAAAGATCCCTGAGCGATCTGATCCTGCGCGAGAAGAATCGCCAGACGAAAGATCAGATATCGATCGGAAACGCGTTTACCTGCTTGCGCCAGCTCGCCCTGCTCGATTGGAAAGAATGCTTCGAGCGGCTCAGCCGCGTGGAGGGATTGCTGCGGCAGGATCCCGCCGGTATCTATCCCCGGATGGACTTCGCCACACGGGATCGGTACCGCCGGGCGATCGAAGATCTCCATCGTGGGAGCGGCCTGGCGGAGGACCAGGTCGCCCAGCGCGCTCTTGATCTGGCAACTGAGGCTGACCCCGATTCAGCGGCGGATGAACGATCGACTCACGTCGGGACGTATCTGATCGGCGAAAAAAGAGGCGATCTGGCGGGGCTGATCGAGTGCCGCGAGACACTGCGCTTCCGCGCCCTGCACTGGGCTTATCGTCATCATTCGGCGGTTTACTTCTCCGGACTGGCTTTCTTTTCCGCCGCTTTCATCTCCCTCCTGCTCCTGATTGGACTGCGCGGACACGCGCCCGGAATTCAGCTTTTGCTCGCCCTGCTCTTGCTCGTGCCCGCGAGCCAGATCTCGCTTGAGGCGATGAATTACCTGATTACGCGGTTCTTTCCGCCGCGCACCCTGCCGAAGATGGATTTCAGGGATTCCGGAATTCCCGACACCTGCCGGACGCTGGTCGTCGTACCGATGATGCTGATTGATGTGGAGTCGATTGAGGCCGAGGCGGAAGAGCTTGAAATCCGCTATCTTGCCAATAAGGAGGCCAATCTGCTTTTTGGCCTTTACTCGGATTACATGGATGCGGCGCAGGTCCATTGTGAAGCGGACGAGGACCTGCTTCAGGCTGCGGTGCGGCGCATCGAGGCTCTCAATGAGCGCCACGGCGGCGAGCGTTTTTTTCTTTTCCATCGTGAGCGGAAATGGTGCGGCTCCGAGCAACAATTCATCGGTTGGGAGCGCAAACGCGGGAAGTTGGAGGAACTCAATGAACTGATCGCCGGCACGCGCTCCCGCGAAGCCGGGCGCCTGGTTTACGTCGGCGACCCGGATCAGATCACCGATGTAAGGTTCGTCATTACGCTGGACAGCGACACGCAACTGCCGCACGACACCGCCCGCAGGATGATCGAGACCCTGGCGCACCCGCTGAACGAGCCACGCTTTGACAGGGAAGGCCGGGTCATGGCCGGCTCCTACACCATCATCCAGCCGCGCGTGAGCCCCTCCCTGCCGAGCACGAGCGGTGCGCCCTTCAGCCGGCTCTTCTCGGACCCGGTCGGCATCGACCCCTACACCCATGCGGTTTCCGATGTCAATCAGGACCTCGTCGGCGAAGGCTCCTACCACGGCAAAGGGATCTATGATGTGCGCACCTTCAACCGGGTGCTTTCCGGCAGGTTCCCCGAAGCGCGGCTGCTCAGCCATGATTTGATCGAAGGCGCCCACGTCCGGGTGGGCCTGGCCAGCGATATCGAGCTTTATGAGGAGTTCCCTCAGGATTACCTGACTTACATCAAGCGGCAGCATCGCTGGATTCGGGGCGATTGGCAAATCGCCGATTGGATGATGCCCCGTGTTCCCCTGCCCGGCGGACGGTCGGGGCCAAACCCGCTCTCCTGGTTTGACCGCTGGAAAATCTTCGACAACTTGCGCCGCAGTCTGCTGCCCGCAGCCAGCCTGGTCCTGTTACTGGTCTGCTGGCTGATCTCCTCCCGGGCGGGTTGGGTGGCCACTGTCGTGGTCTCCATGCAACTGCTTTTTCACTCTTTGGCGCAGCCCTTCACCTGGGCGACCACGCGCCGGGGACTGCGGGGCATCTCCCTCTCCAAGCTGACGCACGATCTGCTGCGGGTGATGGTTGAAGCGGCACTGTTGCCCTATCAGGCAGGGCAGGCTCTGGATGCCATCGCGCGGGTCTGGTATCGCCGCCTCATCTCTCGTCGCGGCCTATTGGAGTGGACTTCGGCCCAGGCGATGCAGGGCAGGGCCCAGTCCAGGATGCCCGTGTTCATGCTTTCGATGGGCCTGGCGAGCCTGTTCAGTGTGCTCGTGGGGTGGGCGGTCCAGCACTGGCGACCGGCCAACCTTGGGGTGGCCGGCCCCTGGCTCGTGCTCTGGTTTCTTTCCCCGATGATCGGCTGGCTTCTCAGCCGCCGGCCACAGGTGAAGCAACCGCAATCCTTGCTTCCGCCAGAGGATCGGCAATTCCTGAGAAATGTGGCGCGGCGCACCTGGCGCTATTTCTCGGACTTTGTGAATGAAGAAACCTCCTGGCTGCCCCCCGATAATTACCAGATTTCCCATCGGAATGGACTGGCCATGCGGACCAGCCCCACCAATATCGCCGTATGGATGACCAGCGTGCTCGGCGCGCATGATTTCGGATATCTCACCGTTGATGGGGCCGCCGACAAGCTGTCCAAGACGATGGCCACGATCGGCAAGCTGGAGCGTTACGAGGGGCATTTGCTCAATTGGTACGAGATTCCAACTCTAGCGCCCCTGAAACCGCGCTACGTTTCCACGGTGGACAGCGGCAATTTGCTGGGCGCCTTGTGGGTCCTGGACCAGGGGCTTGAGTCGCTCATCCGGGCGCCGTTGTTGGACGCGAAAGCTTTTGCGGGTCTGCGGGACGCCGGAGAAATCCTGCGAGAAACTGCCCGCAAAGAAAGATCTTCCGGCTTGGATGTGGACACTTTGAATGATCTGCTGCGCGCCTGGGAATCCCCGCCGGACCATGTGGTGGACAAACTGCTCCTGCTGCGGCGGGCGGAGCGGAGCGTCTGGCAACTGGCCGAAAAGGCAAGTGGGGTCGCTGCGGCTCAGGCGGGCACGGGTTATTGGGTGGGGCAGCTGCAGCGCCAACTGGCGGCTTGGCTGAACATCGTGGATCGTTACCTGCCCTGGATTGAAATCCTGGCTGAGAAGACGGAGGACGAGGTCGCCCTGCTGGATCCGGATGCTCTGCCGGCATTCCACGAGGCCCTTCATCACGCGCCTTCGCTGCAGGATCTTGCCAAAGGCAATCTCGCCTGGTTCCAGTCCTTCCAGGCAATTCGCGCCCAAGCGCCCTCGGGCGAGTCCGCCCTTCTGGGCTGGATTGACCGCACGCTGGAGGCGTTCAATAAGTCAAAATGGTTGGCCGGTGAAACGCTGGCTTCGGGCGGGCGGATCCTCCGGGCTTGTCGCGAACTCTCCGAATCGATGAACATGCGTTTCCTGTATAGGGCCGAACGCCGGCTTTTTTCGATTGGTTTTAATGTTTCGGAAGGACGCCTGGATCGCGCTTTTTACGATCTGCTGGCGAGCGAAGCGCGCCTCGGAAGCTTCGTCGCCATCGCCCGCGGGGATATCCCCGTTGAGCACTGGTTCGCCATGAGCCGGCCCTACGGCGCCATCGGCCGGCGCCGGGCGCTGCTCAGTTGGACCGGGTCGATGTTCGAATACCTGATGCCGCTGCTTTTCCAGCGCTCCTATGTGGGCTCCCTGTTGGATCAAGCCGCCAGGGAAGCCGTGGCCATCCAGATCACCTATGCCCGCAAGCACCGGGTACCTTGGGGGATCTCAGAGTCTGCCTTCGGAGATTTGGACGTGCGCATGACTTACCAATACCAGGCCTTCGGCGTCCCGGCACTCGGACTCAAGCGCGGCCTGGCGGAAAAGATCGTCATTGCGCCCTATGCCACCCTGCTGGCGCTGAATATCGCGCCGCGAGAAACGGTGCGGAACCTGAAACGACTGGACGATCTGGGGCTGCTGAACGATTTCGGCTATTTCGAAGCGCTGGACTATAGCCGGCAACCCAGCCGCGAGGGCGAGCGGGGGGTGATCGTGCGCGCCTATATGGCGCATCATCACGGAATGAGCTTTCTCTCGCTGACCAACTTCTTGCATGACAATGCGCTCCAGCAACACTTCCATGCCGATCCGCGCGTGGGGGCGGTGGAGCCTTTGCTTCATGAACGCATCCCGCACGTTCCGCCGCTGCACCATATCTCCACGCGCGAGCGAGTCTCTTCGGTGGCGGGGATCGGCGAAGTCGCGCCCTCGGTGAGCCAGTTCGAAACGCCCCATACCACCACGCCCAAAACCCAACTACTGTGCAATGGCCGCTACAGCCTGATGCTGACCAACGCCGGCGGTGGCTACAGCCGCTGGGGTGACTTTGAAATCACGCGCTGGCGGTCGGATCCCACCCGGGATTCGTGGGGAACCTTCTGTTACATTCATGACGCCGATTCCGGCCGCTTGTGGTGCAACAGCTATCATCCAACCGGCGGGAAGGTTGAGGAATACTGCGCCAACTTCACGCTGGACCGTGCCGTGTTCCGACGCGTCGATGGCGGCATTGAGAGTGAAACCGAGGTTATCGTCGCGCTGGAAGATGACGTTGAGATCCGGCGCATGACGCTGATCAATCGGTCCACGCGTGCCCGACGGCTCGATCTGACGAGCTATATTGAACTGGCGCTGGCGCCGCACAACGCCGACCGGCAGCATCCGGCGTTCAACAAGCTGTTCATCCAGACCGAGGCGCTGCCCGAGCAGCAAGCGCTCCTGGCCTGCCGTCGGCCTCGCAGCAGCGGCGATCCGCCCATCTATGTCGCGCATCGCTTTACGCTGGAGAAGGCCGAAGATGAGGCCTTGCGCTTCGAGACCGACCGGTGCCGATTCATCGGCCGCGGTCGCACGCTTGCCGGCCCGATGGGTGCCTTGCAGGAGCCCGGGAATAGCCAGGGGTTTGTCCTGGACCCGATCCTCAGCCTGCGTCAGAGCCTCACCCTGGCGCCCGACCAGCGGGTCCAGGTTTCCCTGGTTCTGGCCGCCGGCGAAGCGCGCGAGCAGGTCGTAAACCTGATGGGCAAGTATGGCGATCACCGTGCGATCGATCGGGCGATGGATTTCGCTTGGGCTGCGGCCCAGCTCGAGTTGCGACTGCTGCGCATCCAGCCCGACGAAGCGCGCCGCTTCCAGCAACTGGCCAGCCATCTGCTCTATCCCAATCCTCTCCTGCGCTCGGCCGCGCAACGGATCGCTGAAAACCGCAAAGGCCAGGCCGGCTTGTGGGCCTACGGTATTTCGGGCGATTTGCCGATAGCCTTGGTGGCCATTGGCGAGGCGCGCGATCTGAGCCTGGTCCGTCAAATGCTCCAGGCGCATACCTATTGGCGCATGCACGGACTCGTGTCCGACCTGGTGATCCTGAACGAGGAGCCCAGCGGCTACGAGCAACCGCTGCGCGAAGAGCTCGAACACCTGATCCAATTCCATGCAGCCGATTCGGGAATGGATCGGCCTGGGGGCGTCTATTTGCGCAACGCGGATCTTATCCCATCCGAAGACCTGACACTGCTGCGGGCTGTGGCATGCGTGGTGATGGTGGCGGCCCGCGGCCCGTTGCCCCAGCAATTGGGTGCGGCGCCGGAAGCATCCGATTTGCGCGAAACCATCGCCAGGAAACGCGATCCCCGGGATCCTTCGGCCGCACTCCCCTTTATGGAACTCCCCTTCTTCAACAGCCTCGGGGGCTTTACTCCGGACGGACGTGAATACGCAATCTACCTCGGTCCGGGCGTGCACACGCCCGCGCCCTGGATCAACGTCATCGCCAATCCGACCTTCGGAACCCTACTCAGCGAAACGGGGGCCGGCTTTACCTGGCAGGGCAACAGTCAGCGCAACCGCCTGACGCAATGGTCAAACGACCCGGTGATCGATCCACCGGCCGAGGCGATTTACATCCGTGACGAGGATAGCGGAATCTACTGGACGCCGACCGCCTCGCCCATTCGCGAGGAGACCGCGTACCGGGCTAGACATGGGGCGGGTTACATGGTCTTCGAGCATAACAGTCATGGCATCGAGCAGGAACTGACAGTCTTCGTTCCCGTGGATGATCGGGGGGGCGAGCCGATCAAGCTGCAACGGTTAATCTTG
>JBOGJG010000142.1:0-4998 GCA_050747825.1 Acidobacteriota bacterium | reverse complement strand
GGACGCCTGAGAGGAAAAAAGTCAAGGTCAGGGAACGGGGTGATCTTAAGTCTTCTCCCGTCCACGTCCGGCCCAACTACGGAGTAGAATCACTCTTTGTCCCAGACACCGTGGGTTCCGGCGGCTCGCCATCCTCATGGTCGGCCTCGCGCGCGGGGGGAGAAACTTGGCCATCCATGGCGCTCCCATGGTTGGCCATCCATGGAGGGCCTCTCCCAGTAGTAAAAAGCGCTTGACAATGTCAGGCGGGTATGTTTATCATGGCGCCAGTCGGTCCAACGTCCACCATAACGCGGCTGACCCAAACTTTTCGGGTCGCCGTGTCCAAAATCGAAGGCGATCCAAAGGAAAATCTAAACCAAGGCCCTCCTCCGATGGAGCATTGCGGGGCCAAAGAACATAGGACAACTCTGCCCAGACAGCACCGCAAGCATAGGACTCAGCGGAAGGAATCGATCTTCTTTCTGCAGGAGCACAAGGAAGACGTGCGCTTTCACTCCGGCCGACGGATCCCTGGAGTGGCCAGGCCTAAGTTCTGCCGCACGTACACCTTCACCAGCGGATTCCGGGTAAGAGTCCGGCGCCGGCAGGAAGATCCATCTGAAGAAGAATTCCGGCAGTACAAGCGCGAGTACGAGATCAATGCCGAGTGGGTAGTAAATGAGGCGAAGCGGGCAGTTAGAGCGCGGCAAAGTGGTTAAGAAAAAAGCCAACAAAAAGCCACAAAAGCTGGAACCGAACGCCTGGGCCTGGCGGTTGCTGCGCGCTTATCTGGACCCGGACGTAAAGGCAAGCGTGACAGCACGCTGTGAGGCCGCGAAGGTTGACAGAAAGACTTTTTACCGAGCCCTCAAGAATCCGAAGTTCGTGGCGTGGTTTCGCCACATGCTCCAGGAGTCGGTGATCTCGGATATGTCCGACGTTCGGCAGTCCCATCTGAAACTTTGCCTCGATGGCAATCTAGAAGCGATCAAACTCTGGTATGAGAAGTACGGCGACTTCGTCCCGAGCCAGCGTCTTATTACCGAGGATCTCTCCCACCTCTCCGATAGGGAGCTATCCAAGATCCAGGAACTACTGGACGGCGCTGGTCCAGCGGGAGAAAGCACGCAGATCCACTAGCGAGCCCTGGGAGAAGTGGCTGCGGACGGTGTTCGGGCAATATTTCACGGACCGGCAGGGGCGCCCGGTGCCGTTTGCCGGACATCACCGTGAGATGTGGCGCTGGATCTGGAATATCCGGCGCGGCGAGCGCCAGAGAGCGTTCGTGGCCATCTGGCCCAGGGACGGCGGCAAATCCACCAACGCCGAACTGGCCTGCGCCACCGTGGGCGCCAGGAGAGCGCGCAAATACGTGCTGTACGTCAGCGGCACCCAGGATCAGGCTGACGATCACGTGCAAAACGTGGCGGCCGTCCTGGAGAGCCCAGTGCTCGGAGAGATTTGCCCGGATCTGACCCAAAGGGCGCTCACCCGCTACGGACACTCCAAAGGCTGGAGGCGCAACCGCCTGCGTAGCCGCTCCGGATTTACGGTCGATGCGCTGGGGCTCAACACGGCGGCCCGCGGCATCAAGCTGGAAATGGATCGTCCGGACATGATCGTCCTGGACGATATCGACGATGAAACCGACACGATCAAAATTGTTGAGAAGAAAATCAAGATGCTTACGCGCAAGGTCCTGCCCTCGGGATCGATGGAGGACCTGGTAGTGCTGTCGGTGCAAAACCTGATTCACCCTGAATCGGTCTTCTCGCGCCTCGTAGACGGCCGCGCCCAGTTTCTGTCCGATCGCGTCATCTCCGGGCCTCATCCGGCCATCGTCGATCTCAAGTACGAGCGCAAGGAGGATCACACGGTCCTGACGGGTGGAAAACCAACCTGGGAAGGTCTGAATCTTGCGCGTTGCCAGGACATCGTGGACGACATCGGCCTGGACGCATTCCTGAGCGAGCACCAGCACGAGCGCCGGCTCAAAGAGGGTGGAATCGTCGGAGACATCTGGAATGAAGCCACTCATGTGATCGAGCCCTTCGAGATCCCTGCAGGCTGGCACATCGACCGGTCTTTTGATTGGGGGAGCACGAAGCCCTTCTCCGTCCTCTATTTTGCGGAGGCGGACGGAGAGACGCCGGCTAGACTAAAAGACGGCACCGGGCGGCTGTACCAGAAAGGGACTCTGTTCGTCATTGCCGAGATCTACGGCTGGAACGGCAAGCCCAACCAGGGCTGCCGCTATTCCAACGGCGAGATCGCCCGCAGCGTCAAGGCCAAGGAAAAGGACTTGCCCTGGGGCTCTCGCGTGAAGCCGGGCCCGGCCGACACCCAGATCTTTAACGTCACGAGCGGCGATTCGATTGCCGCGGATATGCAGCGCGTTGGAGTCCGCTGGACCGAGGCCGACAAAGGCCCCGGGAGCCGGGTCAATGGAGCCCAGAAGATCCGGTCCATGCTGGCGGCCGCTCTGAAGGAAAAACAGGAGCAGCCGGCGCTTTATTTCTTCAACACCTGCGAGCACGGCATCCGCACGCTTCCCATCCTGGCCCGCGACCCGGTCAAGCCGGATGATGCTGACTCGGAAGGGGAGGATCATTGGTGGGACGGCCTGCGCTACAGGGTCCTGCATCAGCGCAAGGAGCTGCGCCGGCTGCAGGTGACAGGAATCTAAATGCCAGTCGATACCGCCCGCCCGCAATACTCCTCGGCCTTGCAATGGTGGAAGCGCTGTCGAGATGCCTCTGAGGGTTCGGATGCCATCAAAGAGGCAGGAGAGGATTACCTGCCCAGACTGTCTGGTCAGACCGATAAAGAGTACCAGTCCTACAAGGATCGTGCCCTGTGGTACGGATTTACGGCCCGGACAGTCCAGGCACTCTCCGGAGCCATATTTCGGAAAGACCCGGAAATCGCGCACCCGGAATCGCTCGAGCCCGTCATCAAGGATGTCACCCGCACCGGCTCCTCGCTTCGCATGCTGGCCAAGACAGCCGTGGAAGACGTGATCCTGGTGGGCCGCATGGGCCTTCTGGTGGAGCGGCCCCAGGCGGGTACGGCAGAAAACCGGACGTATCTGGCTCCCTACGCCGCCGAGCGCATCATCAACTGGAAAACGGTCCGGCGCGGCGGCCAAGAGATCCTCGCGCTCGTGGTCCTGGAGGAACTCGTCGAAGAAGATGGGGCGGACGAATTTGAAACGGAGGAGATCACCCGGTACCGAGTCCTGCGCCTGGACGAGGAGGACCGCTACGAGACCCAGATCTGGCGAGAGAAAGGAGACGGGCATGAATCCAAGCTGGTCATGACCGACTCCTTTCGGCCGATTCGCGGTGGTGAGCGCCTGGACTTTATTCCCTTCGTTTTCCTGGGAACCAGCGCCGTCGACCCGGAGATAGAAAAGCCGCCGCTGCTCGATCTGGTGGATGCCAACCTGTCTCACTACCGATCGAGCGCCGATCTGGAGAACGGCCGCCACTGGACCGGATTTCCCTCGCTGGCCCTGTTTGGTTTCGACACCGAGGAGGAGATCAAGGTCGGCTCTTCTCAGGCACTGGTCAGCTCGCAGGTCGGAGCAGACGGTAAGTTTATTGAGTTTACGGGTCAAGGACTGGGCGCGCTCGAAAAAGCCCTCCAGGACAAAGAGCAGCTCATGGCCGTGCTGGGTGCCCGAATGCTGGAGGAGAAAAAGAGCTTCGCCGAGGCGTCTGAGACCCATCGCATCCGGCAAAGCGGGGAAATAAGCGTGCTGCAATCCATTTCGCACACTCTGAGCGAGGGACTCACCAAAGCGTTAGGCTGGCTGGTCTGGTGGGAGGGGATGAACGAGCAGGATGTGTCGGTCGCGCTGAACTCAGACTTTTTGGATGTGGCTCTGACCGCTCCGGAGATGACGGCGCTGATGGGCTTGTGGCAGAGCCAGGCCATCTCCTACGATACGTTCTTCTTCAACCTGAAACGGGGCGAGATGATGCCGGAGAGCCGCACGGTGGAAGAGGAGCAGCAATTGATCGGATCGGGGGCTGAACTCTGATGGCAAAGAGGCAGGAGCGTTCCACAGCCAAAGACGTCTGGACCGATCTACACCGGATCGCCGATGAGGCCGAGCCTGAAGTCAAGAAGGCGTTTCTGGATGCGGTCGTTCAGCTCCAGGACGGGATTCCTTTACAGAAGGTCCGCCAGGCTTATGCGAAAGGCGATATTACGGAGGCCATTCGTTTGGTGGAGGGAGTTTTCGATCAGATCTCGGAAGAACTTCAGATCCAAATCCGCAACATTCAGCGAGGCGTCTTGCAGGACGCAGGACAATTGGCGGCCACACGCTTGAGCGACGATATCCTGAAAAACGTGTCGATCACTTTCGACGGCGCCCATCCGCAGGTGCTGGAATTGATTCGCCGGCAAGGCGCCGAGATCCTGACCGAGTTGGACGCAAACACCCGCAAGGGTATCCGCGAGATCTTCGCGCAGTCCATGGAAGGGCGCTTTTCCCCGCGTCGCTTCGCCGAAGAGCTCGAGGGACTGGTCGGACTGACTCCGAAGCAGGTCAAGGCTGTGGAGAATTACCGTAAGTTTTTAGACACCCTGGAGGTGGGTGTACCAGTGCGCGATATGGAGATTGGGAACGCAGAGCGACGGCGGTTGATGCGCGGGGGGCTGCGCGGATTCTCCCAAGCTCTATCGGCGGCTAAAAAAGAGGATCTAGCCAAGAAATACGCCGATCGACTGCTGCGTGAGAGGGCGGAAGGTCTGGCCCAGACGGTCACCCTGGACGCTGTGGCTTCGGGGCAGGATCTAATGTGGCGGCAGGCCGTGGAGCGCGGTCTGCTGGAGGAGTCTGAGTGGGAGGTCTTCTGGGTGGTGACTCCTGACGATCGGCTGTGCCCCATCTGCCGACCGATGCATGGCGAAACGCGGAAAATCAACGGAGTGTATGCGCGCAAAGCGGGTGATGGATCGACTGTGGCCCGGCCGATACTCCATTTCAGGTGCCGTTGTGTAGAG
>JBOGJG010000141.1:0-1460 GCA_050747825.1 Acidobacteriota bacterium | reverse complement strand
CAGCACGATCCGGCAGCGCAGTGCCACCTGCTGGGGCGTACCGTGGGCTGCAACCCACTGCCGAATCTGCTGCTCCTCTGAGGACGAAAGTTGGCACGATGAAGTCATGCCCTCAGCATAAGATGAACCAGATCAATTGTCCAGTTATTTGTTGGACACTACACTAGCAGTATGCAAATCCAGTTCACCACTCAAATCTTAAAAGAGGGTCGAATGTACGTCGCCTACACTCCTGAGCTTGATGTCTCTTCCTGTGGAGGCACGAAGGAAAAAGCCCAGAAGAACTTACTGGAAGCAGTGCGGCTTTTTCTGGAGGAAGCCGAAAAGATGGGAACCCTTGCGCAGATCCTGGCGGAAGCCGGCTACGTGAAACGCCGGCAGCGCCTGGAGGGTCCCAAGTTTATCAGCATGCAGCGAGTTTCTCTCCCTCTCCCGCTCGCGCATGCCAAAGCTTAGCCCAGTCTCATACAAAAAGCTGGCCCGCGTCTTTGAGCTCGATGGCTTCCGCTTTGTCCGGGAGGAAGGCGACCATATGGTCTTCACCAAAGCAGGTGTCCTGCGCCCCGTGGTCATCCCCATGTACTCCCAGGTGCCGGTGTTCATCATCAAGAACAACCTGCGCACCGCAGGGGTGACCCGGGAGCGCTATTTTCAACTCCTCAGCCAGGCTAACTATTCTTCCATGCCGCCCCGCTGCGCCAAACATCGCGCCCTGCGCCCAATCTCCCGGTCAGGCAAAATCATCTGGCTTTGCCAGTACGCGCGCAGGCGGCAGGAAACCGCTCACCGGGTGTTTGAGGGCCCACGCCGCGAAAACTTTCCCTTTAATCGCCCCGTAGAGGCTCGATCTTCCCGCGACCCTTACCCGACCTACCCACATTTTTGAATATCCAAAAACTCAAACTTCCAATAGATGAAATCGAGTCGTTTCAGAAAATCGACGAGCTTCCGCCAGCTCCGCCGCAGGCGAAGCGGCTGCGCCATCTGTGGGGAGGAGCTCATCCGCCACAAGCCGAATTCCTATTACGGGTGGATTGAGCATGGGTATAAGAGGGGCTGATCTCCGTGTCGGATGAACAGCTGAACTAACGCCTCGCCGATAACCTGTGGGCGCCGAAGGCGACCGTCAGGTTCATCGGCTTGTTAGCCCGCAAGTCATCGGTTGCCAAGTCGTTCAAGTCGCTCGGTCAGCGCCTCGATATCCTGCCTTGCTATAGTGCGCTTGATCGCCTCGACCTCGGGAATGGCGTCGCGACGTCGCTGTGCGGCGCCAATCTCCGTCTTGAGCTTCTCCCTTTGCCGCTGGATGTCTTCATCCTTACCGAGGCTGCGGTTGACCAGAACACCGGTCGCTATCCACTTCTCCGCTGCGAACTTATCAGTCTCTGGAAGGGAAAGGGGCACCAGGTGCTGCAGCTCCCAGTCGGCGGCCGCAAGTTCGTTGAGAGCCTCCCCGACAG